>JAVEEN010000270.1 GCA_030840445.1 Pseudonocardiales bacterium
GCCAGCGTCGTGGGCAGGCGCGAACGGCAGCCCTGCGGTCCGGCTCCACAGATAGAGCCCGATCGTGGCGACGCTGGACCACACCGCGGTGAACGCCGCAGCCGGACCGGCCGGGGTGAACAGCGCGATCGCGAGTACAGCCTGTCCGACGGCACAGATCAGAAAGAATGCCGCCGCCGGCCACCATTCGGCAAGATGTTCGGGTATCACGATCGCATGGATGGCCGCGGCGATCAGCAGCGCGGCCGCGGTGATCGCGCCGGAGATGCGGGACCAGGCCTGCTCGCTGACAAGGCCCGGCGCCACACGAAATGTCGATGCGGTCATCTCGGCCGCTCAGAGGTCCTGCTCGGGCAAGCTCGAACACGGGTCGGAGAGCGGATCGTCGGCTCCAGAGTCGGAGACGACCTCGAATTGGGTCATCATGTCGTGGTCCTCGTGGACCAGGTTGTGACAGTGCATCATGTACTTGCCGCGTCCCTCGAAGCGGATCAGCAGTCGCACCGTTTCGTTTTCGCCGGTGTAGACGACGTCCTTGGGGCCGGCTTCGTAGGGGAACGGCGGCCTTCCGTTGCGATCCACGATCTTGAAATCGACCAGGTGGATGTGCACTGGGTGGAACCAACCCCCGGACAGGTTGCGGATCTCCCACAGTTCGACATCGCCCTGCTTCGGACTCGCTGCCACGTAGCTGAAGTTGCTGGCCACCACGTCGTCCCAGGTTTTGCCGTTGATCGTCCACTGACCGTGCTCACGGACGAAGTCGAATCTGCGGGTCTGCACCGCGTCCGCGACGGTCAACCCCATCACCGGATTGCCGGGGTTCAGAACGTCGGGGATCGCATTGTCCGTGGGGTTGAAGGCGTCGCCGATGACGTCGAAGGCCATCACCTTGTCGATGTTGGGGTAGTTGATGTTGTTCTTCGGACTCCTGTTTCCGAGGACGATACGACGCCCGACCGGGTATTTCCTGAAGTCGATGACGATCTCGTAGCGTTCGGCCATACCCTGACGCAGGGTGGTGACCGGTGCCGGATGTGGCATCAGGCCGCCGTCGGTGCCGATGACCGTGAACTTGTCCCCGGAATCCAGGAAAAAGTTGTAGGAGCGCGACACCGACGCGTTCAGCAGGCGGAACCGGTACTTGCGTCGCTTGACCTTCATGGCCGGCCACGGGCGGCCGTTGACCAAGATCACGTCGCCGTACATGCCGGACTGGTCGTGGTTGTCGATCAGCAGTTCGCCGCTTGGCTGGAACATCGCATCGCTGACCATGAGTGGCACGTCGAACTCGCCGTGCGGAATCGGAAGCGAGCGCTCCAACGGATCGTAGAGATGATATTGGGCCGCCAAGCCCATCTGAACGTTCTCGGCGGTGTGTGAGACTCCGTGGTCGTGGTACCAGAGTGTCCGGCCAGTCGGCGTGTTCGGGTAGTGGTAGTCCTTGTACTGGCCAGGATTGGTCACATCACTGGCGTATCCGTCGTACTCAGGGTCCGAGGGTGAGCCGTGCAGGTGCACCGAGGTCCACGGGGTGTACTTGAGGGTGGGGTGCACCTCAGGTAAGGCGTTGACCTGCCGCATGACCACGCTGCGCCCTTGGTTGGCGTGGATCGTCGGACCGGGGTAGCTCTGGTTGTACCCGAACATGGGCGTCTTGAGGCCGGGCACGATGTCGGCGAGGAACGGCTTCATGTAGATCTTGTAGTAGTCCGTGGTCTCGTCGGTGCGGTACGGCGACAACACCGGCGGCACGTGGAACGGGACAGTGAACGGCAGCGGCAGCTTGCTGGCGGCAAGCCTGGGCGGCGTCACTGTGGCGGCCCGCACGGATCGCTCCAGCGGCAGCACCAAGGCTGCTCCGGCAAATACGCCCACTTTGAGCACATCGCGGCGAGAAAGTGTCATGTCAGGCCTCTCCTTCGTTGCTGGCGAAGCTAGGGGCCGTGCATCAAACAATCGTCAACGTCTCCGGCTGCTCCGCATCGCACCTGCGACGCGCACCAGATTGAGACCTGACATAGCCTTTACATTTGCACTGCTCGACTGCATGCTTGTGCGTCAGTGAGGTGCGACATCGCTTGGGGGAGACGGTGAGCATGGCACCTGTGGTGGATGAGCAACCCCGCGCTCGGACGACGACGCGGATCGTGATCGTGGACGATCACAACACCTTTGCCGATCTGCTGGCGATGGCGCTGAACACCGAGCCGGGCTTCCATTGCGTTGGCACCGCCTCCAGTGCGGACGCGGCGGTCGAGCTGGTCCGCACGACCCAGCCCGACATCGTGGTGATGGATATCCAACTGGGCGCCGGAAATGGCCTCGAGGCCACCCGGCGGATCACGCAGGCGCTGCCGGACTGCGTGATCGTGGTGGTTTCTGCGCTCCGTGATTCGAGCTGGGCCGCGAAGGCAGCGCTGGCAGGGGCGCATGCTTTCGCGCCCAAAACCGGTTCGCTCGACGAGATGTTGTGGATTCTTCACAATGCCCGGGTCGGATCGATGCTGGTGGCTCCGTCGCTTCGCGAGAACGGCGCGGATACCCAGGTCACGAGTCCTGTGACCAGTCCTGGCTCCGCGGGCAAAATTACCTCTCGGGAACTGGATGTGCTGATCTTGATGGGCCGGGGGATTGCTCCTGCGGAGATCGCGCGGCGGTTGCGGATCAGCGTGCACACCTGCCGGGGGTACGTGCGCAACATCCATTCCAAGCTCGGGGTGCGATCTCAACTGGAGGCCGTGGTCAAGGCGCAGCGGCTGGGTCTCATCACGGCCGATGATGATCAGTAGGCGCCCTGCCGTGGCCCGGCGCCAGCGGCGAGTCGATCGCCTGGTCGGTCGCACGATCGCGGCGCTGGTGTCGACCTCGCTGCTCGCGTTCGCACTGGTCGGGGCTGGGGCGGCCAAGGTTGCCAGCGACATCGCCCGCGCCAACGCCCTCGCGGAGGCGGTCAGGAGCGCAAGTGTGGTCAGCCGGACTGCCTTTGCGCCGCTGATACCCGCGCTGCTACGCCACGAACCGAAGGCGATTGTGCTGTTGGACAACGCGGTCCGGACGCGCAGCAGGGACGGCGCGATCCTGCGGATCAAGGTTTGGCTGCGTGACGGGACCATCGTCTACTCCGACGAGCACTCGGCGATCGGTACACGATTCCCGTCGCAGTCTGAGGTGGTGAACACCGTCGACAGTCAGCTCGCCCGCGCCAGCCTGTCGGAACTGGATGATGCGGAAAACGCCACGGAGTCTGCGCTGTTCGATCGGTTGGTCGAGGTCTACGTCCCCATGAACCTGGACGATGGCACGAAGCTGGTCTTCGAGATGTACTCCAGCGATCGGCGGGTCATCACCGCCGAGCATGAACTCCAGTCAAAGCTGGTTCCGTTCGCGCTGCTGGCATTGTTGATCCTGCTCGTTACTCAGCTTCCGATCTCGGTATGGTTGATCCGGCGTCTGGGCCGGGCACAATCGGAGCGCAGCCGCCTGATG
>JAVEEN010000282.1 GCA_030840445.1 Pseudonocardiales bacterium
CCTGTCCCGATTGGTGAAGTAACCGCCGCGCCGACACGCCAGGGCGGCGGAGCGATCAGGGCACGGACACGGCAGACTGGAGGCGAGGACTACATGATCCCGATCCTGACCGCGAAGGACCTCAGCCAGACTCCGTTCGACCGGAGCTCGACGGTCGGCTAGCCGGGGCCCGGAACAGTCCCAACGAGACGATCTGCTCAGCCGATGTCGCTGCCCACCGCTTGGTCGCGGGCCAGACGCCCACCGCTGCCTGCCAATCCCAGTCCGCTGATCATTGCCCATCGCGGCGCGTCGGGGGACGTGGCCGAACACACGCTGCCGGCCTACCTCGCCGCCATCGATACCGGCGCGGACGGACTGGAGTGCGATGTCCGGCTCACCCGGGACGGTCACCTGGTCTGCGTGCACGACCGGACCGTGAACCGGACGTCGAACGGGTCCGGCATCGTCAGTGAGCTGGACCTGTCCGGACTCCAGCAGCTGGATTTCCGATCCTGGCGAGCCGAGCAGGTGGATTCCCCCTACTTGGCCGGGGTCGCTCCCGATCGGCTGCGGGCCGACGACACCAAGGTCCTGACCCTGGAGGTTCTGCTGGGTGTGGTCGCGGACGCCGGGCGCCCGGTGAAGCTGCTCATCGAGACCAAGCACCCAACCCGGTACGGCGGCCTGGTCGAGAAGGAGCTGGTTCGACTGCTACGCCGGTTCGGCTCGAGCACCCAGACCGGCTCTGGTGACGCGCAGGTGACCGTGATGAGCTTCGCACCGGTGGCCCTGCGCCGCGTTCGGCTGCTGGCCCCGCAGCTTCCGCTGGTGGTGTTGCTCGACCGGGCCTCGCCGATTCGCCGGGACGGGTCGCTGCCGACCGGCGTGGACACCGCCGGTCCGAGTATCCGGCTGCTCCGGTCGGATCCCCGCTATGTCGACCGGGTGCACGCCCTCGGCGGTCGGGTCTACTGCTGGACGGTGGATGAACCGCGTGACGTGGCGCTGGCCGCCGGGCTCGGAGTGGACGCGATCATCACCAATCGGCCTGCGGCGGTGCGCCAACAGCTGGATCAGCTCCGCGCCTGATCCGCCCGGACCACTGAGGCGCTCGATTGGGCGCTCAATGTTTACGGTTGTCCGGTCGCGGGTAGAACCCCAATGGCCGAGGAGGGGCCCGACCATCCTTTCCTGGATCCGACGCCGATTTCGACGCCGATTCCGATGCCGATACGGGAGGATGCTTACCGTGCCAACACTCTGGGTTCGACATGCGCCGGCCAGCGCGTCCATCGTTCGCCGCAGTGTGTCGGCCGCCCTGCAGGAGGCCGGCGTCTCCGAATCCGACGCATCCGACGCTGCCTTGATCGCGAGCGAGCTGGTCGCGAACGCGGTCCGGCATGCGCCTGCGCTGCCGACCGGGCACCTGGTCGTCGATTGGTCCCTTAGCGCCGAGAGCTACACCATCGCCATCACTGACGGCGGCGCGGTCGACAAGCTCTCGATTCCCGAGGCGAACGCCTGGGACACGTCCGGGCGTGGTCTGAGCATCGTGGCTGCGGTGTCCGACGCGTGGGGTGTGACCCGCGGCGAAGGCTCGACGACGGTGTGGGCCCGCGCAAAACGCGATCGTGTAACAACCGGCATGCGATAGCTGCCGGTTGTTACACGATCGGGTTGGTCAGGTCGGCAGGGTACGCATGATCCGCAGTGCCACCGAGAGGGTGGCCAGATCGACCGTCTCGCGGGACAACGCCTCGGCGAAGGTGCTGCGGGCCCGCTGTACCCGCTCCGGGTTCTGGGCCGCCCAGGCAGTCAGCCGCTCGGTGGCCGGCAAGGATTCATCAGTCGTGCGTAACACCGACGTGGCAATGGCCGCCAGTGCCGCGTAGACATCGTGCCGCATCGCAGCCCGGGCCAGCGCCGACCAGCGATCGTCGCGCGGCAGGTTCGTGACGGCATAGAGGATGTCGTCCACACTCAACTGCTCCGACAAGGCGTAGTGCAACTCGGCCACCTCCGCCGCCGGCCGGTTGTTGGCCACCGCGATCTCGACCACGTCAAGCAAGAGGAACGAGGTCAGTAGGCAGGAGATCCGCGAGGCCAGCTCACGAGGTAGACCATGCCCGACCAGGCGGTCGATCTCGGCGTGGAGGTTTTCCCGCTCCCGGCCCCGAAGCATCTCCGGAACCTTGGGGGTCAACTCGGCCACGGTGGCCGCATACCGCTCTATCTCGGCCGTGACATCGGTGATCGGGAATCTGACGTCGACCAGCCAGCGCACCGCGCGGTCGATGGTCCGGCGCACCTCCCGGTAGCCGATGTGCTGAGCATTTGTCGGGACCTGGTTGTCCAGGGCCTCGATGTCGTCCCAGATCCGTTGCAGGCCGAAAACCTCACGGACCACGGTGTACGCCCGAGCAACCTGCGCGGAGTCCACGCCGGTTTCCTCCTGCGCACGGAAGACGAAAGTCGATCCTCCACGGTTCACCATGTCGTTGACGACACAGGTCGTGATGATCTCGCGGTGCAACGGGTGAGCGTCGAGATCGGCATCGAAGCGGGCCGCGATGGGCTTCGGGAAGTAGTCCTGCAGCAGGCGGCGGAACCATGGCTCGTCCGGGACGCTCGACTCACGGATCTCCTCGGTCAAGACGATCTTCACATAGGCCGCCAGTACCGCAAGTTCCGGTGAGCTGAGCCCCTCGTGGGCCGCCTCCCGGGCTGCAAGTTCCTTGTCGCTAGGTAGAAACTCGATCGCGCGATCAAGCTCGCCGGCCTTCTCCAGTTCCTTGAGAAGCCGGCGATGGACGGAGAGCAGGGCACGGGCGCCGTGCCGGGCCACACCGAGCAGCACGTTCTGCTCGTAGTTGTCCCGCAGCACGAGTTCGCCGACCTCGTCAGTCTGTTGGGCTAGCAGTTGATTGCGCTCGGAGAGTTCCAGCGCACCGGATTGCACCGACCTATCCAGCAGGATCTTGATGTTGACCTCGTGATCTGAGGTATCGACACCTGCGGAGTTGTCGATCGCATCGGTGTTGATCCGACCACCAGCACGGGAGTATTCGACCCGGCCGCGCTGGGTGAAACCGAGGTTGCCACCCTCGCCGACGACCTTGCAACGAAGCGCCGATCCGTCCGCCCGCAAGGGGTCGTTGGCCTTGTCTCCGGCATCGACATGTCCTTCGGTGGACGCCTTGACGTAGGTACCGATCCCGCCGTTCCACAACAGGTCCACCGGCGCGATCAGGATCGCTTGCATCAGCGCCGCGGGAGCCAGCGCGGTGATACCGGACGGCAGGCCAAGGGCCTCACCGACCTCGGGAGTAATCGGAATCGCCTTGGCGGTACGGGGGAATACCCCACCACCGGCCGAGATCAGGTTGCGGTCGTAGTCATTCCAACTCGATCGGGGCAGGTTGAACAGGCGCCGCCGCTCGGCGAACGAGGTCGCCGCGTCCGGGCTTGGGTCGAGGAAGATGTGCCGATGATCAAAGGCGGCGACCAAGCGGATTCGCTGGCTGAGCAGCATCCCGTTGCCGAACACGTCACCGGACATGTCACCGATCCCGACGACCGTGAAATCCTGGTTCTGGGTATCGATGCCCAGTTCCCGGAAGTGATACTTGACCGACTCCCAGGCACCTTTGGCCGTGATGCCCATGGCCTTGTGGTCATAACCCACCGAGCCGCCGGAGGCAAAGGCATCACCGAGCCAGAATCCCCTTTCGACGGCGATCGTATTGGCGATATCGGAGAAAGTGGCGGTGCCCTTGTCGGCGGCTACGACGAGGTACGGATCGTCGGAGTCATACCGCCGGGTCCGAGGGGGCGCCGCCACATAGCGGCTGCCGTCCGGGGCCGTGCGGTAGTTGTCCGTCAGCTCCAGCAACGAGGTGATGAAGGTCTTGTAGCAGGCGATTCCCTCGGTGAGCCAGGCATCGCGGTCCACGTTGGGATCGGGCAACTGCTTGGCGACGAAACCACCTTTCGATCCGACCGGCACGATAACGGTGTTCTTGACCATCTGCGCCTTGACCAGGCCCAGCACCTCGGTACGAAAGTCCTCCCGGCGGTCCGACCAGCGCAGCCCACCGCGGGCCACCGCCCCGAACCGGAGATGTACGCCCTCGAGGCGGGGTGAATACACCCAGATCTCGAACCGCGGCCGGGGCTCGGGCAGATCCGGGATCGACCGCGGATCGAGTTTCACGGCGAAGGCGCCCTGCGGGACGCTGACCCCGGTGAGATCCTCCTCCTCGCGGTAATAGTTGGTCCGCAGCGTGGCGTTGATCAACGTGAGCAATGATCGCAGGATCCGGTCCTGGTCCAGGCTGGACACATCTGCCAGCGCCTCGTCGATCTGCCCGCGAAGCTCGTCCACCTGGTCCACCTGGTCCACGTCGAGCGCCGAGTCGGGGTCGAACCGGGCCTCGAACAGTGCGATCAGCAACTGGGCGATCCGGCTGTTCTGGCTCAGTGCCTGTTCGATGTAACCCTGGCTGAAGGTGGTGCCGGCCTGCCGCAGGTACTTCGAGTACGCGCGCAGCACCATCGCCTGCTGCCAGGTCAGACCGGCCCGGACGACGAGGGCATTGAATCCGTCCTGTTCTATGCCGCCGGCCCACAACACGCGCAAGGTCTCGATGACCGCGCCGGAGCGTTCGGGGCCGAAGTCCACGCCTTCGCCCAACTTGAGGCCGAAATCGTAGATCCAGGCCGCCGTTCCGTCCGTCCGTTCGAGTTCGTACGGACGTTCGTCGAGCACCTCGATGCCCATTTTCTCCAGCATCGGCAGGGTCCTGCCCAGTGACAGGGGCGTGCCGGTACGGAAGATCTTCAGACGCCGGTCAGCGGGATCGTCAGGCGTGGGGGTGTAGACGTCGAAGGCCAGGCCCTCGAGATCGGGCAGCACCTCGAGCCGGCGGAGATCCGAGACCGCTACCGAAGCGGAGAAATCCTCTTTGTATGCCTCGGGAAAGGCCTCGCTGTACCGGCGCAGCACCCGATCGGCCTCTTCCTCGCCGAGCCCGACTGTGAGCAGATCGGCAAGGTCGTCGCTCCATCGCCGCGTGACCTGCGCGACTTTGGTCTCTACCTTGGCCCGCTCGGGGTTGGGAACTTCCTCACCAGGTCGCAACGCGATCAGGAAATGCATGCGGGCCATGCCCAGTTCGACGATGCGGTCGTCACGGGCGATGATCCGTCCCGGCCAGTTGCTCAGGATCACGTCGCGTACCCGCCGCCGGGTTTCCGGACCGAGCCGGTCGGCAGGAAAGTAGACCAGGACCGATACGAAATCACGGTTCAGGTGGGTCCGGGCGAAGACCCCGATGCCGCCACGTTCGGACCGGTCGACCACCAGTTGGGACAGCCGGAGCAGGTCAGGACTGGTCGCCTCGAGTAACTCGTCGCGCGGCAAGGTACGCAGGGCTGCCAGCAACTGCCGTCCGGTGTGGCTGTCGGCGCGCGCGCCGGACCGTTGCAGCACCTCGGCAATCCGGCGCCGAAGCACCGGGACGCGCCCAACGGTGCCGTCGGACTCATCGGTGATCAGACCGAGGAACACGTGGATTTTCTCGCCGGTTCCGTCGACCGCCGGAGCAATCACGGTTACGCAGTCGTAGCGAGCGGACCTGCGGACGGTCGACACCATAGGTGACTTGAAGATGACGAGCGGGGCACCGGACCGGTAGGCCGGCAGCAACTCCAGCGGCGAGATGCTGGCCTCGCCGCGGAGGACGCCACGCTCGGAGGCCGACGGCGATTCCATCGCGCGAGCCGGGCTGGCCAGCTCGTTGGCCGAATAGGCCGCGTGGCCCAGGATCATGAAGTTTCCGTCGGCCAGCCAGCGCAACAGGGCCGCGGCCTCGGTCGACGTCTCGCGGTCGAACTGACCGGGATTCTGCTCGAGCTGACCGGCCAGCGAGCGGATCAGCGCATAGACCTCGGGCGCGTCGTCCACCGCGTGGTGCACGTCGGTGAGCACCCGCTTCAGGTCAGCGGCGATGTGCTCGTGCTCGTCGGCCGGGATCTGATCGGTCTCGATGTGCATCCACGATTCGGTGGCGGCGCCCGCCGGGACCTGCGCGGTGTCCTCCAGGTCCAGCACCACGCTCAGGACGCCCTCGGAATCGCGGCACACTACGAGCTGCGGATGCAGCAGGTGCTTCACTGGATGCCCGGTGCGCTCGAGTTCAGCGGTGCTGGAATCGACCAGATACGGCGCGTCGGCGGTGACGATGTCGATCGCTGTGGTGCCGGCGCCCAGGTCGCAAACGGCCACCAGGATCTCATCGGGAGCTCGCCGCCGGCCCAGGTCGAAATGCCGACGGGCGAGGTCGCCCAGCACGCTCTGCTGTCGCCCGGGCAGCTGCGCCGGCGCGTGCGCGAGATAACGTCGGAGGAAGGTCTCATCTCCGCTGGCCAGCCCCGTTGATGGCGGGCCATCAACGGAAAGGCCGGTGGACGACGAAAGATCGGTCATGCGCTTGTCACCTCGTTGTGACGGTTGCAACAGTTGTGAGGAGGTCCGACTGGGCCGGCAACACCTCGGTGGATGTTCTCCTTATCGAACCACAGCCGGGACGGACGCGGACTCAAACGTCGCCGGTGCCTCACTCGACTTCCGGAGGGGCGCAAGGTGCACCGTCGCCGGGCGTGGACAAGGATCGGTGCATGCCTCCCGATCAGTACTATTCCTTCGCGGTGGCCGACTGGCGTCGGCAGATCCATTCGCTCTACGGCGACGTGCGCGCGGCTCGCTCACCGGCCGAAGCGCACCTGATCTGGGTCACCGGCCGGAGCGAGCTCTTCGCCTCCCATCCGGCCTCGCCGCGATCGGGCAACCAACGGTTGGTGCATGCCGACTACGATCCCGCCTTCCGGTTCGTGCTACCGGTTTCCGCGGCAGACGCCGACGGCGAGCCCGAGCGTTTCGAGGCGCCGACTGGCACCGATGGGGTGGCGCCGTTCGAGCGGATCGGACGGTTCAAGCTGCCGGCCATCGATTCCTTCGAGCCGGCCGGCTTGGACATCTGGTGGCTGGCCTCGTACGGCGGCGGGATCTTCCTGCCCTTCCGCGACGGTACGGCAGGCTCCCTCACCTACGGGGCAGGGCGCTATCTGCTCGACACGGTCAAGGGCGCCGACCTCGGACGGGCGGACGCCGACCCCGCGAGTGCCGACCCCGCGAGTGCCGGCCTAGCAGGTGCCGGCCTAGCAGGTGCCGGCGACTCCGCCGGTGCTGCCTGGATCGTCGACCTGAACTTCGCCTACAACCCGTCCTGCGTCTACGACTCCAGATGGGCCTGTCCGCTCGCCCCAGCGGGCAACCGGATCAGCGCGCCGATCCCAGTGGGTGAGCTACTTCCCAAAGCCGGGTGAGCGATTCTGAATCGCCCCTGCGTGCTGGCACGATGTCGGACATGGCCCTGCCCGATTCCGCCCGTCCTCGTCCGACCCCGACGTCCGCGTCCTACTCCATCACGGTGCGGATCTACGCGGTGCCCGACGCGTCGGTCGTCGGTCGTCTCGCCACCGCCGTCACCGAAGCCGGAGGCATGGTCACCGCGATCGACGTGTCCGAATCACGCCACGACCGGATCACGATCGATGTCACCTGCTCGGCGGTCAATGGCGAACATGCCGAAGAGATCGTCGCCGGCCTGCGGGCTCTCGACGGCGTCGAGGTGCACCGGGTGTCCGACCGCACCTTTCTGCTGCACCTCGGCGGCAAGATCTCTGTCGAGTCCAAGGTTCCGCTCAAGACCCGTGACGATCTGTCCATGGCCTA
This sequence comes from Pseudonocardiales bacterium, assembly GCA_030840445.1. Classification (GTDB taxonomy): domain Bacteria; phylum Actinomycetota; class Actinomycetes; order Mycobacteriales; family Jatrophihabitantaceae; genus Jatrophihabitans_A. Next base: position 7,778 of record JAVEEN010000282.1, read on the forward strand.
CACCCCGGGTGTCGGCCGGGTGTCACTGGCGCTGGCGGCCCACCCCGAGGACGTGGCCAAGCTGACCATCAAGGGCAACTCGGTGGCCGTGGTCACCGATGGGTCCGCCGTCCTGGGCCTCGGCAACATCGGTCCCGGCGCGGCCCTGCCGGTGATGGAGGGCAAGGCCGCGCTGTTCAAGCGGTTCGCCGGTATCGACGCGTGGCCGATCTGCCTGGACACCCAGGACGTCGATCTGATCGTGCAGACAGTGAAGCTCATCGCCCCCGGCTTCGGCGGCATCAACCTCGAGGACATCTCGGCTCCGCGTTGCTTCGAGATCGAGGCGCGGTTGCGGGCGGAGCTGGACATCCCGGTGTTCCACGATGACCAGCACGGAACGGCGATCGTGGTGCTGGCCGCGCTGACGAACGCGCTGCGCTGTGTCTCCAAGGGGATCGCGTCCGTTCGGATCGTGGTTTCCGGCGGCGGCGCGGCGGGAACGGCGATCGTGGACCTGCTGCTCGCCGCCGGCGCGCGCCACGTTCTGGTGTGGGACCGCGAGGGCATTCTGTCGCCGAGCGACCCGTCGCTTTCGCTGGCCAAGCGCGAACTCGCCGACAAGACCAATCCCGAATGTGTCACCGGTGATCTGCACGACGCACTCCGCGGGGCGGATGTCTTCATCGGGGTATCGGCGCCCGGCGTGCTGCCGGCTGAATGGATCGGCGACATGGCCCAGGACCCGGTGGTGTTCGCGCTGGCCAACCCCGACCCTGAGACAGATGTCGATGCCGCCCGCCGTTATGCCACCATTCTCGCCACCGGACGATCTGATTACCCGAACCAGATCAACAATGTGCTGGCCTTTCCAGGGGTTTTCCGGGGGCTGCTGGATGCCCAGGCCGGACAGGTCACGACCGCGATGCTGCTGCGTGCCGCGTTCGCGTTGGCACAATGCGTCTCCGACGAGCAGTTGAACGCGGCCTACATCGTCCCGTCGGTATTCGATCCGTCCGTGCCAACGGCGGTGGCCGCAGCCGTGCGCGACGCAGCCAGGCCACAGCCGCGGGTGATGGGCGACCGGGGTATGGAGTAACTCTCCGGGCGAGAATTTTGGTGATCCACTCCCCTTTTCCTGTGCCATAGGCCCTAAATCGGCGAGATGATCACCGGGTCACGAGGCGAGTAGGGACCGGCGGCGACCGGCGAGCCATTTCGCGACCGTGTCGAGAAACCCCGCCCGATCCCTCAGGGCGGATGGCGGAATATGGATCACCGAGTACCCAGCCGCTTCGAGTGTGGCGTGCCGCCGCATCGTCGCCAGCCAGTCCTCCCGCCGGAAATGAAACTCCTCGCTATCGATCTCCAGGATCGCCATCAAGTCTTCCCACAGGAAGTCTGCAACGAACCGTCTGCCCTCGACGGTCAGCTCCGCGTTCTGGCGGAATCCGAGCAGGCCCGCCTCCCGCAAGACCGTTCCGGCCTCGGCCTCGGGACCCGATCGCGCACCGCAAGCGACCTCATCCAGCGCCTTCCTGAAATGCGCGCTGCCGTTGCGGCCACCCCTGTCCAGTTCGAGTTGCAGATCGGCCAACTCGCAATGTCCTTGCTGGATGGATTCGGCGACGACCGCCCGGACGTCGCCCAGATAGTCCAGCCGCAGCGCATGGTCTGCGACCGCACGAGCGATCGGGGCCATCGCGACCGGCCCCGGCGCGGGCTCGGGCAACCGCCGAGTCCGACGAACCTGGATGGTCGGCGTGGATCTCACACCAACATCGCGGCGGACCAGGACCAGGATCCGGACTGGCTCCTTCACCGATCGGAAACCACTCGCTCGCAAACAGGCAGCTCCCGAAACCAGGGCCGTGTCGCCGGCGTGCAGGGTCGCGGCCAGCAGGCGGTCATGGAACGTCGCAGGCGGCCGGGTCAGGTACAGGCCCGGGGCCATTCGACACCAGCGGCGCCGCCCAAGTGCCCAGCGGATCGCATCGTCCGAGCCGCCCGCATCGATTACCTGGGCGCGAGTAAGAACGCGGGGTAGCTGCGCCGTCGAGTTCAGGTTGCTCATAACGCCCCAGGGTGGGCGCCGGCGGCGAGCGAAGCGGGGGAACGCAACAATCTGTGGACGAAGTACCCACCGTCCACAGATGTGATCAACTCGCAGAAACCCGCGCTATAGCCCCGAGAAACGCGAGATGATCACCGCAACAGCCACCCTGCCTGGGCACGAAAACCCGCGCTATAGCCCCGAGAAACGCGAGATGATCACCGCAAAAGTCACCGCGGGACAGCCGCCGCAAAGACTCAAACGGCGCGAAGCTCCCGGGCACAGGACAGGAATTTGTCGTTCTCCGGCTCGGTGCCGATGGTGACTCGTACCCCCGAGTCGGCAAACGGGCGCACGATCACGCCGCGTTCCTCGCATCCGGCGGCGAAGCTCACGGCATCGATGCCGCCGTCCGCGATCGGGCCGTTGCCCAGCCACACGAAGTTCGCCTGCGACTCTGGCACCGCATAACCGATGGCACGCAGTTCGGCCAACACCCGGCCACGCTCGGTGGTCACCTCCGCGACGCGCTCCGCGAGCTGACGCTCGGCCTCGGGCTCCAGACAGGCCAGCGCTGCGGCCTGGGCGATCTGAGTTACCGCAAACGGGACCTGGGTCTGCCGTACCGCGTTACTGACCGCAGCGTCGGCAGCGATCCCGTAACCGACCCGCAGCCCGGCCAAGCCGTACGCCTTGGAGAAGGTGCGCAAGACGATGACGTTCGGGTACCGGCCGAGCAGCGTCGTACCGTCCAGCACGCTGGCATCGGTAACGAACTCGCGATAGGCCTCATCGAGAACAACCACGACATCGGACGGCACGGCGTCCAGGAACGCGGTCAGGTCCGCCCCCGGGACGACGGTGCCCGTCGGGTTGTTCGGGTTACAGACGAAGATCAGCCGGGTCCGGTCGGTGACCGCGGCAGCCATCGCGGCCAGATCGTGGCGATCCTCGGTCAGTGGTACCCGAACGGCCGAGGCCCCGTCGATGGCAGTGATGATCGGGTACGCCTCGAACGACCGCCAGCCGAAGATGACCTCGTCGCCCTCACCCGCGGTGGCCAGCACCAGCTGCTGGCACAGCGACACCGACCCGCAACCGACCACGACCCGCGCGCTCTCCACACCGAATTTGTCGGCCAGGGCCGCGCCCAATTCGGTGGAAAAACTGTCCGGATAACGGTTGGCGTCCGCGGCCACCTCAGTGATGCGCTGCACGACATGCGGCAGGGGGCCGTACGCCGTCTCGTTGCTGGCCAGTTTGACGGCACCAGGCACGGTCCGGCCCGGGACGTAGGCTGGCAGCGCAGCCAGCGTGGTACGGAGTCGAACAGTCATACCCGCCAGATTAGCCCGCGCAGGCGCGCCCAGATCCGTGCAGGTCAGCTCGGCCCCGCGCAACTCAGCTCAGATCCGCGCAGCTCAGCTCAGATCCGCGCAACTCAGCCGCGAATCGCCGCGACGGCAGCGACGATGGCAAAGACCGTGAAGAGCGCACCGGCAATCTGGTGAATCAGGTTCAGCGGAACCTTGCGCAGGATCGCCCGCCCGAGCAGCGCCGCCAGTACCGCGACGCCCACCAGGGCCAGGAAGGAACCGATGCCCACCGCGAGCGGTTCGCCGTAACGCGCGACGAGGCCGGCCGTGGCGAGCTGCGAGGCGTCTCCCCACTCCGCGGCGAACAGCACCCCGAAGGAGATCCCGAATATCCGTCGGTCACTCAACGCCGATGCAGCGGGGTTGACCGACTCGTCCGCGTCGTCTGCGCCCCCCACAGTCTCCCGGAACAGGATGAACGCCCCCACTGCGAACAGCACCGCCACGAACGCCTCCAGCAGGCGGTGCGGCAGCAGCCGCAAGAGGCCGCCGGCCGTGACGGCGACGGCACACTGCACCGCGAAGGCGGACGCGACGCCGAGCAGGACGGGCCGACGACGGTATCTCGTCGATAGCACCAACGTGGCGACCAAGGTCTTGTCCGGAAGCTCCACCAACAGCACGGCACCGAACGCGATGCCGAACACCGCAAGAAAGGAAGTCATCGAGGGATATCCTGCCCGAGATGAATACCGCGCTAACAACCGCCGCCGCCATTCTCGGCGCGGTCGGCTTTATCGCCGGCGTCCTCGCGTTGCGGACGCTCGGACGGCTGCGCCGATCGGTGGCCCTGTTGTCGCGCGGTTCGTCTGGTCGCGAGACCATCCTCGATGTCGCCGAGAAACACATGGCGGCCAGCGAGGCGGTGCGTAAGGACATCCTCGACCTGCAGCGTGACCTGGCCGACGCCCAACGTCAGGCCGATTCGCGAACCGCCGACGAGCGAACCAAGATCACTCAGACAGTGCAGTCGATGCAGCACTCGGTCGACACCGTGCTCCGCCGAGTGGCCCTCGTCCGCTTCGATGCCTTCGATGACCTCAGCGGCCGGTTGTCGTTCTCGCTGGCCATTCTGGACAACGACGGGAACGGCATCACCCTGACCTCGATCGCCGGCAACTCAGAGACCCGGCTCTACGCCAAGTCCTTGACGGGCGGGATCGGCGAACACGCCCTGTCCCCAGAAGAGGAACAGGCCGTCAAGGCAGCCCTGGCGCGCTGATCTCGCCAGCGGCTCAAGACAGCGATGCTCCCGTAACTCGGGACAACGAGCGTCCGGCGGCAGCTCGGGCGCTGGGCCCGGTTAGGCTGCGGGCGTGTCCGAATCTCCCGGCCCAGCGGCCCGAGCGCTGAGCGAAGAACCGTCGCAGCAACCGGCCGACGGCCCCGGACGCATCGTGAGGTACGCCTTCCTCGGTCCGGCGGGCACCTTCGCGCACGCCGCCGCCCGCAACCTGGTCGCGCCCCACACCGAACCCGACACGGCAGCGAACACCGAGCCGCTGGAGTCAGCGCCAGAGCTGGTGCCCTACGGGACGGTGACCCTGGCCATCGACGCGCTGCGCGCCGGCGAGGTCGACGGCGCCCTGGTGCCGCTGGAGAACTCGGTCGAAGGCGCCGTCCCGGCCACCCTGGACGAACTTGCCGGTGGCTCCCCGCTGGTGATCGCCGCCGAGACCTTCCTTCCGGTGGTGTTCGATCTGCTTGCGCGGCCGGGCACGGCGCTGGCCGACATCGTCACGGTGGCCACTCACCCACACGCCGAGGCCCAGGTTCGTCGATTCCTGCTGACCCAGTTACCCAAGGCCACGGTGGCTATGGTCGGTTCCACCGCCGGCGGAGCGAAAGCGGTCAGTGCGGGGCAGTACGACGCGGCGGTCGCGCCGCCGGTGGCCGGCGAGTTGTACAGACTGAGCAGCCTGGCTCGCGATATCGCGGACCACAACGGAGCCGTGACCCGGTTCGTGCTGCTGACCCGCCCCCGGGCCCCGCAGGCGCGCACCGGAAACGACCGAACCACCCTGGTCACATACCTTCGGGAGGATCACGCCGGTGCACTGCTGGAGATCCTGACCGAGTTCAGCACCCGCGGGGTCAACCTGACGCGCATCGAGTCCCGTCCGACGAAGGGCCGGCTCGGTCAGTACTCGTTCAGCATCGACTGCGAGGGCCACGTTCTGGACGCGCGGGTGGGCGACGCCATCGCCGCCTTGCATCGGGTCTGTGCCGACGTCCGCTACCTCGGTTCCTACGAACGGCGGGACGGGATCGGAGCCGCCGCGGGGCCCGGCCGAGCTGACTCCGATTTCGCCGAGGCAACCGCGTGGCTCTCCGAGATCCGCGCGACCGGCCGCACGGACTGATACCGGCCGCCGGCTGATACCCGACCCCCGGCACGGGTCCGGCCGGGCTCGGGGCTACGGGCTCAGAGGTAGAGGCCGGTGTTGGACTCGATCCGCTGTGCGGCCACCGCGTGGATATCGCGCTCCCGCAACAGCAGGTAGTCCTCACCGGATATCTCGACCTCATGTCGGTCGTCCGGTGAGAACAACACCCGGTCATTCAACTCGACGGAGCGCACGTGATTGCCGATAGCCAGCGCCTCGCCCCAGACCAACCGCTTGGACACCTGAGCGGTGGCCGGGATCAGAATCCCGCCGGACGAGCGGCGCTCACCCTCCTCGGCGGACACTTTGACCAGTACTCGGTCGTGCAACATCTTGATCGGCAGGCGGTCGCTACTCACGAGGCAAGAGCCTATGCCCACCCGAGTTCGTCCGATCATGGGTCGCAGATTCCGACCAGGGTTACTTGGCCAGTACCGCCCAGACGCCGACGAGATTCAGAACAGCGGCGACCGCGGCCCGGCTGAAGCCGGTCGCGCGACCTGCGTACCGGCGGTCGATGCGCTGCTGCTGTGTCGGGGGTTTCTCCCACTTGACTAGCCTGGAGTAGTGATCGACCTCAAAATTGTGCGGGAAAATCCCGACCTGGTCCGCGCCTCCCAGCGAGCCCGGGGGGCCGACGAGTCGCTCGTCGATGCCCTCATCTCGGCTGACGAAGCCCGCCGCACCGCGGTATCGACGGCGGACCGGCTTCGCGGCGACCAGAAAGAGGCCAGCCGCGCGGTGCGGTCGGCCTCGGACGAGGAGCGCCCGGCGGTCCTGCAGCGGGCCAGGACGCTCGCCGCGGCCGTCAAGGAAGCCGAGGCCGACCAGACGGCCGCCGAGGAAGCCTTGCGTGCCGCGCAGCTGGCTGTCCCGAATATCGCCTCGCCCGAAGCCCCACCCGGCGGCGAGGATGACTTCGTCACGATCGCGACGATCGGCACGCCGCCCGAGGTTGCCAACCCCAGAGACCATCTGGAGATCGGCACCCTGCTCAAGGCGATCGATACCGAGCGGGGCGCCAAGGTATCCGGGGCCCGCTTCTACTTCCTGACCGGCGTGGGTGCGCAACTCGAGTTGGCGCTGGTCAACATGGCCATGGCCAAGGCCGACCAGCTCGGATTCACCCCGGTGATCGCGCCCGCCCTGGTCAAGCCGGAAATCATGGAGGGCACCGGCTTTCTCGGGGCGCATGCCGCCGAGGTGTATCGGCTGGCCGACGACGAGCTGTACCTGGTCGGCACGTCGGAGGTGGCGCTCGCCGGATACCATTCCAACGAAATCTTGAACGCGGCAGATCTGCCCTTGCGTTACGCAGGATTCTCGGCTTGCTACCGGCGCGAAGCCGGCTCCTACGGCAAGGACACCAAGGGGATCATCCGGGTTCACTGGTTCGACAAGGTCGAGATGTTCAGCTATGTCAGGGTCGAGGACGCCGCAGCGGAGCACCAGCGGCTGTTGACCTGGGAGCGCGAGTTCCTCGACGATCTCGAACTGACCTATCGGGTCATCGACGTGGCCGCTGGCGATCTGGGCTCCAGCGCTATCCGCAAGTTCGACCTCGAGGCCTGGTTCCCGTCCCAGGGCGCGTACCGCGAGCTGACCTCCACCTCCAACTGCACCACCTTCCAGTCCCGGCGGCTGAACATCCGCGCCCGCTCGACCGGGGATGGCGCCACCGACGGCAGGCAGCACATCGAACCGGTGGCCACCCTGAACGGCACCCTGTGCGCAGTGGCCCGGACGATCGCCTGTCTGCTTGACCATCACCAGCAGCCCGACGGTTCGGTGTACGTGCCGAAGGCCTTGCGTCCGTGGCTAGGGGGACGCGAAGTGTTGACCGCACCGGCCGGAAAGTGACCTCGACTCCGGCGGTTCGGCTGCTGGCCACCGATCTCGACGGCACCCTGTTGCGCACCGACAACACGATCAGTGACGCGACCCGGGAGGCGCTGGGCGCCGCCGAGCAGGCCGGGCTGGTGATCGTCTTCGTCACCGGACGGCCACCCCGCTGGCTGCATGAGGTCGCCGAGGCCACCGGACACACCGGGATCGCGGTTGGCGCCAACGGAGCATTGACCTACGACCTGCACACCGAGACCGTGCTGGACAGCCATCCGCTGGATATCACGGTGCTCGCCGACGTCACGCGGGTGCTCCGCGAGAAGATTCCCGACATCCGGTTCGCGATGGAGTACGGCCTGGACTTCGGGTTCGAGCCCGAGTACCGCCACGACTGGGAGCTCCTGCCGGCGACGGACCGCATCGGACGGCAGTTGCCGGTGGCCACCTCGGCCCAGTTGGAGGAGTTGCTGACCAAGCCGGCGGTGAAGCTGCTGGCCAAAGGGCGTGGCCTCGATCCGGACGCGTTCATGGACGAGGTCGAGCAGCTGATCGGCGAGCAGGTGACGGTGACCCGATCCGGCCATTCGGCGCTGGTGGAGATCTCGGCGACTGGTATCACCAAGGCGTCCGGGCTGGCCGCCTTCGCGCGCTCCCAGGACATACCCCGGGAACAGGTCGCCGCGGTCGGGGACATGCCGAACGACATCCCGATGCTCGAGTGGGCCGGACGTTCGTTCGCAGTGGCCAATGCTCACCCGTCGGCTCGAGCGGCGGCCATGCGGATCCTGGACCGCTCCAACGACGAGGACGCGGTCGCGCACCTGATCCGGGAACTACTAGCGGAGCCCGAACGCCACGAAACCCGCAACGATTAGCAGCCGGCAACGATCAGCAGCCGGCCCGGTCGCGAGCCGCTCAGCCCAACTGCACCAGTTCGGTGATGTCGTCCTCGGGTAGCGGGCCTTCGACGGTCGCGCTGACCCACTGGTCCAGCATCTGGATATCTCCGCCGTAGCTCGACAGGAACGCGGTGTCACTGGCGTCCAGGCCGGTGGCGATCCGGACCAGGGCCGACCTGGGCGCGAGCAAGGTGGCATCGACCACCTGCCACTGCCCCTCGATCCGTGCCTCGGCCACCGCGTGGAAGTCCATCGGATCCAGCCCCGGCGCGTACACCGCGACCATTCGGGCCGGCACATCCAGGGCCCTCAGCAACGCCACCACCAGGTGCGCAAAGTCCCGGCAGACGCCCTGACCGGCCAGCAGGGTGTCGACGGCACCGTCGGTGGGCCGGCTGCTGCCAGACAGGTAGATCAACCGGGTACCGACCCAGGACGAGACCGCGGCCAGCAGGTCCGGGCCGACCGGGATGCCGGCGAACTGCGACCGCGAGAACGCGAACAACCGGTCGGACTCGGCGTAACGGCTCGGATGCAGGTACCGGACGTCGTCGGCGACACCCTCATCCGGAACCCCACCGCGACCGGTCAAGGTGGCCGAATAATCGACGATCAGCCTGCCTGCCGTGGCGTTGAGGACATGCCATCGGCCGCCGTGCGGAGCCCGCGCCTCCAGAGCGGCAACCGATCGTCCGTCGATGGTCATCATCATGCTCTCGTCCACCTTGAGCGGTTCCAGAGCGGCCACCGCAACCTGCAGAACGATCCTGGCCGGGGTCTGGATGTCCACGGTGAGATGGCTGCTGACCCGGCGCTGACACGGTTGCGGCATCTCGGTAGCGGGTGTGGTCGCGGCCGTCAGAGGTACTGACCGGTGCCGTGTTCCGGCGGAATGCCGGGTGTCATTCCCGGCGGAAGGCCGGGGCCCGGACCGATCTGTCCTGGCAACGCCCGGCCGCGCATCTGCTCCAACTGGGCCCGGGCGGCCATCTGCTGTGCGAACAGAGCGGTCTGGATGCCGTGGAACAACCCTTCCAGCCAACCCACCAACTGTGCCTGAGCGATGCGCAGTTCGGCCTCACTGGGCACATGATCCTCGTCGAATGGCAGGCTCAGCCGATCGAGTTCGTCCTTGAGGTCGGTGGAAAGGCCGTCCTCGAGTTCCTTGATCGAGGACTGGTGGATCTCCTTGAGTCGCTGCCGGCCGGCTTCATCCAGCGGCGCCGCACGTACTTCCTCCAGCAACTGCTTGATCATGGTGCCGATCCGCATCACCTTGGCCGGCTGCTCGATCTGCGCGGTCACATCGGGATCGTCGCCGGAGCCATCGCCCTGCCTGTCGCCCGAGTGACCACCGTCGGCATCATCGCCGGGGAGGATCTCGTACTGACTCTCGCCTTGGGTGGCAGGACCGGCAGCCGACGGGTCGGCGCCTGCGCCCTCGGGCTGTCCATTCGAGTTCGTCATGGCTCCAGTTTGGACCAACCCACTCCACGGGCGACAACCGGTGTGCCGTGCTGCTGCGCCCGGGCCGGGCAGCCGAGACGTGACAACGTCGTGGGCTCGTAACGCGACGACATCCGGGTCGTGCGGCTAGCCGACGGCCAGCACGACCTTGCCGACGTGCATGCTCGACTCCACGAGCCGATGGGCTTGCGCTGCCTCGGCCAACGGCAATACCGCATGGACCACTGGTCTGACCAGACCCCGCTCTATCAGGGGCCAGACGTGGGCCTCGGTGCCGGCCACGATCGCGGCTTTCTGCTCGGCCGATCGCGCTCGCAGACCGGCCGCATGGATCGTGCCGCGTTTGGTCATCAGGGCACCAAGGTTCAGTTCGCCGAGCATGCCACCCTGCATCCCGATGACCGCGATCCGTCCGGCCTGAGCCAAAGAGTTCACGTTGCCCTCGAGGTATCTGCCCCCGATGGTGTCCAGGATGACGTCGATGCCGCTGCGCCCGTCCGCCGCCTGCTCGGCTTTGATGACCTCGGCAAAATCCTGCTCGCGGTAGTTGATGGCAACATCGGCACCCAGGGACTGGCACGCCAGAACCTTCTCGGCGGTGCCGGCAGTGGTGAACACCTTGGCGCCCTGAGCCTTGGCCAGCTGGATGGCCATGGTGCCGATGCCCGACGATCCACCGTGGACCAGGAAGGACTCCCCCGGCGCCAGCTGACCGCTGTCGAAGACCATCGACCAGACCGTGCACGCCGTCTCGGGCAGTGCTGCGGCCGTGACCAGGTCGATGCCTTCCGGTAGGCGCATCAGTTGGGTGGCCGGCACGGCCACCTGCTCGGCGTAGCCGCCGCCGGCGAGCAGCGCGCACACCTGGTCGCCGATCTCCCAGCCCGTGACGCCCTCGCCCAGTTCGGCGATGGTGCCGCTGCACTCCAGTCCCAGGATCTCCGAGGCGCCCGGCGGTGGGGGGTAGTTACCCGCACGCTGCAGCAGGTCGGCTCGGTTGACCGCGGTCGCGGCCACGTTCACGATGACGTCGCCGGCCCCTGCTTTCGGCGGGTCGACCTCGGCAATGGACAGTACTTCCGGACCACCGGGGCCCGCGGCGACAACAGCTCTCATGGCCCTGAACCTACCCAACGCCCCCGGAGCTCACACGGCGGTGGAGAACGCCTGCTCGCGCAAGGCATCGAGTTCGGCGACCAGGGCGTCGACCTGCTCCCACTTGATTGTGGAGCCGCAGCGTTCGAGCCAGTTCGCCAGCATCCGGTGCCCACCCTGCGTCAGCACCGACTCGGGGTGGAATTGCACACCTTCGATGGGCAGCGTCCGATGCCGCAGCGCCATGACGACGCCGGAGGGCGTCCGTCCGGTCACCTCGATCTCGTCTGGCAGGGTCTCCTCGCGAACCGCGAGCGAGTGGTACCTGGTGGCGACGAACGGCGACGGCAACCCGGCCAGGACACCCGATCCGTCATGCACTACGTCCGAAGTCTTACCGTGCAGCAACTCCGGAGCCCGTTCGACGACACCGCCGTAGACCGCCCCGATGGCCTGATGCCCGAGGCAGACCCCGAACAGCGGGACCCCTGTGTCGGCTGCGGCGCTGACCATCGCCATGCTGACGCCGGCCTCGTGTGGCGTGCCGGGCCCGGGCGAGATCAGCACGCCGTCGACATCAAGGGTGGCCAAGTCGGCCGGGTCGATCGCGTCGTTTCGACGGACCTCGACCTCGGCCCCGAGCTGCCCGAGGTATTGGACGAGGTTGTAGACGAAGCTGTCGTAGTTGTCCACGACCAGGATGCGGGTCACGCTGCCATCCTAGGACGGTCCCCGCGTACCGGCGTCCGGTCGCTACTGGCCGACGGTGTTCGCCCCCGTGATGGGATTGGGGGGAAGGTGCGGTTCGATCCAGGGGAATACCACGAACAGCAACACAGCCGATACCGCGGCGATGAGCAGCAGGGCCTGTAGCAGGCGCAAGGCGGTCGGTCCGGGGAGCCGGCGCCAAATCCAGGCGTACATCTAGAGAGTCCCTCCGGGTAATTCCTTCGGTATCGCGTTGCCCTTGACCGGTACGGCACGTGCCAATGCCGCATGCAGAATCATCCGCTGGTCCGCGCTGTATTTCGGGTGACAGGTCGTCATCGTCAGCAGCGCCCGGGAAGGCGTCAATCCCGGGTTGTCGGGCACCGGCGCGATAACCCCCACGTCGTCGGGCGTGACGATTTCGCGACCTGGGACACCTTGGCTGTCCCGGCTGCTCAGCGCGTCGATGATGGCCGCCGCTCGCTGGGACTTGCTGGTCAGCTTCGAGGCTGCTGCGTACTTCTTGGCGTCTCCGAGGATCTTGTACACGTACCAGTTGCCGGCGGTCTGGACGACGACGGAGTCCCCGGGAACGAGCTGATCGAGGTTCAGGAACGGCTCGCCCTTGCCGACCCGGTGTCCGGCCAGGGCGAAGTTTCCGAGCTGACCCGGTACGGCGGTGTCGGTGTAGTGCCCGGGTCCCCGCTCGAGGTCGCCGGATGCGGTGCCCTGCACGACCGTCCAGGCGTAGTCCTTACCGAAGCGCGGGATGTAGAGGTTGGCAAATCCCTCGCCGGCCGGGATGACGATCTGTTTGCCGGACGGGAGGTTGAGCCGGTCCTGTCCCTTTAGCGGATCCTGCCCCTTCTGCACGGCCTGGCTGAATTGCTGGTGGACCTTGTTCTGACGCTGATGGGCGAAGATGTTCGACACCCAGACCTCGTAGACGACGAAGAGCAGCAGCACCAGACCGAGCGTGATCAGGGTCTGACCAACTCCCCGGACGAAGGTGCGCACCAGGTTTCCCACGCGGTTGCCGACGCCGGGCCGGCCGGGATCGCCCGGCCCGGATCCCGGCGTGCCCACGTTCGTCGGCGGCGGGACGGGGGGAATGGTCCCGAGGCCACCAGCCGAGGTGGCTGCGGCGGACGAGAAATCCCACCCGCCGGAGTCCTCACTGCTCATCTGTCGTCCCTTGCTGGTCTTCGGGCTGGTCGGCGGCGGGGTCGCAGTGGCGGCCGCCGTCCGCCGCACCCTGCCGCTGTCCGCCACACCCTGCCGGCGGACGATCTGACCATAGTCGCTGGTGTGGTCGGTGTTATCCTCCGATCTTTGCGTACTTCAGCCCGATGGGTGCGTCGTACGCGGGAATTCGCAGATTCTTCTGAGTGTCCACGCTGTAGCGCAGGCCGTAGGAATTGGCATCCTTTCGGTACTGACCCAAATTGTGCGACGCATCAAGGGCCTGGCGCATCTGATCCGCGGGACCGATGGCCGCGATGTTGAAGGGCGGCGAATACACCCGCCCGTTGAGCAGCAGGGTGTTTCCCACGCACCGGATAGCGCTGGTCTGGATGAGCCGCTGGTCCTGCACCATGACCGCCTCGGCGCCACCTGCCCACAGCGCATTCACCGCCGCCTGCATGTCGGACTGATGGACAACGAGCCAATTCGGATCGATATTCGGGTCGGTGATGTTCTCGTGCGAGTCATCCAGGACGACGCTCAGACCCGGACCGGTGAGCGCAGTGAGACCGACGGGCTGCTGCAACGGCTTCGCGGCGGCGTTGATACCCGCGAGAGTGGCATCGGATTTGGCGAGCTGGCCGGTTGACGCGGCAACCTCGCGCTGCAGCTGCCCGACCTGAGTGTCGAGGACCGCCCCTTTGTTCTCCGCGGCGCGGATGAGGTCGGCCACGTTCTTGCTACCGGCCGAGCGCAGATCGGTACCGCGCGCTGTGTGAGCGGTCGTCACCACGAGCAGGCCGGCCAGCAGGGCAACCACGGGGACAAGGCTTCGCCACAGGCCCGGCTTACGCCTGAGACTCTGGATCGCCTTCATGTCGTTTACGCTAGCTGCACCGAACCGTATCCGGTGCCGCGCCTCGACCGTATGGCACGCCGGACCCGGATCTCGAAAGATCATCTCAGGAGAGCCACCGTGCCCAAGTCCAAGGTCCGCAAGAAGCCGAGCTACGCCGCCCCGGCCACAACGACCGGCAGCCTGTCCGGCTCGAGCAAGCAGTTGAAGCCGAGCCCGACGTGGTACCCGATCACGATGGTGGCGCTGTTGATCATCGGCTTGGCGTACATCGTCGTCTACTACATGGCCGGCGAGCACGTGCCACTCATGCGCGACCTGGGCAGCTGGAACTTCGGGGTCGGGTTCGCGTTCCTGATCGGCGGCCTGATCATGGCCGTCCGCTGGCGCTGATCAGTTGTCCACAGGCTCTTCCACCGCTGTGATTACACGCGTGTAATTCTCCCCAGGCTCATCCACATTGTGGATAACTCCCGGAGTGGCTTGACCGGGACGTGCCGTTAGGGCACCGTTCACCGAGGTGGGCTGGGAGCCGATGTCGGCCGTACGCCATACCGTCGCGGCGAGGAGCAGGACGAGCAGTCCGACCAGGCCCGCCACCTGAACCCGCGGATTGCGATTCTTCAAGGTCCCGGATCCCAGATGCCAGCCCAGTAGCGCGAGCGTGGCCAGGCCGCCCATCACGAAACCGCCGACGTGGCCCAGTTTCGAGATGCCGGGCACCGAAAACGTGATCACGAAATTAAGGCCGATCGTGATGATCAACGACCGGGCATCCAGGCCGATAACCCGGGTCAACAGCAACGCGGACGCGAACAGCCCGAAGATAGCGCCGGAGGCACCCGCGACCCCGGCGACGACCTGCCCGAAGACCAGCGTGGCGACCGAACCGCCCAGCGCGCCGAGCACGTACACCGCAAGGAAACGCCACCAACCGAGCGCCCGCTCCAGGCCCGGCCCGATCATGTACAGCGCAAACATGTTGAAGGCGAGATGGATCGGACCGATGTGCAGGAAGGCCGAGGTGATCAGCCGGGCGTACTCGTGCTGATGCCCGACGAGGTAGGGAATCAGCACCCAATCGTTGAACAGTTGGGAGTTCCGGTTGTCCGCCAGCGTGCCACCGGTGGAGAGTCCGGTGGCGATGTAGGCGATGACGTTCAGGGCGATCAGACCGTAGGAGACCAGCGGTGGCAGGTTGCTGACCGGCGCGCCTACCACCGTCCGGCCGCGCCTGATCGACGCTGCCCCGGCCGCGACATCGTCGGGACACTGAAAGCCGACCGACGCCGGACGTTGGCACTCCGGGCAGATCGGTCGGTTGCAGCGGACGCAGCGGACGCCGGTGGGTCGATCCGGATGCCGGTAACAGCCCGGGAACTGCGCGTACGGTTCGTACCCGCCGGCAGGCGGCTGCGTCGGTTGCATGACGATCTAACGCTCAGACGTCGCCGATTGTCACCGAGTTGATGGTGATGTCCGCGACCGGGCGGTCGGCGGCACCGGTCCGGGTGCTGTTGACGGCGTCTACCACGGCGCGGCTGTCGGCATCAGCGACCTCACCGAAGATGGAGTGTTTGAAATTCAGCCAGGTAGTGGGAGCCGTGGTGATGAAGAACTGGCTGCCGTTGGTGTTCGGTCCGGCGTTGGCCATGGCAAGCAGGTAGGGACGGTCGAAGGAGAGTTCCGGGTGGAACTCGTCAGCAAAGTTGTAGCCGGGTCCGCCGGTGCCACGCCCGAGCGGGTCGCCGCCCTGGATCATGAAGTTCGGGATCACCCGATGGAAGATCGTGCCGTCATAGAGGTTGGCGGTGGTCTTGGCGCGGGTCTTCGGGTCGGTCCACTCCTTCGCCCCGGTTGCCAGGTCGACGAAGTTCTTGACGGTCTTCGGGGCGTGATTGCCGAAAAGGTTGACCTTGATGTCGCCGGCCGAGGTGTGCAAGGTTGCGGTCTGGGTAGCTGTCACTGAAAGGACTCCTGTCGAGTAGGGACTGCCTGGCCATCCTTCCACGCCAGCTGAGACCGTCGTTGCGCACTGTGGATCGCTGAGCCGGGCCAGGGCGCTACTTGATCTTCGGCGCGATCAGCTTGGCCACGTTTCGCGCGTCCTGGCCG
>JAVEEN010000287.1 GCA_030840445.1 Pseudonocardiales bacterium
AGGCGCGGAAGGTCGTCGCGGCTTGGGCTTCGACGCTGTCTGGTGCGGCTTCGGCGGTGGCGTTCATGAAGGCGCAGCCGCGGTAGTCGGGCTGGGCGAACAGGGTGCCGAGGACGTCGTAGACGGCTAGGATCCGCGCGCGGGGGTCGGTGTGGGCTTCGATCCCGGCGGTGACCCGCTCGGCCCACTTGCCGTGGCGGTGGGTGAGGTATTCCTGCACGAGGTCGTCCTTGCCGGTGAACGAGTAGTACAGCGAGCCTTTCGCGACCCCGGCGTGGGCGATGACGCGGTCTATGCCGACGGTGTGGATGCCCTCGTTGTAGAACAGCTCGTCCGCCGCCTGCAGGAGGCGCTGCTTGGCCGTCCTGCGGCGCTGCTCGGGCTTGGTCACACCACCACCCTAACCGACGGATCTGTCTAAATAAAGTGACGCCGCAGGGCTTGCTTATTTAGACAGATCCGTCTAGCGTCGGTCGGCAGTTAGACGATCCGGTCTAAACAATGAGCCTGAAGGTGAACTCATGTCCACACCCACCGCTACCGCAACCGCCGCAACCGCAACCGTCGCGGACCTGAGCGGCCAGACCGCGCTGGTCACCGGCGCCACCTCGGGCATCGGCAAAGCCGCCGCGCTCAAACTCGCCGAGCACGGCGCCACCGTGCTGGTGCACGGCCGCGACGCCAGCCGCGGCGCGGGCGTGGTCGAGCAGATCGAACTGACCGGCGGGCACGGGCGATTCGTTGCCGCCGACCTGAGCGATCCCGCCGCCATCGCCCAGCTCGCCGCCGAGATCGGCCGGATCGACATCCTCATCAACAACGCCGGCTCATCCTGGTTCGGGCCCAGCGCCGAGCTCGACATCCCCACCTACGACCGGCTCTTCGACGGCAATGTCCGCTCCGCCTACCTGCTGACCGCCGCCCTGGCACCGGGTATGGCCGGCAACGGCGGGGGCGTCATCATCAACGTCGCCAGCATGGCCGCCACCATAGGCCTGCCCGGCGGCGCCGCCTACAGCGCGACCAAAGCCGCGCTGGTGGCCATGACCCGATCCTGGGCCGCCGAATACGGCGCCAGCGGCGTACGGGTCAATGCCGTCGCGCCCGGCCCGGTCTTCACTGAAGGTGCAAAGAACACCATCGCCCTGGGCCAGACGACGCTGCTCAACCGCGCCGCCCAACCCGAAGAGATCGCCGAGACGATCGCCTTCCTGGCCTCACCCCGCGCCGCCTACATCACCGGCGCCACCATCGCGGTCGACGGCGGCCGAACCGCCGTCTAACCCAAAACCCCTCGCACAGACAGGTGATTCATCATGAACAGCAGCACCATGTTCGGCATCAGCTTCGACACCCACGACGCCGCGATGGTCGCCCAGTTCTGGGCCACCGCCCTCGGACGCCAACTCGCCGAAGGCGCCGACGCCCACAACGCCCTCGTCCTAACCGGCGACATCACCAGCACCGGCCCACGCCTCGCCTTTCATCAAGTACCCGAGGGCAAGACCGTCAAGAACCGCATCCACCTCGACCTCACCACCACCGACCTTGATTCCGAGACCGACCGGCTACAACGACTCGGCGCAACCATCGTGCGCGACGTTTCCGAAAACGGCAATCACTGGATCACCTTGGCCGACCCCGAAGGCAACGAGTTCGACCTGATCAGCATCTGACCAGTACCCGGAATACCAGCAACGAGCCGCGGGCCGCGAGATTCCGCTCGTCCTGCTAGAGAATATCGCTCGCTGAGAGCAGCGATTGCCGACTTACCATCGGCAATTGCTACGACTCACAGACGGTGAACGATCACCCGAGACATCTGGCAACGTTTAGGCGAGACTTCACATGGTCGGGGCCGCGAGGCCCACCCCGGGCTCAGCGCTAGTAGTTGGGAAGTCGATGGACCACAACGATGCTGCGAACGAAGCTGCCTTCTCCAAGGCCGCCGAGTTGTTGGGTCAGCCGCTCGAACTTCCCCTCGGACACGGGGAGCCAGCTTCCGGCGTTGACTTCCGCCGTCTGGCCACCCAGCATGCGTTCGGCGATTCCTGGTCAAGACCGGGTCTCGACACTCGCAGCCGGGCGCTGGTGTCCGTGACCATCGCGGCCACCCTCGGAACCCGCGAACCGTTACGCGGCCAGCTTCGGATCGCCCTCAACAACGGCGTTACTAAGGCCGAGATCGTCGAGTTGTTCATTCACCTCGAGGCGTACGCCGGAGCGGCACGAGCGTTCGACAGCTATCAAGTTGCGCTGGAGGTCTTCGCTGAAAACAGCGCATGAGACAGCCGTCGATTGAACCATCAGCCCGGACAAGCCCGGATCGTGTAACGCTCGGCATACTGGGGATGCCGAGTGTTACACGATCCGGTTTTGGCCCTGCAAGTGGTCACGGTGATCCGGTGGCGCGCCCGGCGATTGCCCGCGACCTAGTCGCGCACCGGCGGCTTGCCGGCTGGCACGATCAGGCCGGTTTCGTAGGCGTAAATGACCAGCTGTACGCGGTCGTGTTGTTCCAGCTTTGCCAGCAGATGACCGACATGGGTCTTGACACTGCTTTCGGCCACATGCAGCTCAAGACCGATAGCAGCGTTCGACAATCCTCGCGCGATAAGCCTCAGCACCGCGAACTCACGCTTGGTGATGGTCTCCGGAATACGAGCGCCGTTCGGGGCCGGCGGCAGAAGCCGTTGTGCGTAGTTGTCCAGCAGCCGCCTTGTAACGCTGGGCGCGAGCAATGCATCGCCGGCGGCTATCACTCGTACCGCACGTGCCAACTCTTCCGATGTCGCGTCCTTGAGCAGAAACCCGCTGGCACCGGCACGTAATGCCTCGACCACGTACTCGTCGAGATCGAACGTCGTGATGATCAACACCTTCTGCGGGACGGCCTGACCCGAGTGGGTCAGGTGCCGGGTTGCCGCCACCCCGTCGAGCCGGGGCATCCGAATATCCATAACGACCACGTCCGGACTCAAGACCGTGGCAAACTCGACCGCTTCAACTCCGTCGACGGCCTCTCCGACGACTTCGATGTCCGGTTCACCCCGCAACGACATACTCAAAGCCGCTCGCATGAGGGACTGGTCGTCCGCGATGAGCACCCTGATCGTCACGGCTCTACCGGCTCCACGGGGAGCCGTGCGCGTACCTGTACACCGCCGGACGGTCCGGCGCCCACCATGAGCCAGCCACCGACCAGCGCCGCCCTTTCCCGCATTCCGATAAGTCCTTGTCCGGGGTGGCAGTTGCCCGCCATGCCCGGGCCGTCATCGCAAATCTGCAGCTCCAGCGACTCCGCCTCGTAATGCACCAGGACGTCCGCTCGGGACGGGCCGGCATGCTTCAACGTGTTGGTCAATGCCTCCTGCACGATCCGATAGGCGCACACCTCAAGCCCGGCCGGTAGTGCTCGGGCTTCTCCGGACACCGACAACTGCACGTGCAGGCCCGCCCTTTCGGTCTGCGCTACCAGGCCGGGAAGCTGCTCGAGGCAGGGCTGCGGGACTAATCCGACATCATCGATAGTCGACCGCACGACCCGTAACAGCCGGCGCATCTCCGTCATCGCCTCGCGCCCGGCGATCTCGATGGAGTTGAGCGCCTGCCGGGCGGCCTCCGGCTCGGTGTTGAATATCCGCTCCGCTCCGGCCGCAAGCGCCGTGATGACGCTGACCTGGTGCGCAACCACGTCATGCAGTTCCCGAGCGATCCGCGCTTGCTCCTGTTGCAGGACCTGTTGCTCGTGAGCAGCGTGCCTGGTGGCCAGCAGTTCAGCCTGTTCCTGCATCAGTTCGGTCCGGGCCCGGCTCAGCTGAACGGCGTACCCGAGCGCAGTGGCGGCACCCACGGACAGGGCGTATGCGAAAAGCTGGTCGTCGAAGTTGTCGAGGGGCCAGCCGGCTCGGATGATGGACGAGCCGAAAGCGCTGGCCAAAAGGGCACCTGAAGCCACCGCGGATACGGGAGCGCGACTTCTCGAAGCGACCGTGTACAGCGCGATGAGCACCGAGACCGGCAACGCTGGTTGGGCGTGCGGGTGGCCCAGCGATTGGTAGAGGCATAAGCAACCAGCGCAGATCACCAGAACGGCCATCGGGCTGATTCGCCGCGCGGCAAGGCATAGGGCCGCCACACATGGCAGCACTGTCGACGGAATATCGGCGGGCTCCCGATGGAGCATGACGCTCACGAGCGCAACACCGGTCATGAGCAACGCCAACAGGACGTCGGCAGCCAGCAGATTAGGGCTACTACCGGATAACAAGGTCCTCGCCGCGGCAACGCCTTCGACTGTCCAGGGCCGGTCCAACGCGGACCTCGCAATTGCAGCCATGCCGCCCCCGCTCGCACGTTGTCCACATGCTAACCCCGAAGGGCCATGAGATCTATCGGGTTCGTCAGCAGATCTGCTGCGGCGCCGGGAAGTTCTCCGGTTGCCCGCAAACCTCCTTCCATCGGAGGTGTCGTCCTCCCCCCTGAGGGGGATGCAGTTCGCTTCCCAGGGTGGACGCAAAATACTTCGCCCGAGGCTAGCGTTCCGATCCAGGCCTGGGTCGCGGCGAGGCCGTGATGTCCGGGGGCCGGTGTAGCCAATGATCAACGCAATCACTGCCTTGAGCGTGAAGTTCCGGGTCCTGGTCATCGGAGCCACAGTGATCTTGCTGGGACTCGGGGTCGCGCAACTCCGCAAAGCATCGGTGGACGAGTTCCCTGAGTTCGCGCCCCCGCTGGTACAGGTTCAGGCCGAGGCCTTGGGCTTGTCGGCGGCAGAGGTTGAACAGCTGATCACCGTGCCGCTGGAGCAGGATCTGCTCAACGGTGTCCCGTGGCTGGAGCAGGTTCGGTCCGAGTCGGTGCCAGGCCTTTCCACGATCGACATGATCTTCGAGCCAGGCACCGATGTGCTGCAGGCACGGCAGATGGTTCAGGAGCACTTGACGCAGGCACATGCGCTGCCACAGGTGGGCACCCCGCCGGTCATGGTCCAGCCCACCGCGTCAGCGGGACGGGTTCTCATGGTCGCGCTGGGCGCGAAGGATCTGTCACTCATCGACCTGTCGATACTGGCGCGGTGGAAGATCAAGCCGCGATTGGAAGGTTTGCCCGGCGTGGCGAACGTGGCCATTTGGGGACAGCGGGACCGCCAGTTGCAGGTCCAGGTCGATCCGGAGAAATTGCGTACCCTCGGCGTCACGTTGAGTCAGGTGATCAACACGACCGGCAACGCGCTATGGGTTTCACCGCTGACCTTCGTGGAGGCTTCCACGCCGGGTACCGGCGGGTTCGTGGATACGCCTAGCCAACGGTTCGGAATCCAGCACGTCACCCCGATCACCACCGCCACCGGCCTGTCAGCGGTCACCGTCGAGGACGTCGCAGGACGGACCTTGCGGCTCGGTCAGGTGGCCAAGGTGGTCGAGGACCACCAGCCGCTCATCGGGGATGCGGTGCTCGGCAACGACCCTGGACTGATGCTCGTCATCCAGAAGTTTCCTGGGGCTAACACGCGTGAGGTTACGAAGGCCGTCGAGGAAGCCCTGACGGACATGAAACCGGGCTTATCGGGCGTCACCATCGACACGACGGTGTATCGCCCCGCGACGTTCATCGACAGCGCGTTGCACAACCTCGCCGTGCGGGGCGCGCTCGGATTGATCCTGGTCGCCATCCTGCTCGTGCTGTTCCTGTTCTCCTGGCGGCTGGCGCTGATCAGCCTGGTCAGTCTGGTGTTTTCCCTCGTTTCGGCCGCGTACGTCCTTTACCTGCTCGGCGTCACATTCAACGTCATGGTGCTGGCCGGGCTGACGGCGGCGGTCGCCGTGGTCATCGCTGACGCGGTCGGAGCATCCCACGCCATGCGCGCTCCGTTGGTGTTCGCGACGCTGACCCTGGTGCTGCTACCGTTACCTGCCCTGGCGCTCGGGGGCGTCGCGGGGTCCTTCGCGCGCTCGGTGGTCGCGCCCTACGTGCTGTCGGTCGCGGTTGCGACGCTGGTGGCGCTGGTAGTCCGGCCAGCCCTCGGCTCCGTACTGCTCGGCCGTGAATCTGCCGATCGGCACGTCAGCCCGCTGGCGCGGTTGACCGAGCGCGGCTTTGATCGGTTCATCAGCCGCTACTACCGGAAACCGCGAGCGCTGTTCGGCACTGTGGCTGTGCTGATCCTTGCCGTGCTTGCGGTAGTTCCGCAGCTGGGCAGCAAGCACGCCACGCTGCCCACCATGCAGGATCGGAATCTGAGCATTCACTGGCATGCGGCGGCCGGGACGTCGCTGCCGGAGATGGCCCGCATCACGGCATCGGTCACCCGCGACCTCCGGGCCGTGCCGGGCGTACGCAACGTCGGCTCGCACGCCGGCCGGGCCCTGATGGCCGACCAGCCGGTGAACGTCAACTCGGCCGAACTATGGGTAAGCCTTGACGGCGGCGCGAGCTACGCACGCACCGTCGGCGACATCAAGGACGTCGTCAGCCGCTACCCGGGCATGCGTGGGGAGGTATCTACCTACCCAGCTGACCGGATGGCAGCGGCCGACACCGGCGTGCACGACCCGCTCGTAGTGCGCGTCTACGGACATGATCTCAACGAGCTTGCCGCCAAGGCCGCCGATGTGCGGAACATGCTGTCGAGTGTGCGCGGCGTCGTCCGGCCCACTGTGCAGACGCAGCCAGTCGAGCCATCGGTCCAGATCCAGGTCAAATTGGCCGCGGCGCAGCGGTACGGCATCACACCTGGCGACGTCCGGCGGGCCTCGGCCACCTTGTTCGCGGGTCTGCCGGTCGGCAGCCTGTATGAAGACCAAAAAATCTTCGACGTCGTCGTGTGGGGCGTGCCGGCCTCCCGACGGCTACCCACCGACGTCGCCGACCTGCTCCTCGACGCGCCGAGCGGCGGCCATGTGCGCCTTGGCGATGTCGCCGACGTGCGGATCGAGGCCGCCCCTACCGTCATCCGCCACGACAACATCTCCCGCAGTCTCGATGTCACCGCTGCTGTCAGCGGCCGCAGCGTCAACTCGGTCATGCATGAGGTCAAAACGCGGCTCGCGAGCCTGCCGATGCCCCTTGAATTCCACGCCGAGGTTCTCAGTGGGACCACCCAGTATCGGGCCGAACACTGGCGGGTAGCAGGCGTCGCACTGGCGGTCGCCATTGCGATCCTGCTGCTGCTGCAGTCGATATTCGGTAGTTGGCGGCTGGCGGGTCTGCTCTTCGTGACGATCCCCCTTGGTGTGAGCGGCGGTGCAGTCGCAGCCTTGTTCCTCGGCGGTATCAGGTCGCTGCCGGTAATGCTCGGCATCCTGACGGTCCTGGGGATCGTCTTACGCAACGGCATTCTGCTCATCCGCAGCTACCAGCTCGCCGAAGCAGATCCGCGCCCCGCTTCGCCCGACGATCGTATTTCGGCCGCAACCCGCGCGCAGCTCACGCCGATTGTGCTCACCGTATTGCTGACTGCCGCAGCGATGTTGCCGTTGGCAGTCTCGGGAGTCGTCGGCGGAACCGAGATCCTCCAACCCCTTGCCGTCGTTGCCCTTGGGGGCCTGGTTTCCGCCACGTTGTGGAGCATCTTCGTCCTGCCGGCGCTCTGCCTCCGCGTTCTTGGCGGCCCAGCAGAGCATCCGGTCCGCCGAGCCCACCTACACCGCCGCACCCGACGGTTCCACGAACGCTCCGGTACCGCAACCAAGTCCACCCCGACACCAGTCTGAGCCAGAGCCGTGTGGAAAGAGAGGCTGACATGTCTCAGCGAAATCGCTGGTTTGCTGCGGTACTTCTAGTTGCCGGAATAAGCGTAGCGGGCTGCACTTCCGGCACCGCGAGTTCCGACTCCGCCGGCGAGGAACCGGCGACGGTCACTGCCATTGACGGGTCGGACCAGTTGCACAAGATCCAGCTGACCGAGGACGCGGCGGCGCGGATCGGGCTCACGACCGACACCGTGCGAACGCTGCCATCCGGCAAGCAGCTCGCCGTTGCGTGGGGCGCCGTGCTCTACGACCAGGACGGCACGACGTGGGTATACGTGCGAACCGCGCCGCTGACGTTCCAGCGGCAACAGGTGAGCATCAGCCGGGTAACCGGGGACGTCGCCGTCCTGCAGTCCGGCCCGACGGCGGGGACCGCCGTGGCCAATGTCGGCGTGGCGGAGTTGCGGGGCGCTGAAGACGGGGTTCCCGGAGAATGAGCACTCCCGGTCGACCGACGCTGATGCGTTGGATCGTCTCCTCGAGCCTCCGGCTGCCCTACCTGGTGGCTTTCGCGGCGGTTGTGATGATGGGTATCGGAGCCGCGCAGCTGAACAACATGCGGGTGGACGTGTTTCCGGAATTCGCGCCGCCGCAGGTACAAATCCAGACGATGTGCAACGGCCTGTCGACCGCCGATGTGGAATCGCTGGTAACCGTTCCCCTGGAACAGGCCCTCAACGGCGTGGCCGGTCTGGATGATCTCCGGTCGAAGTCCGTTCCGCAGCTGTCCTCGATCCAGCTGATCTTCAAGCAGGGCACCAACCTGCTGCACGCCCGACAGTTGGTGCAGGAGCGGCTCGCTGTCGCCACGCCGAGCCTGCCGACCTGGGCTGCGCCGCCGGTCATGCTGCCACCGGTGTCGGCCACGAGCCGGGTCGTACAGATCGGGATGAGTTCGGACACGCATTCCCTCACCGACATGTCGATGATCGCGTACTGGACTGTCCGCGCCCGCTTGCTGCGCGTTCCCGGAGTGGCCAATGTGGCCATCTGGGGCGAACGGCTGCAGATGATGACGGTTCAGGTGGATCCCGCGAAGATGCTCGCTCATCAGGTCGCGCTGGACAGCGTCATGGAGACCACCGCCGACTCGGTGGACTCCGGGCTCCTGCGATTCTCCAGCGGCTCCATCATCGGTACCGGCGGCGCCATCGAGACCGTCAACCAGCGGATCGGCATCCGGCACGTGCTGCCGATCGCCACCCCGGCCGACATGGCGCGGATCACCGTGCAGAGCAGGACCGGCACCCGAGTGCCGTTGGGTCAGGTGGCCACTGTCGTCGAGGAGCATCAACCGCTGGCGGGCGACGCGATCATCAACGACGGTCCTGGCCTGTTGCTGGTCGTGGAAAAGCTGCCGTGGGGCAACACGCTCGCCGTTAGTAGGGGCGTCGACGAGGCAATCCACTCCCTGCAGCCGGGGCTATCGGACATCACCTTCGACACCACGATCTTCCGGCAGGACAACTTCATCAAGACCTCGATCCACAATCTCACCCAAGCGCTGATCCTCGGCTTCCTGCTCGTGGTCGTCATTCTCGCGGCGTTCCTGTTCGAGTGGCGCGTAGCGCTGATCAGCCTGTTGACGATCCCGTTATCCCTCATGGCGACGATGCTCGTGCTGTACCTGCGTGGCGCGACAGTGAACACGATGACCCTTGCCGGCTTCGTGATTGCGCTGGGGGCGGTTGTCGATGACGCGATCATCGACGTCGAAAACATCCTGCGCCGGCTGCGTCAACATCGCCGGGAAGGCAGTGGAAAGTCAACTGCATCGATCATCCTGGAGGCCTCGCTCGAGGTCCGAAACCCCATCGTCTACGCAACGTTGATCATCGTCGCCGCGGCTGTACCGGTGTTTCTGCTGCCCGGGCTGACCGGTTCTTTCTTCCGGCCACTGGCCCTCTCCTACACACTGGCCATCATCGCCTCGATGGTTGTCGCGCTCACGGTTACACCGGCGCTCGCATTGATCATGCTGCGTAAGTCCCCGCTCCAGCGAAGGGTGTCTCCGCTGGTCGGCGGACTGCAGCGCGGTTACACGGCTGCGTTGTCGCGCATCATCAAGCGTCCGCGCCGAACGTACGCCGCTGGGGTCGCACTGGTCATCGCGGCAGTTCTGGTGATACCGAGCCTTGGGCAGTCCTTGTTTCCCACCTTCAAGGAGCGGGACTTCCTGATGCACTGGATCTCTGCACCCGGAACGTCCGTTGCCGAGGAAGCGCGCCTGACCACACTGGTCAGCAAGGACCTCCGGGCCATCCCGGGCGTTCGAACCT
This sequence comes from Pseudonocardiales bacterium, assembly GCA_030840445.1. GTDB lineage: Bacteria > Actinomycetota > Actinomycetes > Mycobacteriales > Jatrophihabitantaceae > Jatrophihabitans_A. The sequence continues at coordinate 10,034 of JAVEEN010000287.1, forward strand.
TCGGATCGCACATCGGACAGGCCTTCCTGGGCGAAGAGGTGGCCGGGGTCAACTTCGGCGAGAACTGGGTCAGCATCGATCCGGACGCAGACTACGACAAGACCCTGGCCGCGATTCAAGACGTGATCAGCCGTTACCCCGGTCTGTACAGTGACGCGCTGACCTACCTCAACGAACGTATCGAGGAGGTACTCACCGGCTCGAAGGAGCCGCTCGTCATCCGTATTTACGGCCAGGACCTGAAAGTCATTCGCGAAAAGGGTCAGCAGATCCTGCACCGGATCGCAGGCATCAGCGGAATCCGTGATGCCCACATGGACCTTCAGGTCGACGAGCCGCAGATAGAGGTCGAGGTCGACCTCGCGAAGGCGGCGAAGTACGGACTCAAACCCGGTGACGTGCGCCGCGCCGCCTCGACCCTGGTGGCGGGCGAGGAGGTGGGGGACATCTTCCGTGAAGGAAAGGCGTACGACACGGTCGTGTGGAGCACCTCCCAGACCCGCGGCAGCGTCTCGGCCATCAGCCAGTTGCCTATCGACACACCATCCGGGACGGTGATCCGGCTCGCGGACGTCGCGCGAGTGAGCATCCAGCCGGTCCCCAACGTGATCGAACGCGAAAACGACTCACGGCGCATCGACGTCGCAGCCGCCGTGCGGGGCCGCGACCTCGGATCGGTAGCGGCTGACATCAGGGACGTACTGTCTGAGCAGACGTTCGAACGCGGTTACCACGCAGAGCTGATCGGTGAGTACAAAGCGCGGCAGGACGCCCAAGCCACCCTGTGGCGTAACGCCGTACTGGCTGGCTTGGCGATTCTGCTGCTGTTGCAAGCATCGTTCGGCAGCTGGCGGCTGGCCCTGCTGATTCTGTTCACCCTTCCCATGGCGTTGGTCGGGGGTGTGCTCGCTGCCCGAATCGGCGGCGGCGTCATCTCGCTCGGCTCTCTCGTCGGCTTCTTCACCGTCTTCGGGATATCTGCCCGCAACGGCATCTTGCTGATCAACCACTGCCAGCATCTGGAGAAGCACGAGGGAGAGAAGTTCGGGCCGCAGCTCGTCCTGCGGGGTGCGAAGGAGCGGTTGTCTCCCATTCTCATGACGTCACTGGCGACCGGGCTGGCTGTGGTGCCGCTGGTGATTCTCGGTGACCGGCCGGGACACGAAATCGAATATCCGCTGGCCATCGTCATTCTGGGAGGCCTGTTCACCTCGACCCTGCTCAACCTGTTCGTGGTGCCCTCCCTCTATCTGCTGTTCGGGCAACGTCGTCGTGACCGAGCACGGATTGCCTAGTCATCCTGAGTCGAGTTACCCCTGAAAGGACAGCTCATGTCCGGTCTCCGCACCATCCGCAGGTCCGCGGTCAGTTGCCCGGCGGTACTAGCTCTGTTGTTGGGCACTGTCGTTGCAGTACCCACTGGAGCCGAAGCAGTCTCGGCATCGGCAGTGCCAGCTGCCCGCACGGCTGCTCCCCAGGACTGTCGTTCGGTGCTGCGATTCAACCCCGCAAGCTTTCCCCGCCTCCCCAGAATTGACAACCGGTTCTTTCCGCTCGTCCCCGGGAGGAACATCGTGATGTCGGGAACTGTGCTCGCTGACGACGGCACGCTGCATGCCCACAAGATAGTGACCACCGTGTCCAGCGTGACCAAGGTGCTCGACGGTGTCCGGACACTGGTCGTGTTCGACCGGGACTACCAGGATGGTCAGCTGCAGGAATCCGAGTTGGCCTTCGAGGCACAAGATGAACGGGGCACCGTGTGGAACGTTGGTGAGTACCCTGAGGAGTACGAGGACGGAGCTCTCGCAGGTGCTCCCAGCACGTGGATCTCGGGCATCGACCACGCGCGGGCCGGAGTGAGCATGCGCGCCCACCCGGCGGTGCACACCCCCGCATACCTGCAAGGTGTCGCACCGTCTGTTGACTTCCGGGACTGCGGCAAGGTTTCCCAGACCGGCCTGCGCATGCGCGTAGCGGGCCATTCTTACAACGATGTGCTGGTGATCGACGAGTGGGCGCCGTTGGATCCTCAAGGAGGCCACCAGCTCAAGTACTACGCGCCGAGGATAGGCAGCATCCGGGTTGCCGCGGCCGGCGGAGCGAGCCAGGAGGTGCTGAACCTGACGAGCTTCACCAAGCTGAGCAAGGCCGCGTTGGCGAAGGTGAACGCGCAGGTGTTGAAGCAGGACCGGCGAGGTTACCGGATCAGCCCTGATGTGTACGGCCACACTCCCCGTGCGGTTGTCACCCCTGTCCTGACGAAGTAGTTGCCGATCCACTCTGCGGTTACCACCAGCGCGGTTACCACCAGCGCGGTTACGCCAGCGGGGGTTACCCCAGCGCGGCCCAAAGCTCCTCCGGCAGCTCGGACGTTGCCCATCGCGCATCGGCGCCGGCTTGGGCAGCGTTACGCACGCCGGCGACCACGGATGCGACCGCTGGGTGCCGCAGCGGGAACTGCACTGCGGCATGCGGCAACGTCGTACCGAAGCGCCGGCAGATCTCGGCGAGGCTTCGGGCCCGGGCGAGCACGTCGTCGGCTGCCGGTGCGTAGTCGAAGTACGCTCCGTCGGCAGGCCATGGCGCGGCCAGCAGCCCCGAGTTGAACGGCGCGGCCGCGACGACCGAGACACCTCGCTGGACGCACGCCTCGAGCAGCGGTTGCGCCGAACGGTCAACGAGAGTCCATCGGCCCGCCAGCATCACCGCGTCGATATCGGTTTCCACAACGATCCGCAGAAGCGGTTGCCAGAAGTTCATACCGGCGCCGACTGCCCCGATGACACCCTGGTCGCGCAACGTAATCAGCGTAGGTATGGCCCCGGCGGTCGCCTCGGCCAGGTGGTCCTCGGGGTCGTGGACGTAGACGATGTCGATGTGGTCGGTGCCAAGCCGGTCGAGGCTGGCCTCGATGCTGCGCAGAGTGCCGTCGCGTGAGTAGTCCCGAACCCGGGTGAGCGTGTCGGGTACCGCAAAACCGCCCGCTTCGAGGTCCGATCCGGTCGGTGCGTCATTGGCTACCAGTAGCCGGCCGACCTTCGTCGAGATGCGGTACTCGGCTCGGGGGTGTCCGGCCAGCGCCTTACCCAGCCGCTGTTCGGACAGGCCGAGGCCGTAGTGCGGTGCGGTATCGAAATAGCGCACGCCTGCCGTCCAGGCGGCCTCGACTGCGCCGACCGCGGTCTCGTCGTCGATGGCGGTGTAGAGGTTGCCGATGGGCGCCGCCCCGAAACCGAACACGGTCACATCGGTGGCGCTGGATCCAAGCTTTCTGGTCAACATCGCAGATACCGCTCTTTCCCTTGCTGCGACGCGGGTGTCACGACCGCGGCCGCAGCCGGAGCCCGGACATGCCACCGTCGACGGCCAACCAGGTACCCGTGGTGGAACCGGCTTGTGGCGAGGCGAGGTAGGCGACGGCATGCGCGACCTCGTCCGCGCTGACCAGCCGGCCGTGTGGCTGGCGTGCCTCGAGGGCAGCCCGCTCGGCGGCCGGGTCGGCTGCCGAGCTGAGCAGCCGGCTCACCCAGGGGGTATCTGCCGTGCCGGGGTTCACGGCATTGACGCGGATCCCCTCCGGCAGCAGGTCAGCCGCCATCGCGAGGGTCAGTGAGAGGACGGCACCCTTGCTCGCCGAGTAGAGCGCGCGCTGGGGCAGCCCGGCGGTTGCGGCGATCGAACAGGTGTTGACGATCGCGCCGTGAGCCGAGGCCCGCAGCGCCGGCAGCGCGGCGCGCGTCACCCGGACCAGGCCCAATACGTTCACGTCAAGAACGCGGTGCCACTCTGCATCGTCGTTGGCATCGATGCCGCCCTGCGCGCCTATGCCGGCGTTGTTGACGAGCACGTCAAGGCCGCCGAGTTCGGCTACAGCGCTCGCGACGGCGGCTCGTACGGCACCGTCGTCACTGACGTCGGCCTGGACGCTCACGATCCCATCCCGACCCGAGGTTTCGCGGTCGAGGACCGCAACCCGGGCGCCCTGCTCGGTCAATACGTCGGCGATTGCGGCACCGATTCCCGAGGCGCCGCCGGTGACCAATGCGGTGAGGCCGTCGAAGGAGCCCATGTCACGCCTGCCCGAAAGTCTGCTCTTGGCGGCCGAGGCCGTCGATCTCGACCGTGACCACGTCGCCGGCGCGGAGATAGGGCTGTCCAGGCAGCCCCATCGCTACTCCGGCCGGGGTGCCGGTGTTGATGACGTCGCCGGGGCATAGCACCATGAACTGGCTGACGTACCAGACCAGGTGATGCACGCCGAAGATCATGTTCGCGGTATTGCCGTTCTGACGTAGCTCCCCGTTGACCCACAACCGCAGATCGAGCTGCTGCGGGTCGGCTACCTCGTCGGCGGTCAGCAGCCACGGGCCGAGTGGATTGAATGTCTCGCAGTTCTTGCCCTTGTCCCACTGGCCGCCGCGCTCCATTTGGAACTCCCGCTCGGACACATCGTTGCTGATCGCATAACCCGCGATCACCGCCGCGGCATCCTCCGGCGAATCGAGGTAACGGGCCTGATGGCCGATCACCACGGCCAGCTCGACCTCCCAGTCGGTCTTGACTGACGTTCGGGGCACGAGCACTTGGTCATCAGGCCCGATCACGGTGTCCGGCGTCTTGAGGAAAAGGATCGGCTCGGCGGGGATCGGTGCCCCGGTCTCGGCCGCATGATCGCGGTAGTTCAACCCGATACACACGACCTTGCCGATGCCGGCCAGCGGCGGCCCGAACCGCTGCACCTTGGGAACCACCGGGAGGGCGTTGATCGCGGCTGCATCCAGGCCCCGACCGAGTACGGCCGGCAGGCCCGCGGCCGTCAGATCGGGCGTGACCGGACGCAGATCGTGCCAAGTTCCCTCACTATCGGCGACCAGCGGTTGCTCCGCTCCCGGTAGACCATGGCGGGCCAGTCTCATCTACGTCCTCCGGTTGTTGAACT
>JAVEEN010000296.1 GCA_030840445.1 Pseudonocardiales bacterium
GACAAGCTTGTCGGCCACCAGGCCTGGGTCGAGGGCCGCGAACGTGTGGAGCGGAATCGCCAACACCACGATGTCGGAGTCCGCCACGGCGTCGGCTGCCCATCGTGGCGCGGCTCCCGGTACCAGCACCTGGGTGATGAGTGCGATCCGGTCGGGGTCATCGGATGCCGCGATCGAGACCTGATAACCGGCCTCGATCGCAACCCGCGCGATGACCGGGCCGACGTGGCCGGCGCCCAGCACGGCGATCCGCGGCAACGATGCAGCCGACAGCAATGCGCTGCTCATGATCTGTCACGCTCGGGGCGATCAGCCATGGATTCTGGGTGCAGGTGGTTCTGCAGCGCCTGCAGGATGTCGGCGAGCGCCTGGAACTGTTCGGGCGTCAAGGCGTCGGCGAAATGCAGCTTGATCGCCCTCATGTGGGGCGCGGTCGCACGGCGGAACACCGCTGCGCCGTCCTCGGTGAGCGAGACTTCCGCGCCGCGGCTGTCGGTCGCGCAGTCGTCGCGGCGGATCAGACCGCGTCGCTCCATCCGTCCGAGGTGATGAGACAGCCGGCTTCGTTCCCAGTCGATGTTCGACGCTAACTCCGATGAGCGCAGCCGCCTGCCGGCCGCCTCAGTCAACGCCAGCAGCACCTGATAGTCAGCCGGTGAGAGGCTCGAGTCCTGCAGTATCTGCGTTCCCAGCCTCTTGCGAAGCTCGCCGGTCGTGTCGAGCAAAGAACGCCAGATCGCGAGTTCGCTCGACGTTATCCGTCGCCGCCCTACCGCGCTGGTAGCTAGTTCGGTGTCCGTCACGATCACACACCTCATCTAATTGATACGTCAATCATATCACGATGATTGATATATCAACATGACGTGTCCATCCGATACGTCAGGAGATCATCTCCGAACTCGTCACGCGAGCTCGATGGGATGGGTTATGACGTCCACCATCGCCCCGTTTCGCAATACCGTGATAGGCAGCGGTCGTCCGATGGATTCGGTGAAAAGTAGTCGCTGCAGGCTTTGGGCATCGGCTACCGGCGCGCGGCCGGCGGCAAGGACCAGGTCGCCGGACTTCAGGCCGGCCAGATCTGCCGGGGCGCCTGGGACGACCTCGATCACCCGGAGTCCGCGACGTTGCCCGGTCCTGATGGCGAGCTCGGCAGGCAGCGGGGCCGGGGTACTGACCAGTCCGAGGTAGCCTCGGCGAACCCTGCCGTCGGAAAGTAGAGCGGCGATGATGCGTCGGGTGGTGGTGTTGATCGGCACTGCGAGGCCCAGACCAAGTCCGGCCACCGCGGTGTTAATGCCGACCACGCGTCCGTTGGCATCCGCCAGCGCGCCGCCGGAGTTGCCAGGATTGAGCGCGGCGTCCGTTTGGATCACGTCCTCGATGACCCGGCCGGGCGACAGAGTAGGCAGCGATCGGCCCAGCCCGCTGACTACTCCGGCGGTGATAGATCCGGTCAGGCCCAGGGGATTTCCGACAGCTACCACCAGTTGGCCGACCCGCAGCCCATCGGCGTCACCCAGCACGGCGGCTGCGGGGGTGCCGCCGCGGCCGCGCACGATGGCGAGGTCAGACAGCGGATCGGCGCCGACGATGTCGATGGATGTTTCGGTGCCGTCGGCGAAGGCGGCTGTACCGGTGCTCGCGCCAGCGACGACGTGCGCATTGGTGATCAGAAAGCCGTCGTCGGCGAATACCACCGCCGATCCGGAGCCCTCCTGCATTCGCCCGGTTCGCCCCCGGGCCTGCACCCGCAATGCGGCGACGTGTGGGGTCAATGCGCTGGCCACGCTGGTGACGACCCGTGAGTAGGCGTCCAGAGGCTCCTCAGGATGCGCCGTTTCGGGTGATTGCCCTGTAGGTATTGACGTCATGACCGAACTCCACCACGTGCAATTACATGCTTACATTGCAAGTTAACTCGGCAGAACTTCGGAGCGCCACCCCGCTTACGGTGTGCGCTATTCGTTGCGGGCGGTCTCGGGCCCGGTGATACGTTCGAGCAGCGGCAGAGTCGAGGCGATGACGCCCAGCGACAGCGGCAGTCCGGCGACGATGAGCAGTGGGACGGCGCCTTCCAAGGTCACGACGCGGCGCATCGTGCTCGTTCGACCGCCGCGCGGCCCGCGACCATCGGTGAGGCATGATCGTTGTCGTGACACCCACCCACCCGGACGACTGGTTCACCGTGGCGGCGGAGTCCGCACCGGACACGCCGACTCTGATGGTGTCTGGGCAACGGACCCTGGCCAACGTGCGAAGGGTCGCACAGGCGACGGCCCGCGCCGGAAAGCGCCTCCGCCCGCACACCAAGACGCACAAGATGCTCGAACTGGCGCGCTGGCAACTCGACAACGGTGCGGCTGGTCTGCAGGTGGCCAAACTGGGCGAGGCAGAGGTGATGCTCGATTCCGGGACGCCCGACCTGCTCGTCGCGTACCCCATTGTCGGCGCGGCCAAGATGCCCCGGCTGAACTCGCTGGCAGCGCGTACCCGGTTGACGGTCTCGTTGGATTCACTCGTCGTTGCCGAAGGCATCTCGCGCGCGTTAGATCCTGACAACGGCATTGAGGTGCTGATCGAGGTCGACACCGGTCTCAGCCGGCTGGGCGTTATGCCTGAACAGGCGGCCGAGTTGGCCGCTGCCGTGGCCGGCCTGCCCGGCCTCGCCGTCGCCGGTGTGCTCACTCACGAGGGCCAGGTCGGCACGCAGTTGCAGATTGGCGGCCTGCTTGAGGATCTGGTCTCGGCAGCAGTGGCAAAGATGGCGGTCGCCGTGGCGGGTCTGCGACGGATCGGGATATCTGAACCGATGGTGTCGATGGGCTCGACGCCAAGCTGGCGCCAGTTGTTGGACCATGACGAGGTCAGCGAGGTTCGTCCGGGACTGTATGTGTTTCACGATATGAATTCGGTCCGTGCGGGCTCGGCGACGCTGGCCGAGGTCGCTGCGGTGGTGGCAGCGACGGTCGTCTCGGTGTCTCGCGCTCGGCATGAGTTCGTGATCGATGCCGGTTCCAAATCGATCGGCAATGAGCCCCGGGTGCTCGGTGAGCTCACCAGCTACGGCTACCTTCCAGACGCCGATGCACACGTGGTGCGGGTCAGTGAGGAGCACGGCGTGGTGGCGGCCTCGCAGACTTTGCCGGCGGTCGGCGATCGACTGGTCGTCGTGCCGAATCACGTGTGTCCGGTGGTGAATCTGCACGATGCCGCGACCGTGATGCAAGAGGATGGGACGCAAACGGAGTGGCGGGTTGCCGCCCGGGGACTTAGTAGGTAGCGCGTGACCGAGAGCCCCGCCGAGTGGGACGCCCCGGGTGTTGAAGATCTCGGTGGCGGCATCTACCGCATCCCGTTGCCACTGCCCGCTGACGCGCTGCGCGCCGTCAACGTCTACGCGATCTGTGAGGGCGAAGATGTCGTACTCGTCGACGGGGGATGGGCGCTGTCCGAGAGCCAGCGTCAGTTGGAGAAGAGTTTCAGCGAAATCGGCTTGAGCCTGTCGCAGATCCGACGCGTGCTGGTCACTCATATCCACCGTGACCACTACACCCAGGCGGTGTCGCTGCGCGATCAGTTCGGCTGCCACGTTGCGCTCGGGTCCGGCGAGCGGGCGAATCTCGCCGAGTTGCTGTCGGCGTTCTCGGAGCAGCGAATGCCCCGACAGTTCGAAGCACTCCGGCGTGCCGGGGCCGGTCGGCTGATGGCTCAGTTGCGAGATGTTCCGGCGAACGACAGTGAGCAGTGGCAGGCGCCGGACGAATGGCTCGAGGCCGATGATCGTCTTCACCTCGGATCGAGGACTCTGCGGGTCATCAGCACTCCCGGCCACACCGCCGGTCATGTGGTATTCCACGACGAATCGGCGAACCTGCTATTCGCCGGCGACCATGTCCTCCCGCACATCACGCCGTCGATCGGCTTCCAACCGAGCCTGGTGCCGTTCCCCTTACGGGACTATCTGGCATCGTTGCGGCTGGTCGCGGCGTTGCCGGACGCCCGACTGCTGCCCGCCCACGGCATGGTCTCCGACAGCGTGCACCAACGGGTGTCGGCACTACTGGCTCACCACGAGGCGCGGCTGGAGGCCAGCCTGGCCGTTGTGCGTGCCGGCGTCGCCACCGCCTATGAGGTGGCCGAGATCCTGCGCTGGACACGGCGGGAACGTGCTTTCGCCGAACTGGACCCGTTCAACCAGCTGCTGGCGGTCTCGGAGACCATCGCTCACCTGGATGTGCTGGTGCTGCAAGCACGGCTGCGGACCGTCAGGACCGACGACGGTGTGGATCATTTCGAACTGCCGGCCGCCGGACGCTAGCTCTCGCGGTACCGCCGCACTTGGCAAAGCTCATCCAGTTGCACCACGAACTGGCGGCAACCAGCTACATGGCAATGGCTTCATAGACCTCCACGGTCCCGCCGGTCTGCAAGATGGGGCAGCCGGCGACCTTGCCCGTGGCGTCCTCGAGCGAGCCGGCCTCGATGATCGAGTAACCGCCGGCGTTCGAGGCGCCGCTGCCGGCAACGCCGTCCGGCTTGACCGTTGCCGAGGTGCCGAACGGGTTGCCCACGTCGGTGACCGCTCCGCCGAGCGTGCCGAACCATGCGCCCCACGCTTGCATGGCCTGTTCCTGCGCTTCTGGCGTTTCGGCCAGCTTGCCTCCGGTGTACAGGTACACGAACTTTGCCATCGGGGTTCTCCTCTACTTCGTTGATCGGCGTCTTGCCGCCGACAGTTGGTGGAAACACAACTACGACGAACAGGTCGGAGCCAGATCGACAGCTTCGGCGCGCCGCGTCATTGGCCGGCTGGGGTCGGCACGAGATGTTTGCCAGCGCAGCAAGTCTGCTTGCACCTATCGACCTGGAGCGGGCATGGTCGGCCTCCAGCAGGGATTCCGCAAGGCCGTAGGCGTTTCGCCGATGACCTACCTGAGCGAACTGCGCCTGGAACGAGCTCACGACCAGCTCGCTCGCCGCCGAGCCCGGATCGGCCACCGTGACCGGGGTTGCCGCACGATGGGGCTTCACCCACCTGGGTCGGTTCGCGCACGCCTACCGGGCGATGTTCCTCGAGTCTCCGTCGGATACCCTCCGCTCCGGCGGCGTGGTGTCGACCAGTCCTAACCGGTCAAGCTGCCATGCCAGCGTGAATGCCACTTCCCGCCAGGCGTCATAGCGTCCACTGCGACCCCCATGGCCGGCGTCCATCTCGGTCTTGAGCAGGATCGGAGCCGATCCGGTCGCCGTGGCGCGCAGTTTGGCCACCCACTTGGCCGGCTCGACGAAGAACACCCTGGTGTCGTTGAGGCTGGTGATGGCGAGAATGGCTGGGTAATCCTTGGCCTCGATGTTCTCGTAGGGCGTGTAGGACCTCATGTAGGCGTAAACCTCGGGGTCGGCCAGCGGGTTGCCCCACTCTTCCCATTCGGTCACCGTCAGTGGCAGCGACGGGTCGAGGATAGTGGTCAGCGCGTCCACGAACGGAACTTGCGCCACGATGCCGCCGAAGGCTTGCGGGGCCAGGTTGGCCACCGCTCCCATCAACAGCCCGCCGGCGCTGCCACCTTGCGCGACGATCCGTTCGGGACGGGTCCAGCCGGCCTCGACGAGATGCTGTGCGGCGGCCACGAAGTCGGTAAAGGTGTTCTTCTTCGCGAGCATCTTGCCCTGGTCGTACCAGGGCCGGCCGAGTTCGCCGCCACCACGGACGTGCGCGATCACATACACCACACCACGGTCGAGCAAGGACAGGCGGGGGATCGAGAAGTACGGATCTATCGAGTGCTCGTATGAGCCGTATCCGTAGAGCACCACAGGGGCGCGTCCGTCCTTCGCGAGGTCACGGCGGGCCACGATGGACAGCGGCACCCGGGTTCCATCGGCCGATTCAGCCCACTCACGAGATTGCCGGTACGCCGTGAGGTCGACGTCGCCCAGGACCGGTTGTTGCTTACGGAGGTGGAGCGTCTCGGTATCGAGGTCGTAGTCGTAGACGGTGTCCGGCGTGATCATCGAGCCGAAGTTGAGGCGGTAGCTGCGGGTGTTCCACTCCGGGTTGGCCGCGGGCGCCACGCTGTAGATCGGCTGGTCGAAGCCGATCAGCCGGGGCTCGCCGAAGGTGTTGCCGATCCGGGGGAGCACCGAGAGGTTGGTCAGCCCGTCTCGCCGCTCGTACAGCACTGCGTGATCGGCGAAGGCATCGACGCTGAGCAATCGGCGCTCGGGGGTGCCGGTGAGCAGATTCCGCCAATGTCGTGGATCGGTGTCATCCACCGGCGTCGAACTCAGTTCGAAGTTCTGCGCGTTGGTGTTGTGGACGATCAGGAGCTGATCGCCGGCATGCTCGACCTGGTACTCGATGCCCTCCCGCCTAGGAGCCACCACGACCGGCTGCGACTCGGGGGCCTGGGCGTCGATGAACCAAACCTCGCTCGTCAGCTTGCTGCCGACCGTGATCTGAACGGCCCGCTCATTGCGGGTCAGGTCGACGCCGACCCAGAATCTCTCGTCGGGCTCGCTGAAAACGACGACATCGTCGGCGGATTGGGTGCCGACCGTGTGTCGCCACACCTGGTTCGGGCGCCAGGCGTCGTCGACGGTGACGTAGAAGACCGAGCGGTTGTCGGCCGACCAGGCCGATGAGTAGAAGACACCGGGGATCTCGTCGGGCAAGTCAGTGCCGGTGTCCAGGTCCTTGATCCGAAGGGTGAAGCGCTCGTCGCCGGTTTTGTCCACCGAGTACGCCAGCAGCGAACCGTCCGGAGATGTGTCCATCGTGCCGAGGGAGAAGAATTCCGAGTTCCCGGCCACCAGGTTGCCGTCGAGCAAGATCTGCTCACCGGCGATGTCACCGGCATTCGCGCCCTCGGAGATCGCCGGGGGCTCGGACCCGGTCACCGCCGTCCGGCAATGGATCGCGTACTGCGCACCCTCGACGGTCCGGCCGTAATACCAGAACTGTCCACGCCGTAGCGGCACCGACAGGTCGGTCTGCTTCGTCCGAGCCGAAATCTCGGCAAAGATCTGCTGCCTCAGGGGTTCGAGATGATCGGTGCTGGCCTTGGTATAGGCGTTCTCTGCCTCGAGATAGCCGATGACGTCAGGATCGGTCTTGTCCCGCAACCACTCGTAGTCATCGACAAATGTGTCGCCGTGATGCACCCGTTCGATCGGTTTACGGGCGGCTTTCGGCGGGGTCGATGCGGCGGACTGGGACGATTCTGGGCTCACGTCGGGCACCTCGCGAGATTACCGGTCACGCCGACGGCACCTCAGCGGTGCGGGCCGGCCGGGCGCGCGCGTTACCGCGGCGATCGGTGCGCGGCGAGCACGGCGTCGAGTTCCGCCAGTTCGACCCGGAGCTGGGCGGCACGTTGCTCAGCCTCGGCCAGGGCGGTTTCATTGACCTCCGCGACTGCCGCGGAGATACCGGACTGATCGAGCAGGTCGGCGATGGCGGTGACCACGCCCGGCGGAACGGCCACCGACTTGGTGACAGATTTCGTCCCGCGCAGTGCGCTGACCGACCAGCTCGCGTCGGACGAGGTGATCGTGACCGTGATCTTGGGCGGTGTCGAGGTTTTCCGACGCGGGATCGGTGCGCGGCCGACGGCCGCAGCTGCTGACTTGGCCGGCAACGCCTTATCCGGCCCTTTGGCCGGCAGCGCAATCGCGGGCGCTTTGGCCGGTGCTTTGGCAGTCACCTTGGCCGCTCCTTGGTCTGATGCTCTGTCCGATGCCGCGTGGTTGCGCTCGACAGCTGCCGGACTGGTCGCCGGCGAGGCCGACGTCTGCGGCTCGGATGCAGCCGGCGACGGCCTGCTCGGCAGACGTCGTCGGGACGGCTTGGCGGAGGCAGGCACTCTGCGTCCCGGCAGCTCGAGCTCGTTCGGCGCGAAGGGCAGCTCGTCCGCGTGACCGTTCACGGTCACCCGAACGGTGATGTAGTCCGCGCCGTCCACAGCCGGGTCGCCGATCCGGACCACTGCACCGGTGGTTCCGTCACCGAATTGTGGATCGGAGAGTTTCACCCGGACGCGTTTGCCCTCAGCCAGCTGGGTGGCCAGCGCTGCCACGGAATCCGGCGTGAGCCCGGTCTTGCGTCGTGCTGCCATTGAACTGCTCCCCATTAACTGGCTCCAAGTATCACTAGGGAGTCTGCCGCACGGCAGTGACGGCGGCGACGGGCCCTTCAGGGCTCCCGCGGCGCAGCACAGTGCACGGCAACCACGTAGCCCGCCTGATCGCCGAAGTCGGCACCGCTCCACGTGGCGTAACGCCGGATACCCGTCAGCCCGGCCTGTTCACATGCGGCCTCGTAATCGGCCAATGGGGTGACCGGGCAGCCAAGTGGCAGATGCGCCGGATCGAGACCGAAACCCGCTACCAGCCAGCCGCCCGGCACGAGGCAAGCGGCCAGGTTGTGCACGACCGTCTCCAGGGTGCCGGCCCTGAGAAGGGCAATGACGTTTCCGGCAGCGAGCACGAGGTCGAAGGGCATTCGCCCGAGGTCGGCACCGGACAGCTCGGCAAGATCGGCGTGCTCCCACTGGACGGTGGGGGCGGACTGCCGGGCGACGGCCAGCATCGAGGCATCCGCGTCCACGCCGACACAGTCATAGCCGAGCTCGGCCAAGCGACCGGCTACCCGTCCGGTGCCGCAGCCGGCGTCCAGGACCCGAGCGGGGGCGGTGGCCAGTGAACGACAGAATGTCGCCTCGCCGTGCACGTCCTCGCCGTTGGCGGACAGGGCTGCCAGCCGCTCCGCCATACGGGCTGCGTAGTCGGCGCCGCTTCGGTCGCCGGCCAGTTCGGACCATCGGGTGCGCGGAGCCGGCATGAGCCGAGCCTACGACGCGGTGGCGCTGAACGGTTTCCACCGCTTGTGGCAACGCTCCTCGGTTAGCTGTTTCGCCAGAACCGGCGATCAGGTGCGCTGTCGACGGCGACCCCGGCGCGCCCCTATGATCGGGACTCGATCTTGACGAAGGGCACTCCATGACCGTTCTGGTGAGCTATGTTCCGTCCGCCGAAGGGTACGTCGCGCTCGGGGCGGGTCTGCGGGCAGCGAAGACGACCCAGCAACCCCTGGTGGTTCTCAACGTTGCCGTCGGTAGCAATTTCGCCGAGCCCACGTTCGCCGAGGAGAAGGACCTCGATGCCGTCCGGGCGAGGATCGCCGAGGAGGGCCTCGAGGTTGACGTCCGCCAGATCACCGGCGCGCGGGATGTGGCCGAAGAGGTGCTCAAGCTGGCCGACTCATTGCCCGCGTCCCTGATCGTGGTCGGTCTGCGCCGCCGATCGGCGGTTGGCAAGCTGCTGCTGGGCAGCAACGCGCAGCAAATCATCCTGTCGGCCAACTGCCCGGTTCTGTCGATCCGGCCTGACCCCTCCTGACCTGTCCTTCGCTGAGTTACGCGAAACCGGGTCGAGACACGCCAGCCATTGCGGATCTCACGGAGGTGCGCGTAACTCAGCGAGATCCGAGCGAGGTCGTCGGCGCCACATCCACCGTGGACCGGGAGATCCCGACGCCACCGTGCGTGTCGCGTCCGAATCGAGTGATCTCGCGCTGTAGGTCCAGCGGCTTGATGGAGGCCGATTTTGCCCGGTCGTCGTCGGTCAGCAGGTCGGCCGGGATCAGCCATACAACCTCGAACTCCAGACCGTTGGGGTCCTTGGCGTAAAGGGACTTGGTCGTGCCATGATCCGAGGCCCCGACCAGTGCGTTAGCCCTCGCCAGCTTGCCGGCCAGATCCTCCAGATCGGCCAGCGAGTCGACCTCCCACGCGAGGTGATACAGCCCGACCGTCGTCCGTCCGGCGCCCGATGGGCCTGCCTGCGAGCCGATCTCGAACAGGCCGAGGTCATGGTCATTGGTGGAACCGGGTGCCCGTAGGAACGCGGCCCCACGGAACGAGTCACCGCCGGAGACGTAGTCGAAGCCGAGCACGTCACGGTAGAACGCGACGCTCTCGATGACATCGCGGACGTAGAGTACCGCGTGGTTCAGGCGAAATACGGACATGGCGAACTCCCTGCTGCAGGCTTCAGATGATGATGCCAGAACACAGTTGAACGCTCAACTATTTCCGGAGCTGGGATGCGAAGACGAGGGGAATCCGGCCAGCAGCTTTTCGAGCAGGTCGGCCAATGTTGCCTGGTCATCGGGGGCCAAGGCGGCCAATACCTCCGATTCGGCCACGTCGGCATCGAGGACGGCGCGCCGGAACAGCTCCCGGCCGGAACGGGTCAGCTCCACCAGACTCCGGGTGCGGTTCTGACTGTCCACGGTTCGTTCGATCAAGCCGCGCTCGGCCAGCAGATCGAGTCGATGCGTCATCGTGGACGGCGAGACGCCGATGACGTCGGCTAGGCGCGAAGGGGTCGAGCAACCGTCCGGACCCTGCAGGGCGAGTTCCTGCAGGACCCCCCAATCGCCTCGCTGCAGGTCAAGGTCGGCCAGTTGGTCGCGGTAGAAGCCGTCCAGGCGCTTGGTGATCCGAGCAAGAGCCGTGACGACGCGCTGGACGGTTTCGTCGGCGCCTGCCGCCGTGTATCCGGCTACCGTGCTCTCATATTCAGCCAGCGCCTTGGATCGCGCTGGCTTGGGCTTCGGGCCGGGAATGCCCGCCGGCTTCGGCATGTTGACCAGTGTACTATTACTTCGAAATCGAAACTTCGAAATCGAATCGCATTGTGCGTTCACATTTCTACATGCCAAGGAGTTCCAGTGCGTGCCGGTCACGGGCGGACTCTGGTCTTGCTGGGTGGCGGTGCTCTCGCCACCGGGGGCTGGGGTGCGGTCTTTCCATTTCTCTTCGCCGATATCGCCTCTGCCAGAGGGCTCGGTGCCGGCGTCGCCGCTGGTACCTTCACGGCGTTCGCCGTCGGGTCGATCCTCGCTGCACCCGCGGCCGGCTGGTTGGCGGACCGGGCGAATCCGACGGTCGTGGCCGTGCTGTCCAGGCTCTGCTTGGCGTTGTTCACCGGGCTGCTGGTGCTGGTCACCTCGCCGATGAGTATCTGGTTGATCGCAGCGGGTTTCGGCGCCTCGATGGCGCTGGCTCAACCGGCCATCCAGGTGATTCTGCTGGCCCGTACCGCCCCGGAGCAGCGCCGCGACGTGTTCGCCTGGCAGTTCATCGCGACCAACCTCGCCGCGGCGGGCGGAGCCGCCCTCGGCGGCACCATGGTCGATCTGTCCAGCCAGCAGGCAATGCGGCCGGTGTACGCGGTTGCCGTCATCGCAGCGCTGACCAGTGCCTTAGCGGTCGCGGTCGCCGGTCGCGGGGCACACGCCTCGATGATCGCCAGTCAAGGCGCGGGCGAAACGGTGTCCTACGCCGCCATCATCGCTAAGCGCCAAGTGCGGTGGCTACTCGCGATCTCGCTGCTCATCACGTTGGCGTGTTACGCCCAGTTCGACGCCGGCTTACCGGCCTATGTCCTCGACTCCACCACGGTCAGCCCAGCGTTGCTCGGTGCCGCTGTCGCCGTGAATGCCATTCTGGTCGCCGTGCTCACCGGCCCGGTGGTGGCTTTCACCCGAAAGCGCCGAGGCACATCACTGTTGGCCACCTGCGCCATGTTGTGGGTGGCCTGCTGGCTGATCTTCGGCCTGCCGCTGATCGTCTCCGGTTTCGACGGCGCGTTCATACTCATCGGCTTCGCGGCATTGTCCTTCGGCGAGACCATGATGGCTCCGATCCTGTCGCCGCTGGCCGCAGCTCTCGCGCCGGAAGGAGCGGCCGGTCGGACGTTGGCCGCGGTGACTGGAGCTTCGACGGTGGCCACCGCGGTCGGCCCGATCCTGTCGAGCATGCTGCTCGGCCTGCACGTGCCGGCAGCCTTCATCGCGATGCAGATCTTGTTCTGTATCGGCGCCGCGGCCGC
>JAVEEN010000200.1 GCA_030840445.1 Pseudonocardiales bacterium
ATGTGCAACTGGCAGCCGACCCGGTGCGGGCCTACGCCTCGCTCTACGTCGGCGGGATGGGCAGCCGGGACGTGAACTTCTACAACCAACTGGCCGGACGGATGGGCTACGCCGACGCCGCCGCGGAAATTCAGAGCAAGTACATGTCCCGCGAGTACGAGGCCGCGGCGGCAGCTGTTCCGTTCGGGTTCATCGACTCCACCGCCCTGATCGGACCCAGGGCGCGGATCGCCGAACGGCTGGCCGCGTTCGCCGAATCGGGGGTCACTAGTCTTAACCTCATGCCGCTGGCCCCTACCTTGGAAGAACGCCTGACCGGACTCCGCACCGCTGTCCAAGCGCTGCAGGACTCGGGGTTTGCGGAGTGAAAGTCTTCAACGACAAACACTTGTGGGTCGAACGCGAGTACCACCTGTGAGCGCTATCGGTCCGCTCCAGGCCGTGGTCTACGGCGTGGTACAAGGTCTCACCGAATTCCTGCCGGTTTCCTCCACAGCTCACCTACGCATCGTGCAGGCGTGGTTGAACCCGGACGTCAACCAAGCGGGCTTCACCGCTTTCACGGCGGTGATCCAACTCGGGACCATGGCCGCGGTGGTGTTGTATTTTTGGCGCGAACTGGTCCACATTGCCGTGGCTTGGCTGCGGGGCGTCCTCAGTTTCCTGCGCAAGAACGGCCAGGAGGAACGTTCGACGCTGGAATACAAGATGGGCTGGTATCTGATCCTGGCGACCCTCCCGGTCGGGATCTTCGGCCTGATCTTCTCCCATCAGATCGAGACCGGCGCCCGCAATCTGTGGGTCATCTCGATCGCGCTGATCGTGATGGCCGTCATCCTCGCGATCGCGGAAAAGCGCGGTACCCGAGACCGGGATGAGGAGGACATCACCACCCAGGACGCGATCGTGGTCGGGGCGGCCCAGTCCTTGGCCCTGATCCCGGGCGTCTCACGCTCCGGCGCCACGATCACGGCCGGTCTGTTCCGCGGTTTCGACCGGGTCACTGCGGCCAGGTTCTCCTTCCTGCTCTCCGTCCCGGCCGTAGTTGCGTCCGGCTTGTTCGAAGCCCGCAAGATCGGCGGGGACCAGGCACCCGGGATGGGTGTCACGGTGGTGGCCACCGTGATGTCGTTCGCGGTCGGCCTTGCTTCGATAGCCTGGCTGATCCGGTACGTGTCCAAGCACTCCACGTTCGTGTTCATCGGCTACCGGATCGCTCTCGGTGTACTGCTCATCGGCCTGCTGGCCGGTGGCGCGGTGTCGGCAACCTAGGCGGGGCGGATGGCGACCGTACTGCTACTGCGTCATGGCCTCACGGCCATGACGGGACCGGTTCTCGCGGGCCGATTGCCGGGAGTCCACCTCGACGAGCGGGGCCGCAAGCAAGCCGACGCGGTGGCCGAACGCCTCGCGGCGCTGAGCCTGTCCGCGGTGGTCACGAGCCCGCTGGAGCGCTGTGCGGAGACGGCCAAAGCCGCGGTCAAGATGCAGAAGTCAGCCGGTCGCAGTCCGGTCACCAAGACTGACCGACGGCTACTGGAATGCGATTACGGCGATTGGACCGGCAAGGAGATCAAGTCTCTGGCCAAGGATCCGCTGTGGCCGATCGTCCAGGCCCAGCCGTCGGCGGCCACCTTTCCGGCCGGGGAATCGATGGCGGCCATGGCGGCACGGGCGGTACAGGCCGTCCGATCGCTCGATCAGCAGTTCGCGGCAACCTTCGGACCGGACGTGGTCTGGTTGGCGTGTAGCCATGGCGACGTGATCAAGGCCATCCTCGCCGACGCCCTCGGCATGCACTTGGACCTGTTCCAGCGCATCGTGGTCGACCCCTGCTCGGTCTCGGCGATCAGATACACCGACGGAAGGCCGTTCGTGCTGACCCAGAACGACACCGGCGGTGATCTCAGCCGACTCGTGCCCCCGGCACCCGCCAAGACTTCACGAGGTCGCAAGCGGGCCGCTTCCGGGGATGCGACCGTCGGCGGTGGCGCGGGCGCAGGCAACGTTTAGGCTTGGTGCAATGAGCCGCCAGTTGTTCTTCTTCGATCAGCCGAGGCGCTTCGTCGTCGGTACCGTCGGCCAGCCCGGCGAGCGGGTCTTTTTCCTGCAGGCCTCCGACGGAGCGCGGGTGGTCAGCGTCGCGCTGGAAAAGGCCCAGGTCACCGTGCTGACCGAGCGTATGGAGCAATTGCTGGCCGAGGTGGCTACCCAGTCCGGGCTGCCGTTGCCCGACGAGGTGACCCCCGACACCGAACCGCTGGACAACCCGGTCGACGAGGAATTCCGGGTGGCCGCGATGGGATTGGCCTACGACGCCGACAGCGGACTGATCGTGATCGAGGCCCAGGCCGAAGCCGATTCAGCCGAGACCGCGGAGGCGACCCTGCTCGAAGACACCGACGAGGGACCGGACGCGCTGCGGGTGCGACTGGCCCATCAGGCCGCCTTCGAATTCATCGAGCGCGCCCGCCGGGTCGTTGCGGCCGGCCGCCCGCCGTGCCCGCTGTGCCACCAGCCTCTCGATGCCGATGGCCATGTGTGCCCGCGGCACAACGGCTATCGCCGCCAAGCCCGGATCGATGTCTGATCTGCCATGACCGTACGAGCGTGCTGGCTCGCCAACGTGCAAGCTCGCCGACGTTCGGCCGCGCGATGAATGAGCAGCCCGGGATGGACGAACTTACGGCACCTCTGACGATGCCGGTGGACGACGCGATCACCTTGTTGCACAAGGGTTATCTCAGCATCGAGGGCCGGATCACCAGTGCCTCCAACGCCACCCTGTACTGCCGCGTCGAACTCGACGGGGTGGCTGCGGCGTGCGTGTACAAGCCGGTGTCGGGGGAGCGGCCATTGTGGGACTACCCCGACGGCACCCTGGCCGAACGGGAGTACGCCACCTACCTGGTCGGCGCGGCGACCGGCTGGGATCCGGTGCCACCCACCGTTCTGCGGGACGGACCGATGGGCTTCGGCATGGTCCAGTTGTGGATCGATGAGGACGAATCCTTCGATATCGTCGGTGCCATCAACGGCGGCGATGTGGCCGAACTTCGCCGGCTGGCCTTACTCGACGCCATCGTCAACAACTCCGATCGCAAGGTCTCACACCTGTTGCCGGTGTCCAGACCGTCCGGTCTGCACGTCTACGGCGTCGACCACGGGGTGAGCTTCGGCGTAGCGGACAAGCTTCGGACGGTGTTGTGGCAATGGGCCGGTGTCCGGATCACCGACGCCGAACTGGCGGTTCTGGACCTGGTGGCGGGCCGGTTGGACGGCGACCTCGGCGAGAACCTGGCGGAGCTGCTCACCACGGCGGAGGTCCGTGCCGCGCGTTTCCGGATTCGGCGCCTGATCGGTAGTGCCTTGTTCCCGCTGCCTCCCACCGATTGGCCGGCGATTCCTTACCCGCCGTACTGACCGTGACCTCGGCGCGGGCTTACCTCACCCGGTCGCGACCAGGTCGGCCAGTCGTTGCAGCGTGCGTTGCATGCCGGCGCGGTTGCGGCGCGGAAATCCCATCAGCAGCAGGACCCACCGGTTTCTGGCGTGCCGGGCGTCCCATTGCTCGGTGACCTTCGTGCCCCCCGCCACCTCGGTGAAGAGGTAGCGCCAGACGTGCCCGTTGAAGTGCCGCCATGCCAGCGCCGACGGCTCATCGAACTCGACCACAGTGTTGAGGATCCGGTAGTCCGTCCCGAGATGCATGTCCATGGCGAACTTGACTCCCGGAGCGAGCCGCTCCGGACCGCCGGTGCGCGCCCCCTTGACGGTGCCGCCGCCGTCGATGATCGAGTGCTGAGCCGGGTCGGCGACGATGTCGAACAGTCGCTGCCTATCGACGGCAATGAACTTCTCGACAGACACGAGATAGCAGGATTCGGGGGGCATCGGCCCAGTCTCACGGCCCGGCGGCGCCGGCGCCACTCGGCGTGACC
>JAVEEN010000312.1 GCA_030840445.1 Pseudonocardiales bacterium
TGGCCAGCGGCCCGGTCTGGCCCCAGCCCGTCATCCGTCCGTAGACCAGGGCCGGGTTCACGGCGAAGGCCTCGTCCGGGCCGAGGCCGAGACGTTCGGTGACGCCGGGCCGGAATCCCTCGATCAGCACATCGGACCTGGCGACGAGATCGAGCACGACCTGTCGTCCGGTGTCTGTCTTGAGGTCTACGGCGATCGAACGTCGGCCACGTCCGACGACGTCGGGGTGCGGGCCGGCCGGATGCGGGCCCACGTCGCGCGTGCGATCGACCCGGATCACCTCGGCGCCGAGGTCGGCCAGCAGCATGCCCGCGAAGGGCACTGGACCGATACCGGCCAGTTCCAGGACGCGCAATCCGGTCAAGGGGCCGGCCATCGCTGCTCCAGTTCGTCCGAGGGATCGACGAGCAAACCCTACGGCTGAGCAGGCAGGACTCAAGCCTGCGAGTGGCACAGTGAGCGTATGACAGACATCACCGAGCTCATCATGGATGACCACGAGTGGTTCCGCCGCCAGTTCGCGCGGCTCGATGATGCCTCTGGGGCGGCGGAACTTGCGTCGATCTGGACGCCGTTGGCCAGCCGGCTGGGGACCCACGCTGTGGCCGAGGAGAGCATCTTCTACCCGCGACTGCTTCAGCATGGCGCCGATGCCGACTCCGAAACCGACGATGCCATCCGCGCCATCCGCGATCACAACAAGATCCGGGACGCCGTGGCCGACGCCCAGCATCATGAAGTGGGCAGCCCGGAGTGGTTCGCCGCGGTGGGCCGGGCTCGAGCCGAGAACACCGACCACCTCGGCGAGGAGGAGGACGAGGGCCTTCCCGACTTTCGCAAGCATGCCTCATGGGAGCTGCGGGAACAGCTGGGCCGCCAGTGGGTGGAGTTCTACGCCCAACATCAGGGTGGTCGTGGTGTCTCCGGTGCGGATGTCGGTCCCGAGGAATATCTCGCCGAGCACGCTGAGGGCAACGAATGAGCGGTAATTCCCCAGATTCTGCCGGTGATATCCCGATTGCCGGCAACCCGGACCGGACTCGTGACCGGGACCGCGCCGGACGGGCCCGCAGCGGCCGCCCCAGGGACGGGCTCGGCCGGCCGTTGCCCTACGGCGCTCCTGGGGTGCAGCGGGCACCGGAAGGTGTCGTCCGAGCGCCGCGAGAATCCCTGGAGACCGCCCAGCGTCTGTTGGACGACGGCAAACCCTTTCACGCTCACGAAGTGCTGGAAGATGCCTGGAAGAGCGCGCCGGACGGCGAGCGTGAGCTGTGGCGTGGTCTGGCCCAGCTGGCGGTGGGGCTGACTCACGCCGCTCGAGGTAATCGCGCCGGTGCGGTGTCGTTGCTCAACCGGGGCGCGGCTTCGATCGATCCCTATGCCGCCGAGCAGGTACACGGTATGGACATCGGTCGGATTGTCGCCTGGTCGCGGACACTGGCCGCCCAACTCGATAGCGAGGCCGTTGCTGTGCCGGTGCCATCCCTGCCCCGGCTGGCCCTGTTGGAGCGGGCCGAAGATCGATAACGTGAGCTCGGGCCTAACAGTGGCCCTCCCTGCCGCCCGGTGATGTCAGACCTGGGACGTGCACCCACTGAGGAGAACCAGATGACGGAAAGCGACGACGCGACCACCGAAGGCATGGCTGACGGCGGAGCAGCGGGTGTGGCCGGCGCACGCGACGGCGGTGCTGACGGTGGTGCTGACGGTGCTGTTGACGGTGGCACGGACGGTGGCGCTGACGGTGGCGCTGACGGTGCTGTTGACGGTGCTGTTGACGGTGGTGCTGACGGTGGCGCTGACGGTGGTGCTGACGGTGGTGCTGACGGTGGTGCCGACCGCGGCGCATGATCGATAACCGGACGACCGGCGGGTCAGGGCAGCCCGGCCCGGCCACGTCGGCCGCGACTCCCCGGTCGCAGGGCAAGCCGGCGGACCCGGACCCGGACCCGAGCGCGCTGGCCCGCTGCACGGGCCTGGATGCCGCCGGGTTCGCCGACCGTTACTGGAGCCGGGAACCGTTGTTGAGCCGGGCCGCCGGCACCGGCGCTGACTTCTCCGATCTGTTGAGCGCCGCTGCCGTCGACGAGTTGGTGTCGCGGCGTGGAATGCGAACACCCTTTCTCCGGATGGCGAAAGCAGGTTCGGTCTTGCCGGCGAGCAGCTTCACTCGTTCCGGCGGAACCGGTGCGAGCATCGGTGATCAGGTCGCCGACGACAAAGTTCTGGAGCAGATCGCCGGTGGCGCGACGCTGGTCTTGCAGGCGCTGCACCGGACCTGGCCGCCGCTGGTCGCGTTCGGCACCGAGCTCGCAGCCGAGCTCAGCCACCCGGTGCAGATCAACGCCTACGTGACGCCGCCGGAGAGCCAGGGTTTCGCACCGCACTACGACACACACGACGTCTTCGTCCTCCAGGTGACGGGTCGCAAGCACTGGCTGGTCCACGAGCCGGTGGTGCCCGCTCCGCTGCCCGAGCAGCAATGGGAAAAGCATCGCGACGCGGTAACCAGCCGGTCTCGGCAAGCGCCGGCTATCGAGGTGACCCTCGAGCCCGGTGATGTGTTGTACTTGCCGCGGGGATACCTGCATTCAGCAACCGCGCTGGGCGAACTGTCCATCCACCTGACGGTCGGGGTTCACCCGGTCACCCGATACACCCTGATCCGCGAGCTGGTCGCGGCCGCGGCCGCCGACCCCGAGTTGCGGGGGTCGTTGCCGATGGGGGTGGACCTGTCCGACCCGGCGGTATTGGCGCCCTGGCTGGCCCAGGCGGCCGAAGCCCTGACCCGGATCGCCGCTGACCCCGACCACGAGCAGCTGTCCCGGGTCGCCGAGCGGGTCGGCGCAGAGCTGACCCGCAACACCCGCCCGGCGCCCATCGCACCCCTGGCCCAGGCGGCGTTGGTGGCTTCGCTAACCGATGACACCCCGTTCCAGCTGCGACCCGGCCTGCGGGTCAACCGGCAGCGAGAGCATGATGCATTGCTGATTCGCTTTCTGGACAAAGAGATTTCGTTGCCGCCGGCCATGCAACCAGCTCTCGAGCTGATCCTGACCGGCCGGGCTCTTACCGCAGCCGACCTGCCGGAGTTGAGTTCGGAGGAGCAGCTCGGCCTGGCCCGTCGGCTGCTGCGCGAAGCGGTCACTGTTCCCGAATGCGCTGTTCTCGAATGCGCTGTTCTCGAATGCTCCCCGCCGGAGGACGGACCCGGCTCGGTTCCGCTGCGAATCCCTGGTGCCTGAACCCCGACGGACTCACCGCGATGACGCCTCGGCCATCAGCCGGTGCGGCTTGCGCGCCACCGCGCGGGGGGACGCGATGCTGGGCACCGCGTTCCCGGCGTCTCTGGTCCTGCTCGTCGAACAACCCGGCGGCTGGGGACCTGGCGGTCTGCCGGAGTCGCGGTTCGATCCGACCGTAGCCCGGCGCCTGATGAATTCCTTGGGCCGCAAGGGGATTCGGGTGCTCGCGGTGCGCAGGCCGGGCCGAGTGACCGCACCGGCCCGTCGCAGGTGGGCGCTGGCTGACTGCCGACCGTCCCGGCGAGCCATGCGCTGGGGCCGCTTCGACCAGGACGCGGAGTTACTGGACCTGAATCCGGACCTGGACATGGAGCCAGTAACCCCTACGCCTACTTACCTGGTCTGTGCCCACGGAACTCACGACGTGTGTTGCGCCGTCGAGGGCCGACCGGTTGCTGCCGAGCTCGACCGGCTTCGCCCCGGCAACGCCTGGGAGTGCAGCCACCTCGGCGGCGACCGGTTCGCCGCCAACGTGCTCGTGTTGCCGTCCGGTGTCATGTACGGGCGGTTCCCGGTGGTCGCGGCCGCGGACCTGGTCGCAGCTTCTGACCGCGGCGAGGTTCTTCCGCCATACCTGCGGGGACGGATCGGGCTTGCCCCGGCGGCCCAAGCGGCGCTGTCCTATGCGCAGGAGCGGTTACAGGTGTTCGGCATTGATCAGCTGCAGGTGCTGGGCACTGACGCCGTTCATCAGGTGTCGCCGGCCGACCGCAACACCGATGAAGTTGAGCGGGTGCGGGTGCGGATCGCCGCGCCGGACGGAATGGTCGTGGTCTGGGTCCGGGTCGAACTGGTACCGGCCGAACTGCTCACCTGCCGAGCCGCCCGCGCCAGCCGATCTCTGGCATACCGGCCGGTCTCGGTCGAGGTCCACTGATCCGGCGTGGGGCCACGCGCTCCCGCGCCACCGGGTACCGTCGGCTCCGTACGCGATGGCGCCCTGACCGTGCGGCCGGTGATCGCGACGACGAAGGAGATGCTCTCTTGACGTACCCCATGGACCAGCCGACCGGCGATCCGCCGCCACCCGCGGTGCCGGACGGTTCCGGCGAGGGCGAGCCAACGCCGCCGCCGAGACGGCCCGCACCCGGCTTCGATCAGAAAGGGCACGTGCGACGGACCCGGGTCAGTGGCGTCTGGATCGGACTGATCGGCACTGCCCTGTTCCTCATCCTGCTGATCATCTTCGTCGCGCAGAACTCGCGGCAGGTGCCGCTGCACTTCTTCGGCTGGCACGGCCAGTTCTCGCTGGCGCTGGCCATCCTGTTGTCCGCGGTCATCGGTGTGCTGTTGGTGGCCATTCCTGGGAGTGTGCGGATCCTGCAGCTACGTCGTGCGCTGCGTAAAAACGTGCCCAGCGGCAAGGCCGGCTGACGAAGACCCGGTGGTTCGGTTCGCGCTGCTCGTGCTGGCAGGTTTCGGTGGTGGTCTGACCGGCAGCGTTGCCGGTCTTGCCTCGTTGGTGAGCTACCCGGCGCTGCTGGCAACCGGCCTGAACCCGGTTGGGGCGAATGTCACGAACACCGTGGCACTGATCTTCAGCAGTGTGGGGTCGGTGTCTGGTTCGCGGCCCGAATTGCGCAATCAGTCCGGCCGGCTGCGCCAGCTGGCCCCGATGGCCATTCTGGGCGGCGTCGCCGGTGGCGCGTTACTGCTGCTCACACCGGCGGATGCCTTCGCAAGGATCGTGCCGGTCCTGATTTTCGTGGCCTCACTCGGTGTGCTGATCAGGCGTGCGCCCGCAGAGCCGAATGCTGCCGGTGCCGACCCGCGGTGGTTGCCGCTGGGAGTCTTCGCGATCGGGGTCTACGGCGGTTACTTCGGAGCGGCGGCCGGGGTGCTGCTGCTGGCGCTACTGCTGTTGGCGACCCATGAGAGGCTGCCGCACTCGAATGCCCTGAAGAACGTGCTGCTCGGCTTGTCCAATGCCGTGGCGGCCCTGGGTTTCATCATCTTCGGCCACGTCCAGTGGTACGCGGCTTTCCCGTTGGCGGTCGGGCTGTTCGTCGGTGGCCGGCTCGGGCCGATGGTGGTACGCCGAGCGCCCGCCACGCCGCTGAAACTCATCATCGCCGCGGCCGGAGTCGGACTGGCGGTGAAGCTCGGTCTGGACGCGTACTGAGATCTCCGGTCATCACCCGCCCCTCAGTTGACCTGTCGATCCAAGCCCTGCCAATAGGGTTGCCGCAGCTTGAACTTCTGCAGTTTGCCGGTCGCCGTCCGGGGCAGACTGTCCACGAACTCCACTTTCTTCGGGCATTTGTAGCCGGCCAGGCTGGCTCGACAGTGGGCGATCAGCCCTGCTTCATCGAGGTCCGAGCCGTCGGTGACCACGATGGCCGTGACGAGTTCACCCCACTTGTCGTCTGGAATCCCGATCACGGCGACCTCTCGGACGGCCGGATGGGAGTTCAGCACGTCCTCGATCTCGATGGACGAGACGTTCTCACCGCCGGTGATGATCACATCCTTCTTCCGATCGGCAATGATCAGTTGGCCGTCGCTGAAGGTACCGCCGTCGCCGGTGTGGAACCAGTCACCGGCCTGAGCAGCTGCGGTGGCCTCGGGGTTGTCCCAGTACGCATCCAGATTGTGGTTGCTCTGCGCCAGCACTTCACCGGCTTCGTCGATCGCGATCCGGACGCCGATGGTCGGCGATCCGGCGCGTCCGAGCATGCGAGCTTGCTCGTGCGCGTCGAGCCCCTGCCACTCGGCTCGCATCCGGCTCATGGTCAGCAGCGGCGAGGTCTCGGTCAGCCCGTAGATCTGGATGAACTCCCAGCCCAGGGCGGCACGGACCCGCTCGATGGTGCGGGTAGGTGGCGGAGCGCCTGCCACGATGATCCGTACCCGATCGCGGCCCGGGATCGGGCCGTCCCAGTTCGCGGCGGCGTCCAGCACGGCATTGACCACGGCCGGTGCGGCGCAGAGCAACGTCACGCCATGGGTATCGATCCGGCGCAGGATCTCCGCGCCGTCGATCTGCCGCAAGACGATGTGGCGGCCACCCAGCCCGGTGACCGCATACGGCATGCCCCACCCGTTGGCGTGAAACATCGGCAACGTGTGCAGGTACACGTCTGCATCGGATACCCCGGCATGCAGGGCAAAAGTGGTGGCGTTGAGCCACAGGTTGCGATGGGTCAGCTGCACGCCCTTGGGTCGAGCGGTGGTGCCCGAGGTGTAGTTGATGGTGGCGGTCGCGGCCTCGTCCGCCTGCCACGGACGCGGCTCGGCGGTGCTGCCGAACAGCTCGTTGTCGTGGTCGGAGAGTACGAATTTGTGCTTGCAGTCGATGCCGGGAAGCAGCTGAGCGAGATCGGGATCGACCATCAGCACCTCGGCCCCCGAATGGCTTACGATGTAGCTGATCTCCACCGCGGACAAGCGGAAGTTGATCGGCACCAGGATCCGGCCCCAGGCGGGGACCCCGAAGAACGAGACCAGCAGCCGAGCCGAGTTGTGGGACACGATGGCGACCCGGCCTCCCACTGGCACGTCCAAGGCATCCAGGCCGGCGGCCTGGGCTCGGGCCAGCGCGGCGACCTGGGAGTACCTGAGTTCACCCCAGGACTTGCCAGGCTGATCAGGCTCGTCGATCACCCCGACCCGGTCGGGGTAGACCGTCTCGGCTCGGTTCAGGAAATCGCCTACAACAAGCGGATAGAACATCGAGGCTCCTCTCGGGTAGGCCTGACAATACCCACGCCGGCGTACGGACAGACGTGCTCAGACCGTGATTTCGTCGTCGACCCGGACGTCGCGGCTGGCGTACCAGGCGCCGGTCGCGGACAGCAGGAGGGCTGAAAACAGCAACACGAACGGCCAGGTCCAGTCGTCACCGGTGATGTCGAGCAGGAAACCGACCAGCAGCGGACCGGTTCCGGCGATGAGGTAACCGACGGTCTGGGCGAAGGCCGAGAGGGCCGATGTGACGGTGATCAGCCGGGAGCGCAGGCCCAGCATCGTCAGCGACAGCGGAAACATGCCGGCGCCGATCCCGGTCAGTGCCATCCAGAGCCACGCGCCACCTACGGGTGCGATGACCAGCCCGCAATAGCCGACGAACGCGCACCCGACCATCACCGCGATCAGGGGTCGCTGCCGGCGTACCGCCAGCGCCGGGATCACGAGCGACACCGGTATCGACATGGCAGCGAACAGGCTCACCAGCAGTCCGGCCCGCGTCCCGTCGAGGCCTTCATGGCGGAAGAACTCGGGGAACCATCCGAACGAGATGTAGGCCTGCATGGACTGGAAGGCGAACATCACGGTCAGCGCCCAGGCGGTTCTGCTGCGGATCAGGCGGCTCATCGGCACCCGCGGCTCGGCGCTACGACGGTCCGGCTTGTCCGCACGCAGGGTGGGCAGCCACGGAAGGATCGCTAGGCCGGACAGCACAGCCCAACAACCGAGGCCGAAGCGCCAGCTACCCGCGGCGTCCGAGATCGGAACGGTCAGGCCGGCTGAGGCGGTCATGCCCACCGCCAACGCGGTCGTGTACGCCGCGGTCATCCGTCCGATCTGATCGGGGAAATGCTGTTTCACCAGCGACGGCATCAGCACATTCGCGATCGCACCCCCGGCAAGGGCAAGCACGCTGAGCAGCACGAACAGCCAGAGGGAGCCGGCGAAGGCCCGTGTCAGGACGCCGGCGGTCGCCGCCGCCAGGGCGAACACGACCACCCGGTGGAACCCGAACCGGTGGGCCAGCCGGGGCGCGTTCGATCCGATCGCCGCGAAACACAACACCGGCAAGGTGGTGACGAGACCGGCGGCACCGCTGGAGATGCCCAGGCCGGACCTCAGCTCGGTGAGTACCGGGCCGACGCTGGTCACGGCTGACCGCATGGTGAAGCCGGTCAGGATGAGCGCGACGACGATGAGCCCGCCCGCCTGCCGACGGCTCACCTGCTCCGCGCCGAGGGCGGCGGTGCCGAGGGCGGCGGTGCCGCGGGAACGCTGGAGGGCCGATCGTCCCGGCACGCCGGGCGGCGTCACGACATCAGCTCGTAGCCTGCCCACGCCACAGGTCGATGCCACCCTCGACGGCGTGGCGGTCGATCTCGGCCAGTTCCTCGGCGGTGAAGTCCAGGTTTTGCAGAGCGGCGATGTTCTGTTCCAGCTGGCTGACCGACGAAGCACCGATCAGGACTGAGGAAATCCGGGGATCACGCGCCACCCAGGCCAGGGCCAGTTGGGCCAATGACTGGCCGCGTCGTTGAGCGATCTCGTTCAGCGCCCGGATGTGCGTCAGGTTGTCCTCGGTCAGCATGTCCTTGGACAGCGAGGCGTTCTCAGCCATCCGGGAGTCTGCCGGAATGCCGTTGAGGTACCTGTCGGTCAACATCCCTTGGGCCAGCGGTGAAAAGGCGATACAGCCGGCCCCGATACGTTCGAGGGTGTCGAGCAGGCCGCCCTCGACCCAACGATTGAGCAGCGAGTACGAGGGCTGGTGGATGAACAGCGGCGTGCCGAGTTCGGCCAGGATCCGGGCGGCCTCGGCCGTGCGCTCGGCGGAGTAGGACGAGATCCCGGCGTACAGCGCCTTGCCCGAGCGCACGGCGGTGTCCAGTGCGCCCATGGTCTCTTCCAGCGGCGTCTCCGGATCCGGACGGTGGGAGTAGAAGACATCGACATAGTCGACGCCCATCCGGCTCAGTGACTGGTCCAGGCTGGCCAAGAGGTACTTTCGCGAACCGAATTCACCGTACGGGCCCGGCCACATGTCCCAACCCGCCTTGGTCGAGAGGAAGAGCTCGTCCCGGTACGGCGCAAAGTCCTGCTTCAGGATCGTGCCGAAGTTGGCCTCGGCCGAGCCGTACGGGGGTCCGTAGTTGTTGGCGAGGTCGATGTGGCAGACGCCGAGATCGAAGGCGCGGCGCAAGATCGCGCGCTGCGTCTCCAGTGGGCGGTCGCCGCCGAAGTTCTGCCACAAGCCAAGTGAGATAAGCGGAAGCTTGATCCCACTGCGACCCACTCGGCGGTAGATCATCGATTCGTAACGGTCGGCGGCGGCGACGTAAGTCATGACGTCATTCTTGCAGACGGTAGGACGTCGGCCCTCGCGGGTCAGGTGACGGAGATGGCCACGATCAGCCCCATCGCGACGTGCGCGGCGGCCACCGCGAGCGAGGCCGGGTTGTACTCGTCCTCGTGCAGCAGCCTGCCCACGTCGATGCGGAGGACGTACTCGAGCAGCCGCACGGTGCAGACCTGGACCAGGATGCCGAGGAGCCCGTAGGAGGCGGTTGTGATGAGGCCCTCGGCGAGGTGGCCGCCGCTGGAGAAGATCGAGGTGACGACGATGAGCGAGACCGCCAGTGTGCCTCCGATGGCGATGGCCACCGCGTTGGGCATGCCCTCGCGTACCAATTCGTTGAGCTTGCCCGGTGTGGTCAGGTCGACGATCACGAAGCCGACGGCGATCAGCGCCGCTCCCACCAGCGCGTAAGCCAGAATCGCACCGAGATTGTGGGCGAGGTCATGGCCGAAGTTGGCCTGCAGCGCGAGCCGGTGGGCGGGTGCGCTGACGGAACTCGAGAGAGCGGCCGGGATAGCGGTCACTGCGGACTCCTGGGTGTCGGTTGGGCTTGGCTGACTTCGGTATGCCGAACGGCAGGGCTAGGAATCGATCACATGCGGGGTGAAGGACGACGTCTGGTCGGTGACCAGGCCGGCCGACTCCCTGATGCCCAGGCCTACCGACTCGTCGCCGACGACCCACGTACCGAGCACCGGATGCTGGCCCTCGAATTCGGGCAGCGGGGAAAAGGCTTGATACACATAGCCTTCCTCGCCGTACTCACCCGCAGTGCTCAATGTTCCGTCCGGTTTGACGATGGTCACGTTTGCGCCCTCGCGGCCCAGTTTCGGCTTGCGGATGTACTCGGTCAGTGGTCCGGGGTCGTCCAGGTAGGCCGGCAGCAAGGATGGATGACCGGGGTTGAGTTGCCACAGCACCGCGAGAATCGCCTTGTTGGACAACAACATCTTCCACGCCGGCTCGATCCACACCATCGAGTTCCGGCCGTCGCCGGTCGAGGCGATGTTGACGCCGGCGGCCGACAGGTCCCGGTTGGAGACCCGGCCCCTGGGCAGCGTCTTGAGCGCGTTGACCCCGAATGGATCGTTGACCAACCATTCCCACGGATAGAGCTTGAACAGGGTGTCGATCGGGGTCTCGGCCAGATCCACGAAGGTCTGGAGGTCCTCGTCCCAGCCCAGATCCTCGATGGCCAGCCCGATGGTGTCCAGGCCCGCCTCGGCCGCTGTCTCCTGCAGATAGGCCGTGGTCAGATGGTCCTCGCCGGTGGTCTCCAGATTGGTCCAGGTGAAGTGCACGGTGCTCGAGGCAAGTCCACCGGCCGAACCCGCCAGGCTTGCGCCCATTTCACGCCAGCGGTCGACCAGCCGTTCGTGGATGGAATTCCATTGATCGAGCTCGGGAAACACAGCCTGCTTCCACTGCCATTGGATCACGCTGGCCTCGAGCAGGGTGGTCGGCGTATCGGCGTTGTATTCGAGCATCTTCGCTGCGCCCGAGCCGTCATAGCGCAGATCGAATCGGCCGTAGAGGTAGGGATCGTTGCGATTCCAGGAATCCTTGATCGGCTGCCAGCAGAACTCCGGAATCCCGAAGTCACGGTAGCGCTCGGTGGCGATCACATGGTCGATCGCGTCCAGGCACATAGAATGCAGCAGTTCGACCTGAGTTTCCAGGAGCAGTACCTCGTCCATCTCGAAGGAGTAGTAGACAGACTCGTCCCAGTACGGGCGCCGGTTGTCGCCGGGATACAGCAAGGTGTCCTCGTACACCAGGCCCTGCTCGACGACGATATCCAGCCAGTTGTCCCGCGGCGCCCGGTGTAATCGCTTCATCAGCTGGATCCGCTGCTACTTCGGCCACCGAAGCCGCCACGCCGGATCGTCTTCCCCGAGTCGGTCGAGATCTTGCCGTTGCGCGGAGCCACGGTCGAACCTCCGGCGTACCGACCGCCGGCGACGTTGCCGCCGTAGTAGTAGTGGTATTGCGACCCGCCGAAGAAGAAGAAGTTGCCGATGTGGGATCCGTTGTCGCAGTAGCTGGCCGACACCGGCTGATCGTTGGCGTCCACGCAATGCGCCGTCGTCGAGGACGAGGCCCCGGACCAGTACACGATTGCCGCGACGCCCACCACGCCGATCGCCACTCCGGAACCGATCAGGACGTTGCGCCGATTGCGTCGATGCCGAGCGTCCTCGGCGTATTTTCGGTCCCGCGCGTCCTGGGCGATGAGCCGCCTGCGAACCGCGGCCGGCGAGGGAGCCGCGGCGGTGTCGCCGTCCTGAGTACGAACGCTGCCTCGCCGCGGCCGCGGCCGGGGTGGCGGCTGCGGCTCGGCCGAAGGCTGCCCCACGGGCTCATTCGAACCCGAGGGGTCTACTGGGTTCGTCATCGAAGCTCGGGGGCCCTCTCGCAGTTCGGCGCAGTTGGCAGTTCGGTGCAGTCGGCGGACGCCAATGCAGCGTACCCATGGCGCACCGGCCGGTGAACCGCGAATTACTGGCCGGGCCGCGACCGGGCTCGGCGCCAAACCGGGTTGATGGACAGCAGCGTCAGGCTGCGGCAACCGGGTTGATCGTCATGGTGCAGCCTCGGAAGCGCAGCGGACGGACGACCTTCTCGGTCTGGTTCGGCACGATGATCTGCACCGAGTCGGAGTTTTCGGCGTTGCAGGTTGAGTCATTGGTCAACGATGCGGTGCCCTTGGACCCCGGCTTCAGGTCGATGCGTTTGATTCCCTGGCCGGATCGGGTTGCCGGACGGCCGAGCGGAGCGCCGGCGATGAGGAGGGCGACGCCCGGGAAACCGGTGATGGAGCAGGCCGTCGGCGAGGCGTTCGTGAACACCAGGGAGGCGAACTGGTGCCCCGCCGCTCCGGATCCCCGCTGCACTTCGATGGTGAGCGCGCCGGTAGTGCAGGCTGGCGGACCGGCGGCCGCGGGGGTGCTGCGAGCGGGCGTCGGGGTTGCGCTGGCGGCGGAACCGGTGGCCGACGTCGGCGCCGTGGTCGGACCGGCAGACCCCGAGCTTGCGCTGTTCGGCGCGCTCGAGCTGGCGGATCCGGTGGCCGACGTGACGACGGTGCTCCCGGTTGCGCCGGGCGGCGGCGCCTTGGTGCAGGCTGCCGCCACCATCAGGATCAGCGCAACCGCTGACGTCGAGCCGGCAACCGAACCGAGACCACGGATTCGGAACGCCCGCGTGCGGCGGCTCAATTGATCCTGAGGTCGGTACCGTGCGGCATATCCGCCTGCCGGGTTGCGGTCGCTGATGAAATGGCCGCCCACAGCTTGTTCCACGCGTCCACATTAGTGATGCTGCCGCATGAACCTGCCTGCTGACACGCGGTGTACTCCGTCAACGGCCCTCCGAAGTACAGTTTCGGCCTTCGGGCGTTGAGCCCGGTCAGGGAGATGAATTTCCACTGCAGCGGCATGGCGGAGTTGTAGATCTGCGGCAGGCTCATCGAGCGGGTGGGTGCCGCGCCGCCGCTGAGCCACTGCAGATCGGCCATCGTCCAGCCGTTGTTACAGCGGCTGCCGGCGGCACCCGTCGAACAGCCGTCCGCCGAGCCGTTGAACACGAACTGCGCGCTCGTCGCGCCGAGGTAGCCCGACAGCCATGCCTTGGTCTCACTGGCGGTGGCGGAGAAGCCCGGTTCGATGTCGTTGGCGCCACCCACCCTGATGTTGGCGTAACGGGCCGCATAGCTCACGACCGGGTTCACCACGCTCCTGGCCCACATGGCGCCGGCCGCGGAGCTCACGTCCACGTCGCTGTTCGTGCCGATCGCCAGCAGCATCGGGGCGTTGAGCTTCTGCTTGGTCACATACCCGTCCAGGTAAGCCTTCATCGCCGTCACGACCGCTGCGTTCGAGATGTATCGCGATGTCGCTGACAGCAGGACGCCGCCGCGGCTCTGATCCTGGCCGCCGATCTGCAACAGCACCAGATACCTGTGGCCGGAGGGGTTGTAGCCGGCATCGGTAGCACCCATCTTGCGCAGCAGAGCGCTGTCGGACACGGCGTTACCGGTGATGTTGCGGATGTAATGACTCGTCGACACCGGAGCAGGCGAGGTCTGCGGCGGAATCGCGACCGGGACCCCGGTGACTGTGGCCGGCGAACCGGTGCCGATTGTGTTCAACCCGACGATGCTGAAGGTGTACCTCTTGCCGTTGGTGAGGCCGGTGATCGCCACCTTCAGGGTCGAACCACTCACCTTGACGACCTTGCCGGTCTCCTTGACGGTGATCTGGTATGCGGTCACGGGCGTAGTCACGGACCTGGCCGCGGCCCACGTCAGCGTGATGCTGCCGCTGGCGGCGCCCGCCTGCAGGGAGGTCACCGCCGCGGGCACGGTGTCACCGGTGCTGGGCAGCGACTTGCAGGCCAACGCGACGGCCGTGCCGGCGCCGACATTGACGGCCGATCCGCAGACGGTGTGCGGGTCACCGTTGGCGCTGATCACCTTGGCGTAGCCGTGCGCAGGACCGTAGGCGGGGTAGATGGCGGCCACATCGGTCCGGGTGGTGTTGGCCAGGATGTTGTTGGTCAGCTTTCCGTCGATCAGGATGTTCACCGAGGTCGCGTTGACCGTATCGGGGTCGATGACCCAGCCGGTCACCGTGATTGTGGTCGCCGATGTTCTGGTCACCTTGTCGAGGTAGCCGAACGGGTTCGGCGAAACCACGTACGTCCTGCAGATGATCTGGGAGTTGGCGCCGGTGCCGACATTGAACGCCGTCAGACACACCTTGTGGCTACCGGTCGCCGCCTTGAGGTTCAGCACAAAGGTGTGGTTCACGCCGTAGACGGCGCTGTAC
>JAVEEN010000362.1 GCA_030840445.1 Pseudonocardiales bacterium
TCCTCCATCGACTCCAGCAGCGCCGACTGGGTCTTCGGTGGCGTCCGGTTGATCTCGTCCCCGAGCAGCAGGTTGGTGAACACCGGCCCAGGACGGAATTCGAAAGCCGACGCCCCGCGGTTGAACACCAGCGAGCCGGTGATATCGCCGGGCATCAGGTCTGCGGTGAACTGGATCCGCTTGGTATCCAGCGAGACCGCAGCCGCGAGGGCTCGCACCAGCAGGGTTTTGGCCACGCCCGGCACGCCTTCGATCAACACATGACCGCGGCACAGGAGTCCGATCAGGACTCCGGTCACCGCGGGGTCCTGGCCGACGACGGCTTTGGCAACCTCTGCGCGGATCCGGGTCAGTGCGGCGTGCGGACCAGCCGGTGGGGCTGCGGGCAGTGTCACAGGTATGAAGCCTTTCCAGAAGGGAAGTCGGCGGCTGCCGCCTCCAGCGCAGCAAGTTCACCGGCGAGCCGGACCAGTGCTCGATCATCCGCGGGTACCGGTCCGCTGCGCAGAGACGTGATCTCGGGGCGGGGTCCGAAACGGGCGGTCAGTCGATCGGCGGTTGCCGTGCGAAGCGCCGCCGCGGCCCGGTCCCGCGCCTGCGCCCGAAGGTAAAGTCGACCGTGGCCTTCGATGATCTCGGCGGCACGGACCACGACGGGCAGCGGCTCGGAGACCGCAGGCCCCATCCGCCGACCGCGCCAGAGCACCACCAACCCGCCGAGCAGGATCAGCCACAGCAACGCCCGGTGTGCCCATGGCGGGAACACCGACCACACCGAGGGCTGGCCGAAACCGGCCGCGTCAGCGCCGGGCATCAGCCAGGTGATCGGCCCCACTGTGCTGCCTGAAGAATCGGTCGAGAGGGCGTTGATGGCCAGCGCTGCGACGCCAGGTTGGGTCAACCCGTCGTTGCGAATAAGCCCCGCCGATCCGAGCACGACGATCTCGTCGCCGAGGACGGCCCGTCCGTGGTAGCAGCCGGGCAATCCGCCGTAGCTTCGAGTGCCCGCCGGGAAGCGCACATCACCGGCCGCCAGGGCGCCCGGGTGCGAGCAGTCAGGTGACACTGTCTGCGCCGCCGTGTCGACCGATTGCTCCCACAGCCGGGGATCGATCGCGCTCACGAGGTCCTGGGTCGGAGCGATCAGCACCAGGCGGCTGCCGCGGTTGATCAGTCCCGTCAGTTGGCCGGACGAGTACGCAGCCGGCTCAGCCACCACGACGGTCCGGCCAGCCGGTACTTGTGCCAGCGCGGCGACCCGATCGACGCTGGTGCCCCGTTGGCGCAGGAGCTGGGCCAGCGCCGCGCTGCCCGCCTTGCTGGTGGAGGCCGGATCCAGGGGAAGCCCCGGCGCGGGCCGGACGAGGGCCACCGCAAACGCGCCGACGACCAGGAGCCCGGCTAGCACGAGCCAGAATCGGCCTCGCGCCCACAGCGGACCGGCGGGTCGTACCGCGGAGACCGGCGACGTCATCGGGGGACCGCGAATCGATCGGTCCGCTCGGCACCGAGGCGTTCGACCCGAGCCGTCCGCGCCGCTTCGTCGGCGGCGCGAGCGGTCGCGACATCGGACGCGGTGGCGGTGCGCCCGCCGAACCACACCAGGTCGAACGCCTCGACGGCCGCGCTCAGAACGTCGCGTCCGGACGGTAACTGTTCGCCGGCCTCTCGGGCGAACTCCTGGCCGGTACGGCCCGGGCGGACAGTCAGGATGCCGCGTTGCTCCACCGTTTGAACGGCGGCCCGAAGCCACTCCCGCTGTGCGAGGTCCCATTGGCCTGAGGCCGCGTACTGCTCGGCCAAGCGCCGGTGATCGGCCGAAGCCGAGGGGCGCAGCGGATCGGCTGAGTCCCGGTCGGCACGGGTCAGGGCGCGTGAGCGGGCGGCCTTGAGCACCGCGAACGCGATGCTTGCGCCCAGTAGCACCAGCAACAACAAGGTGGCCGAGCCGCCGGCGCTACCGGAGAACACGAAATCAAGCCGCCGCGCCAGCCAATCCACGGCACGGCTGATCAGTCGGCTGATCAGTCCGGGATCGTCGCGGTGGTACGCGGCCTTGCGCAGCTCGGTCTCGGCCGCGCGGCGAGCCGCGTCACCATCGATCGGACCGCTCACCGTCAGTGCTTCCGCCCGTCCCAGCGGCCGTACTCATAGCCGGGATCATCTGGATTCCAGCCTTGGACGGGCGACTGAGCTGCCGGTGGCGCTGCGGCGAACGCCGGACCTGCCGGCCCCGGAGTCAGACCGGCCGCGGCCTGCTGAAGGACGATGTCCAGGCCCTCCTTACGCATCCGCAGGTCGACGTAGAGCAGCGCGTCGATCCCGGCCCGGATCGGAGCGGTGAGCGTGGTGGACAGGATCGAGCCGAGCGAGGTGATCAGGATGTATGTGATCGGCACCGACAACGAATCGCCCGAGCTGGCCAGACCGGAGCCGAAGACCGAATGGCCGCTCACCATGCCGGCCACCAGGGCGAAGGGGATGCCGATCAGGAAGCCGATGAACGCGACCATCAGGACGCCGAGCAGCCGGATGCCGAACACCCGCCAGAACATGCCTCTCACGAGCGCCCGGGACCGGCCCAGAGACTTGCGCACCGTGGTGTTTTCCACGACCAGCGCCGGAACCGCGACCGCCCAGGTGGCCCACAGCCACACGCCCGGCGCGATGCACAGAATCAGGCCTAATCCCGGGACAATGCCAACGACGGCCGACAGCAGCACGAGGCGCCACATTCGTGGCTTGATCCGGCTCCAAACCTCGCCGATAGACAGTTGCTTGCCCAGGACGTCCTCGGTGATGACGACGGTCAGCATGCCCGCCAGGATGGCCACGAACAGCGCGCCCACCAGGGCACCGACGGCAAAGGTGAGCTCACCGGTGACCACCTGCCCGACGTTGACCTGTGGGTTGTCGGGATTGGTCGAGTCGATGCCGGAAGACAGTTGATTGAAGGCGAAGATCTGTACGACCGCTAGCACTGTGGCCTGCAGGACCGCCACTATCGCCGACAGGCCGAGCGTTGCTCGGGGATTGCGCCGCACGACTTTGAAACTGCCGTCCAGAATCTCGCCGAGGTTCAGCGGCCGCAGCGGGACGCAACCGGGTTTCGGAGCGAACTGCGCGTAGTACGGATCGGGGCCACTTGGGGGCATCCCCGGGTAACCGGGCGGTGGGCCGTACTGCGGTGGGCCGTACTGCGGTGGGCCGTATTGCGGTGGGCCGTATTGCGGTGGGCCGTATTGCGGTGGGCCGTATTGCGGTGGGCCGTATTGCGGTGGGCCGTACTGCGGTGGGCCGTACTGCGGCGGTTGGCCGGCGGCTCGTCCATCGTCGGGCGGGCCAGGGGGTGGCGGTTGAACCACAGATGCTCACTTCGGTCGGGGATTCGCGTAGACGACCTTACGGGTTACGCGTTCGGACATCAGCGATCGATGACGACATCCTGTCAGCAGTGCGACCGGATGTTGCTCAAGCTGCCGGGTCGCCGCTCGGTCAGTTGGGCCAATGCAGGGTGGGCTCCAGGATCAGGATTCCGATGCCGGCCGCCAGGGCCAGAAACATCAGGACCGACAGCAGCACGACCACGTCCAGAAACGGGTCGCGGACAGCTGCGGCATCCGCCTTTGCGGCTCGGTGTGAGCGCCATGCGTTGGCTGCCCGACGCCGTACCGGCCGGGCTACGGGCGCACGAGAACCCGAGACGACATTTGTCCCGGGAGCCGAACTGATGGCCACACTTTCGGTCTACCCCTGGTGCGGCCGATCCGCATCAGCAGAACGAAATCGACACCGCTACGAGACCTTTTCGACCCCACCCGTTCATCCGCTGCCATCCTGGCGAGCCGGATCAGAGCCCGGCGCGGATCCGGATCGCCTGGACCTCCGCCACTCCGGCCCGGAGCCCGGCCAATTGCTCGGCGACCTCCAGGGTGAGCGCTTGCTCCCGCGGCTGGGACAGCTCGGTGGCGAACTGCCAGGCGGTGGCCCGCACCTCGGCCGACGTCCGGTTGAGCTGGCTGACCGAGGATCGTAGGGACGGTAGCAGCCGAGCGACGACCTCCTGATCGGGTTCGGCCACGAGCAGCGCCAGGCGGTGATCAGTCCGGTCAGCCGTGCGCTGCAGGTCACGAGCGAGGTCTCTCAGCACCCGGGGCGCATCGACCTCGGTCAGGACCCGACTGGTCGCCATCACGGAGTCGAACATCGCGACCCGTAGCCTCCCGACCTCTCGTCCCGCCTTGTGAGCGGCGGTCGCCGTCCGCACGAGCAATCTGCCGCGGTTGAAGGCCCGCGACCGGCGGACTTTGCGGACAGCGAACCAGATGCCGAGCGAACCGAGGCCTACCGCACAGCCGAAGATCGCCACGAAGGTCACTAGTACCAGCAGCATTGCCTCGAACACACCGATCACCGTTCCCTGGTCCGTCCCGGCACCCGCCCGTCGCCGGCAAGCTCCGGTGTCTCACAGTACGTCCGGGGCGGCCCGATCAACCATCGTCGGATTGAGCTCGGAGATACCGGCCGAAATGTGGAACCGAGAAGGCAATCCGACCGCGTTCCGCGGAGTAGATGAGACCTTTCTTCAGCAAGGCATCGCGGGCCGGCGACAGCGACTGTGGTTTACGGCCGAGAAGCTCGGCGACCGCCGCGGTCGACACCGCTCTTGCCTCAGCGCCGGCGTCGCTCCCGGGCGTTTCATCTCCCGGAAGACCCGCCAACGCCATACCCCTGAGGTATTCCCGCTCCGCCGGGGTCGCGCGGTCATAGCGCGAGCCGAAGAAGCCAACGGCCAGTTCGGCGGCCGCCTCCGGGGCCGCTACCGCGACATCGGCCGCCGTGATCGGGCTGCCGGGTGCGACATCCCACACCGCCTTGCCGTACGCCTGGATGAAGTACGGGTAGCCGGCGGTGATGGCGTACATCGCTGACAACGCCTCGTCGGTGAACTCGGCCCCCTCTTCGCGGGCAGGAGTCTGCAGAGCCTGGTCAGCCGCGCCACGGTCCAACCGGTCGATGCGTGCGTAGGAGAAGAGTCTTTCGCTGTACGACTTACTCGCGCTCAGCACCGCCGGCAGATGTGGCAGGCCGGCGCCGACCACGACGAGGGGCAGGCCGTTCTGGCTCAGCTCATGGCAGGCGGCGCACAGGGCTGACACGTCGGCCGGACCGAGGTCCTGCATCTCATCCAGAAACAAGGCAACGCCCCGTCCGGCGTCGGCAGCCAGGCCCGCGACGTCGGAAAGCAGCTCCACCAGATCGATCTCGATGTCGCCCGAGTCGGCACGACCAGGTATCGGCGCCGCGTCGATCCCGGGGTGCCATCGGTCCCGAAGCTTGGTATCGCCGTTGCCCTTTATTGCAAAGGACTTCAACACTCCGAGCACGTGCTGAGTGCTCTCCGAATCGCGGCCCGCCAGCTCCCTGATGGCCAGGTGCAGAGCCGCGGCCATTGGCCGCCGCAGACCCTGATCCGGCCTGGCCTCCAGCTTGCCGGTGCCCCAACCGGCCCGCACTGCCGCCGAGCGCAGCGAATTGAGCAGCACGGTCTTGCCGACGCCCCGCAGTCCGGTGAGCACGATGGACCGCTCTGACCGACCTCGAGCGATGCGTTCCAGAACCACGTCGAAGGCGGCCAGCTCGGTTGCGCGGCCGGCCAGTTCAGGCGGCCGGCGGCCTGCGCCCGGGGCGTAGGGGTTGCGTACCGGATCCATAATCGGACTGTATCGGGCCATCTAGCGTGAACCCAATACATCGCAATACTTCGCCAGATCGTGTCGGGCTGGCCGAGTGCGGGGGATAGCTGCTACGTATCGTCGTCACCTGACCACGGTCAGTCTCGTTAGGCCCTCATGAAGAGGGAGGGTCATCGTGCCGATCCGGGAAGCCACGCTGGTGCGTCGCTTGCTGCTCCTCGCCGGGCTGGTAACCGGCGCATGGCTGATCGGAATGCTCACGCACACCTCCGGTGCCCAAGCCGCGAGTGTTGCTCAACCAATTGCCGTCCAGGTGCAGGTGCAGGTGCACGCGCTTTCGCGCCCTCCGGCCCCTGTGCCGGTCGTCCCGATCGTGGCGAGCGTCCGCAAGAGCGTGGCCGCCCTCCCAATTCCGGTCGTGTCACCGACTGTGCGGACTGTCCTCGAGGTCCGCAACGCCCGGTCGCCGGGCAAGGACCAGACGGTGCAGCAGATCTTTGACGCCGCCGGCCCCGGGACCGCCGCCGGCAAATCCGCGGCTCACTCGAGGCACGCAGTGCAGCCGTCAGCGGAGCTTCACGCTGCCGCGCCGGCCCGCTCGCAGCTCGCGCGTCAAGCGCCTCGGTCAGCTCCCTTGACCGCTCGGCTCGGTCAGATCGGGCAACCTTCGCCAACTCTGGATCTGCCCGCCGCACCCGCCGAACCCGATCAACCCGCGACCGTATCGGATTCCTGCGGCGCATCTATGGCTGGCGGCGTGCTCATCACCACGCTCGTTCTTCCCACCCGCACGGCCGGTCTGCCGGTGCGCCGGGCCAGTACCTTCGCTCCGCTAGGTGCTCCCGACGACCCCTCCTTCTCACCCGACTAGTTCTGCACTCGCCGACGAGTCGTTCGCGACTCGCCCAGATCGGCAGCAGCGCACACGAACGCGCGCGGATGACCGCGTCGCGGACAGTCGGACAACAGAAGGAATCACCATGAAGCATTGGATGAAACGCGGCCTTCAGGGCTCGCTGCTGGTCGGTGGGATTTGGCTGGTCGGGGCGGGAATCGCCTCAGCTCAGGACCTCTCACCGAGTAACGGTACTGCCGGCGGTACCGGCGCAGAACTCGCGATCACGGCACCGGTTGACGTCAGCGGGAATTCCCTCTCGGTGCCGCGACACCCGGTCACTCCGCCCCCGACGTCGGCAACCATGTCTGTGTCGGTAAAGACCGCTACGCCGTCACCGACCTCGACCACCTCAACTACGTCAAGCCCCGGGCAGTCGGGGTCCCCGAGTTCGAACGTGCAGGCTCCGGTGACAGCACCGGTGACCGTGTCCGGCAACGCCGTTGGGGTGCTCGGCCGGAGCTCGGCCGGTTCAACGCCGAGCTCGCCGAGCTCGCCGAACCCGGGCGCCGGTAGCGCGGCCGGTGGTTCCACTGCCGGTCCTTCAGCGGGATCGTCCTCGGGCAGCCCGTCCCTGCAAGCTCCGGTCACCACGCCGGTGATGGTCTGCGGAAACGGAGCCGGAGTGCTGGGCGGCGGGTCTGCGTCGTGCAGCACCGCGCCGCCGGCTGGCAACTCGCCAAGCAGCGGCACCGGCACCGGATCGGGCAGCGGCACGACCGCCGCCGCTCCGGTCAGCGCGCCGGTGACGGTCTGTGGTAACGCCATCGGCAACGGCTCGGGCGCCTGCAGCGCCAGCAGGGTCACCCCGAACGCAGCCAGTCCCGGTTCCACGGCCCAGGTACCCGCCTCCGCTCCGGTCACCGCGTGCGGCAATTCAGTAGGGCTGCTGGGCCGGGCGAGCGGCTCCTGCGGAGCCACCTCGGTGACGCCGGCCACCCCGGTCTCACCGCCGGTGACGCCGGCCCCGCCGATCCCTGCCGGTGCGCCGGTCGATGCGGTCAGCACCGGAGTGGACGCATTGTCGATGGACAACCCGGCGCCGTTGGTGGGAGCGCAGCGAGCGCTGCTGTTGTCCGGCGGTCAGCTGGCCAGCACCGGTACCGGCATCGGCTACGGGCTGACAGCCGGACTGTTGTTGCTCCTGCTCGGTGCCCTGCTGGTGGCCGGTACCCGCCAACGGGGCCGGTCGTTCAGGTCCGGCGGGGCGGCCGGTCGCTGCTGGCCGTCGCGTCGAGCATGATCTGACCGATCTCGCCCATCACCTTCAGCTGCTCAACCGACAGCTGATCGATCAGATACCGCCGCACGGTCTGGACGTGTCCGGGCGCCGCGGCGGCAACGACTGCGAAGCCGGCCTCGGTCAGTTCGGCTACCTGACCTCGTTTGTCGGTTTCGCAGTCGACGCGGCGAACCCAGCCGCGCTCTTCCAACCGGGCCACCGCATGTGAGAGGCGGCTACGGGAGGACCGGGTGTTGCCGGCGAGTTCGCTCATCCGCATGGCCCGGTCCGGATGCTCGGACAGCGGAACCAGCACCTCGTAGTAGGAGTGCGGCAATCCACTCTCCGCTTGTAGTTCCCGGTCGAGCACATCGACCAGCGAGCGGAAGCCTTGGATGAACGAGCGCCAGGCGTATGCCTCGTCGCTGTCGAGCCACCGGGGTTCGGTCATGTCTTGCCCGTCCGTCCGGCCGCACGAGTGCGGAGCTGTGAGTCTCGAGCCCTCAATCTAGTGGAACGGATGCCGCCCGCGGAGCGTTTTACCACCGATAGCCACGCTTTTTTCGGGTGT
Organism: Pseudonocardiales bacterium; assembly: GCA_030840445.1. GTDB lineage: Bacteria > Actinomycetota > Actinomycetes > Mycobacteriales > Jatrophihabitantaceae > Jatrophihabitans_A. Next base: position 8,385 of record JAVEEN010000362.1, read on the forward strand.
GGCCGGAAGGGGCGATGCCGTGATGTGGAACCTCATCAGCTTCGTGCTGCTCGGGCTGGTGGCCGGCGCGATCGCGCGGCTCCTGGTGCCCGGACGACACAAACTTGGACTGCTGCGGACTGCCGTCCTCGGCATGATCGGGTCGTTTGTCGGTGGCTTCATCGGATATCTGGTCGGACACGACAAGGGCGAGGGCGGCCTGCAGGTGAGCGGGATCTTCGGGTCGGTGGTCGGAGCGGTGATCATCCTGGCGGTGTATCAGAAGTTCGTTCACAAGAAGCTCTCAAGACGCTGACCGTAGACTGGCAATGAATCCAGCCAACGCCCGCCGCGAGGTCGACATTGCATCCCAAGACAGTTCGTGTCCTGTTGCTCGAGCAGATCCACCCGGACGCGATTGAACTCCTGCAGTCCCACGGCTTCGAGGTCACCTCGGCCAACCGAGCCTTCGACGAGGACGAACTGGTCGAAGCCATCGCCGACGTGCACCTGCTCGGTATCCGGTCCAAGACCCAGGTCACCGAGCGGGTGCTGGCAGCTGCTCCGAACCTGCTCGCCATCGGTGCGTTTTGCATCGGCACCAACCAGATCGATCTGGTCTCGGCAACCAGCCATGGCGTCACCGTGTTCAACGCGCCGTTCTCCAATACCCGCAGTGTCGTCGAGTTGGCAATCGCCGAGCTGATCGCGCTGACCCGGCGGCTGTCGGAGAAGAACGCTCTCTTGCACGCCGGTGTCTGGGACAAGTCAGCCGAGGGTGCGCACGAGGTGCGCGGCCGGACGCTGGGCATCGTGGGCTACGGCAATATCGGGACGCAGCTGTCCGTACTCGCCGAGAACCTCGGCATGCGGGTGTTGTTCTATGACACCTCGGACAAGCTGGCCCTCGGTAACGCGCAGCGCAGCGCGTCGCTGAAGGAACTGCTACACGACGCGGACGTCGTGACACTGCACGTTGACGGGCGCCCGGAGAACAAGAACATCTTCGGCGAGGCCGAGTTCGCCGCGATGCGGGACGGCAGCATCTTCCTCAACCTCTCCCGTGGCTTCGTGGTCGACTACGCGGCCTTGCGCAGCCACATCGAGTCCGGGCACATCGTCGGTGCTGCTGTCGACGTCTTCCCGGTCGAGCCGAAGGGGCGTGGCGACGAGTTCGTGTCCGAACTGCGCGGCCTGCCGAATGTCATCCTCACTCCGCACATCGGCGGCTCCACCGAAGAAGCTCAGCAGGACATCGGCCAGTTCGTGGCAAACAAGTTCCTGTCCTTCGTGGCCGAGGGCTCGACCGCGCTCAGCGTGAACCTGCCCGGCCTGGATCTCCCGCGTCGCGAGGGCACCCTTCGGATGGTCCATCTGCACCGCAATGTGCCGGGCGTGCTGGCCCGCATCAACGGCCTCCTCGCCGAGCATCAGGTCAATGTCGAAGCGCAACTGCTGGGCACCCGGGGCGAATTGGGGTACGTGGTCACCGACAGCGCGAGCGGCGTCACTCAGGCCATCGTCGATGAAATCCGTGCCATGCCCGAGACCATCCGGCTGCGGGTCGTCTTCTGAGAAACCGGCCCGCGTTTCGCTCATGGTCGGCCCACAGGCTTGCGGCCTAGCCTCGCCGCGACCGCAGCAGACCGTCCGGCCTGCCGGATAGACGGAAGGCCAGCAACGATGGCACACGACCCGACCGAGCCCCATCAGCTCCCAGCTCACCACCCCGTCGTTCTGGAGGAAGTGGAGCGCAGGTCTTCCGACGTCCAGATCCGGGTCGCCGATGCGATCACGGCTTTCGCCGGCTCCATGAAGTTCGTCTACCTGCACGTCGTGGTGTTCGCCGTCTGGATGCTGGTGTTCGAGAAGAGTCCCTGGCCGACGCTGACGCTCATCGTGTCTCTCGAGGCGATCTTCCTGTCGACCTTCGTGATGATCGGGCAGAACCGTCAGTCGGCGTTCCAGCAGGCGAAGGCAGACCACGACTTCCTGACGAACGAGCAGGAATTGCACGAGAACACCGAACTCACCAAGACCGTCCATGAACTGACCACTCAGATCCATCAGCACGTCATGGCGATGCGGGACGGGGCCGGAAGCGGGGCCGGCACCGCAAGCGCGGCCGGCACCGCCGGACCCGCGGGGAAGTCGGCCTAAACCTGCGGCAGAACGGACGAGGCGAGCAGTTCCAGATGAGCGAGATCGGACAGGTCCATGACCTGCAGGTAAACCGTCGTGGCGCCGATCTCGGTGTAGGACCCCAGCTTGTCCACGATTTCGGCGGGGCTACCGGCCAGTCCGTTCTCCCGGAGCTCCGCGGTATCCCGGCCCATTGCGGCGGCCCTTCGTTGCACGTCTGCCTCGGTGGCCCCCGCGCACACGGTAAGGGCCGACGAGTAGGTCATGGACTCCGGCGCTCGTCCGGCGGCATCGACGGACTTGCGCACCCGATCGAACACGGGTGCGCAGTCGGCGACCGTGGCGAAGCTGACGTTGTACTCGGCTGCAAATCGGGCGGCCAGCTCGGCCGAGCGCCTCTTACCCTTACCGCCCAGGATGATCGGAATCCCGGTCTGCTGGATCGGCTTGGGAAGTGCGGGGGAGTTGTCGAGAGAGTAGTGCTTGCCGCCGAAACTGTACGTCTGGTCCACCCGGGTCCGCCACAGACCATCGATGATCTCGAGCTGTTCGGCGAAGCGATCGAAACGCTCACTCACATCGGGGAACGGGATGCCGTAGGCCCGGTGTTCGGCTTCGAACCAACCGGCGCCGAATCCGAATTCGACCCGGCCGCCGCTCATCTGATCGATACCGGCGACGGTTATGGCCAGCGGTCCCGGGTACCTGAAGGTGGCCGGCGTGACCAGGGTGCCGAGCCGGATCCGGCTGGTGTCGCGGGCCAACCCGGCCAGAGTCGTCCAGGCGTCGGTCGGTCCGGGAAGACCGGAGCCCTCGCCGATACGCAGATAATGATCGGATCTGAAGAACGCATCGAAACCCAAATCCTCGGTAGCCCGTGCCACCGAGAGCAGATCGTCGTAGGTCGCGCCCTCTTGCGGCTCGGTGAAAATACGCAGCTTCATGGATCTCAGGCTACTGGCCTGTCGATTCTGCAGGACAGGTTCGTCGTTGTAGTGCAAGCATTCATCCGTGCCCGCCGGGCACCCCGATCCAAGGGAGCGACATGGCTCAGTACCTCATTCTCATCTACGAAGACGAAGCCGGTTACGCCAGCGCTACGCCGGACGTCTGGGAGCAGGTCCATCAGGCGCACAATCGCTTCGCCGAGCAGATCGCCGAACTCGGCGGCAAGCTCGTGGGCGGCAATGCGCTGCAGCCGACCTCGGCGGCCACGACGGTCCGCGACGATGTGGTGACCGACGGGCCGTTCGTCGAGACGAAGGAAGCCCTCGGCGGCTACTACCTCATCGAGGCGGCCGACCTGGATCAAGCCCTCGCTATCGGCAAGCTGTGCCCGGCCCGCTTCGGTGGCGTCGAGGTCCGGCCGGTGATGGAGTTTCCGGCCGAATAGTTCCTGCCGGTAGCTCCCGCCGGTAGTTCCTGACAGGTGAGGAAGTCGGTGTGACCTACGCCGAGTCGGACGGTGCGCCGCACGGTGCGGAGGAGGACCTCCGCACCGTGCTGGCTCGCGCGCACCGCGACGAGTGGGCACGCGTCCTGGCGGTCACGGCCAGGCTTGCCGGCGACATCGATCTGGCCGAGGAATGCACCCAGGACGCCTTTGTGGCCGCTCTGCAGACCTGGGC
>JAVEEN010000366.1 GCA_030840445.1 Pseudonocardiales bacterium
CGGCCACACTGGCCATGTTCATGCGGGTCGGCGGCGGCATCTTCACCAAGGCCGCCGACGTCGGCGCCGACCTCGTCGGCAAGGTGGAAGCGGGCATCCCCGAGGACGACCCGCGCAATGCCGCCACGATCGCCGACAACGTGGGCGACAACGTCGGTGACTGCGCCGGTATGGCTGCCGACCTCTTCGAGTCCTACGCCGTCACCCTGGTCGCCTCGTTGATTCTGGGTTCGGTGGCCTTCGGTACCAAGGGTCTGCTGTTTCCGCTGATCGTGCCGGCCATCGGGGTCATCACCGCGATCATCGGCGTGTTCATCACGCGGGCGAGGGCCGGCGAGAACGGCCTGACCACCATCAACCGCAGCTTCTACATTTCGGCGGGTATCTCGGCGGTGCTGTGCGCGGTCGCCGCCTTCACCTACCTGCCCAGTAAGTTCAACAAGTTCGAGGGCGTCTCGGCTGACATCGCGGGCAATGGGGGCAACCCGGCCCTGATCGCATTCATCGCCGTCATCATCGGCATCGTCCTGGCCGCGGTCATCCTGTGGCTGACCGGCGTGTACACCGGCACCGAGGGCAAAGCCGTCCAGGATGTGGGCAAGAGCTCGCTGACCGGTGCCGCCACGGTGATTCTGTCCGGTATCTCGGTCGGCTTCGAGTCCGCGGTCTACACCGCTCTGGTGATCTCGGCTGCCGTGTTCGGTGCCTTCCTGCTGGGTGGCTCGTCCATCTCGATCGCGCTGTTCGCCGTCGCGCTGGCCGGTTGCGGCTTGCTGACCACCGTCGGTGTGATCGTCGCGATGGACACTTTCGGTCCGGTCTCGGACAACGCCCAGGGCATCGCGGAGATGTCCGGCGACGTGAGCGGCGAGGGCGCGCAGATCCTCACCGAACTCGACGCGGTCGGCAACACGACCAAGGCGATCACCAAGGGCATCGCGATCGCGACCGCCGTGCTGGCCGCGACCGCGTTGTTCGGCTCGTATCAGGACGCCATCACTCAGGCCATCGGCAAGGCCGGTGACATCACCGGTGCGTCGACCTTCGTGCAGAACTCACTGCGTTACGAGATCGTCAGCCCCAACACCCTGGTCGGTGTGATCATCGGCGCGGCCGTGGTGTTCATGTTCAGCGGGCTGGCCGTCAACGCGGTCTCGCGGGCCGCCGGAGCCGTGGTCTACGAGGTACGAGCGCAGTTCCGCGATCATCCCGGCATCATGGATGGCAGCGAGCGTCCCGAGTACGGCCGAGTGGTCGACATTTGCACCCGGGACTCGCTGCGCGAGCTGATCACGCCGGGCCTGCTGGCCGTAATGGCGCCGATCGCGGTTGGGTTCGGACTCGGCGTCGGCCCGCTGGCCGGTTATCTGGGTGGCGCCATCGCGACCGGCACCCTGATGGCGGTGTTCCTGGCCAACTCCGGTGGTGCGTGGGACAACGCCAAGAAGCTGGTCGAGGACGGTATCCACGGTGGCAAGGGCTCCGAGGCACACGCCGCGACGGTCATCGGTGACACGGTCGGCGACCCGTTCAAGGACACGGCCGGCCCGGCCATCAACCCGCTGATCAAGGTGATGAACCTGGTGTCGGTGCTCATAGCGCCGGCGGTAGTGCAGCTGTCCATCGGCAAGGACGCCAACGGACCGGCGCGGATCATCATCGCCCTGGTGGCCGTGGCCATCATCGTGGTTGCCGTGGTGGTCGCCAAACGGCGCGCTTCGTCGCTCAATGACGATCCGACTTCCACCCCGGCAGCGGGTGTGACCGCCGTCGGCTGACGGGGCGGGGGACCCCGGGGGGTGGCCGAACACGCCTGATTCAGGTAGATGATCAGGAGCGGGCGGCCAGTGGGTCAGAATGCGTCGTGCAGTTCTCCCTGTTCGGTGCCGAGGCTGCGGATCCGCTGATCCGCGATCTCGACGGTCTGATGCTCGCCGGCGGGGATTGGGTGCGCACCGAACGGGCGACCGCGGCCAGGCTGTCAGTGCTGGTCGCCGATGCCTGGCGCGCCAAGGCGTTGGGCCAGGAGCTGTCGGCGCGAGGTCTGGGTTCGGACACCGCGCAGGCGCCCGGTGACCTGATCGCGGTTCGAACGGAGATCACCGAGTCCTTGGTGGCCGAAGCCGCACGCTGGACCCGGGGAGCGTCGATACGGTTACCGATGGACCTGGCTCTCAGCCCGTCCGGACTGCGGTTGTGGGCCGTTGCCACCGGTCGCAGGGAGGAGGCCGGCTTTCTGCTGGCTGTCGCCGAACCCGATGGCGAGCTACACCGGGCGGCCGGCTCGCAACTGGCCAAGCTCGGTGTAGCCGCGGTCGATGTCGGAAGCCGTGGCGGTCCAGGATGGCGGGTCACGTCGGTCAAACGCCTACGACGGTTTGCCGAACTCGTCGGGTCGCCCCCGGACGGTGCCGGACGGGATTGGCCGACCGCCTGACCGGTCCGCGCCCGGTTCCTTCTGCCAGGCACCGTTCCTTCTTGGTCCTTCCTGGTGATCCACTCGCACTTTTGGGGGCCCTGGCACCCGAGAACGGGAGTTGATCACGACGGGTGAGGTTGACGGGGCGGTCAGGAAGGGTCGGGAGCCACCAGGACACTGCGTGCCTCGTACACCGTGATGGTGCGCCCAAGCGGGTCTGACCGGTAGATATCACCGGGGATGGGAATCTGCCGGGTGCCGCCGTCGAGGGCGAAGGTGCCGGTCCAGTGGGCCTGAACGGTGATCGTGAACCTGCCGGGGGACTCGAAGGGATGAGCGATATACCGCGAGCAGACGGTGCGGGACTCGCAGGCAACGGCATCGTCATAGGCGCGTCCGAGTGGGTCGGCGCCCTGAGATTCGGAATAGCTGTCGGTCCTGCCGTCGCCCCAGGTCCAGGTGGACTCCGTCAGGTGGAGCCGGACGTCGAAGGTATGCCCGCCGAGCGTGAAGCGTGGGATGGTGGTGTCGGCCAGGATGGAGGCTCCCTGGGCCGGCCGCAGGTAGAAGACGACGGCGGAATTGATCAGGTACCGAGTGCCACCGGAGGCGGCGGTGGGCTGGGGTGCATGTCTGATGGCTTCTGCTCTGATGGCGGCGATGTTAGGGAGCGCGGACCCGGTTGGCGTGTCGCACGCGATATCGGTACGGACGTAGGCCTTGGTCCCCGCGTTGTAGACCTGATAAGCCACGATCTGCTTGGTCGGATCGACGGCAGCACCCGGTGCAAGCGGGCACCAGAGGAGGTAATTGAGGCAGCCGAGATTGCCGATGACCTGCGCGTCGTCGAAGTGCTTGCGTCGTGGCCCGCAGGACAGCACATCGGTGACATATTCCGATCCCGACACAACCCCCGGCGCCAGCGCACCGACCGCCCCGCTTGTGTTTTCGCACCGAACGCCCAAGGCTGTACTTAAGCACCGTGCGTCTGCATTGGCGTCTTGGGGGTAAGCGATGCTCACGAATAAGCCAATAAGCATGGCACAGAGATACGAGATTGGGCGCCTGCGCGCATAGCCCTCATCGCGCCTCATTGGGCGAGCACGTCCTGTTGGACCCGCCACATGCGCGTTTCCCACTTCAGGTAAAGGTTAACGAGCTGAGAACTCACCTGCTGAAGTTGGAGAGCTTTGCCGCCACTATCCACGATTTTTCCAGCCTGGACGTGGAGTTTCACCTGTATGACCCATCCAGCCCCGCTCGTCCCCGGGGCCCTAACCACCGTCGGCGCATCAGCGGTCTCGCGCGCGCCGACAACGTGTTGGTGCGCACGTTTGTAAGCCCGGATGACTTCACCGTTGG
>JAVEEN010000039.1 GCA_030840445.1 Pseudonocardiales bacterium
AACGCGTCGAAAGCGTCAGACTTACCGCCGCAGGTGCGGTAGCCGTCACGATAGGGCGATACCGCAACCGGGTTGATCGCAAATACCGACGATGCGAGCCGTCGGACGAGCGCCGGTACGCGGTATCGCAGTCCTGCACCCGGCCGTCGTCGTCGATGGCGGTGCCTGCTTTGCCCTCACTCAACCCGCCCAGGTCGGTATGGACCCCGGATCCACGCGTGCTCTGAGCCCACGGCGGATGGGCGCGCACGCTTGTACGCTGCACTGAGGGTGACCTGCCCGTTGGCCGGGGCGATCGGTGGTCGGCCCGGAGCACTGCCCGCCGTCCTCGCCCGCTGGGTTTGTTGGTCGCCGACACATCGGGGAGCGGCCGGCGGGTCGACGCTGGTGCGATCAGCGCGGAGCGAGGGAAAGGCGGCCGTGCCGTGGATGTGTACTCGATTTCAGATGTGGGCATCAAGCAGAGGCACGCGCGGGAACTGGCGCAGCTGCTCACGGAGCCGGACGGGCTGACCTGGGTGGACATGCCCATCTGTCAAGCGCCGGACGCCGCGCTGTTGTCCGACGTATTCGGCTTTCATGACATCGCCGTTCGGGATTGCCTGGAACGCAACCACGTTTCCAAGCTCCACGTTTACGACGACCACGTGTTCACCGTCCTTCATGCGCCGGAGCTGGGCAGAAGTGGCCACGTGCATTACGTCGAACTCGACCAATTCCTCGGCCCGAACTACCTAGTGACCATCCATGGGCCGCTCAACCCGACCGTGAAACCGGAAGTGGCCTCGCTGGACACCGGCCGGGTCTTGCAGCGCATCGAAGAGGGACACTTGCACCCGCAGTCGCCCTTCGCGTTGTCCGCGGCCATCGTGTCCGCACTCACTCGCCGCGAGATCGATCTGGTCGCCGCCCTGGCGGAGAAATCCGGACGCCTCGAACAGCGCGTCATGCTCGGTGAGCTCCAAGGCGATCCGGAGCCGTTCCTGGAGGAACTGTTCAAGGTCTGGTACGAGCTGCTGGCGATCCGCACCATGGCCGCACACAGCGGCGCGACCTACGGGCGGATGGCGAAGCTGGCCCGGTTCCTGCCGGAGCGGGAGCAACCGTTGGTCGCCGATCTGGCGGACCGGTTCGACCTCGTCCGGAGTATGGCCGACGGCCAGAAGGAATTCCTGCACGGCGTGATCGAGTTCTACCAGACCCGCACCGGCACCCACATGACGCTCGCGGCCGAGAAGCTGGCCGCCACGTCCCTACAGCAAAGCGATGACATGCGCCGGATCACCGCCTGGGTGGCCATCATCGCCGTGCCTACGGCGATCACCGGCTTCTTCGGGCAGAACGTCCCCTATCCCGGCTTCGGCTCCCGGACCGGCTTTATCGCGTCCATACTGCTCATGGCAACAGTTGCGGTTGTCCTATATATCAGTTTCAAGCGAAGGAAATGGCTGTAGCCACGATCTTGCAAGATCGCCTGTCGTCACTGTCGAGGCTGCCCCGTGCTGCCGACCGCAACGACGACGCGTCCATCCTCCACTCTCGCCGGCAGGATCTTCAGGTCGCGGGGCTTGCGCCCGAGCGCCACGAGCTGACGCGACCAACGCGGCACACGTCGCCCGGCAAAGCCGCTGACCCAATCCAGGTTCTCACCAGTGCACAGGTCGAAGCGGGAGTTGTGCCACGGGCACTGAACGACGCCGCCGGAGTACCTCAGCCCGCCGGGGCCGCGGGTAAGCGAGAGACCCAGGTGGGGGCAGCGGTTTGCCGCGACATGCACCTCGTCGCCGAGTCGTGCGACGATCAAGGCGTGGCCGCCGACATCGACAGCGACGAGTTCTCCGTCGGCGAATTCGACGAGGTGACCCACGGTTAGTTCGACGTCCATCCGACCTCGCTCACTGCGCGGCCTCGGCGCCGGTGCCACGTTCATTGCCGCGGGCGCCGTGCTCTTCAGCCAGCGTGGACAGCCGGCAGCGGGCCAGGCGCTCAAGCAGTTCAGGCATCGCGGTGACGGGGCTGCCGGCCAGGTCGTGCCGGCACTGGTTGACCAGGGCAACGATGCCCGACAGCGATAGGACTGCCTCATATTCGCGGAACAGCTGCTCGATCAGGTCCGCATAGTGGTCAATAGGCTGCTGGTGACCTGCTAGGGCGTACGGGATGGTGGTCATGGTGGCACCCTTATGGATCCGGTAAACGGCGAACGCTCCGAGTTCTGAACGTGCCGTGCGCCACAGTTTAGCTGCGTGTGGCCGACGGCGCTCGATCTGGTCGTACTGCGCCTTGTTCGCGCTTGGAGGCACTCTGCATTGTGGAGTGCCGGGCTCGAGAGAGGTCGCAGCTCACCGTCACGCCCGACCAATGGCCCGCTGCCGAGGCTGCTGCCGAACTGCGCGTGCCACGTCTTGGACCGGTGTCGTCCTCGCCGCAATCCTGCTCTGGCTGTCATGACTGCAGAGACGCGCCCTAGTGGCGCATGTGCCGGCTGAGTCCGCGCCGACGATGTTTGGCGCCGCCACCAGATCGACTTTGAGCCCAGGCGCTGGTGATATCCAGAGATTGTGGCGTGAGGTTGAGCGCCAGTACGGGAGCGCGCGGCCTCGCGTTGCTGGACCGGCTGCGGGCGGAGGGCTCAGCGCAGCCGGCGCGCGCGCAGCACCTGATCCCCGGTGGGGTGCGCGCCGGCGCCGCCGTCGGGTGCTACGCGTGGCCGCTGCTCGTCCCGCTCTACTTCCCAGTCGTCGTTGAGTAGCGCGGCGACCATCGGGAGCCAGACGTAGTCGGCCGGGTCGAAGCCGCCGTCGTGCACCTGCTGGGTGTCCATCCCCGCGTGGTGCACGAGCAGCAGCACGCCGCCGGGCGCGACCGCTGCGAGCAGCGCGCGCTCGGCCGCGGCGTCGGGGGTGCGCAGCAGGGCCGGGTACTGCGCGGAGACGAGGTCGAAGGACGCCGGCGGAAGCATCGCCTGCGCCAGCTCGGCATGCACCCAGCGAACGGCGACACCGGCGTCGCGCGCGTGCCCCGCCGCCCGCTCCAGCGCCACCCCCGAGACCTCGATCGCGGTCACGTCCCAGCCGCCGCTCGCGAGCCAGACGGCATCCGCGCCCTCGCCGCAGCCAACGTCGAGCACCCGCCCGGGCGTGAGCGCGCCGACCTCGGCCACGAGCGCACCGTTGGGCTGGCCGCTCCACAGCTGCTCCCGGTCGGCGTACCGCCCGTCCCATTCCGCCTGCACCGCGGGGTCTCCGACGTATCCGTAGGCACGCGGGAGAGGGTAGGACGCGGGCGATCCCGCCGCGATTTCGTCGCTCACCCGGCCATCGTTGCCCATCGCGCCCCGGTCTCGCCAGCGGCCTCGTCCTGGCCTCAGCCCTCATCTGGCTCACTGACTAAGCAGACACGTCCTAGTCCTGCCGTGGGGGTCCTCAGCGCGCGGGGCCCATGTGACGTCCAAAGCTCCTCCCCAGGCCACCCCGGCGTCAGCCGTTCGGAGTGCTGTTAAGCAGCGCCGCTCGATTCGTCGCCGTCTCCAGCAGGTCGAGGAGCTTTCTTTCGTAGTACGGATCAGCATTCGCGACTCCGCCGATCTCACGCCTCTCGGCGATCTCGCTGCGCGAATGGTCGCGATTGCTCAGCTTTCTTGCCACCACCACGACCGTGCGGTCGCCGGCCGTGATGTGCTCGGCGACCCACTCGGCGTTTGTCCAGCGAGGCGTCCGGCTGCTCGAAACGCCCACGACGATGGCGATCACGGCCCCGGCAACGACAGCGAGAACGACTAGGTCACCGATGAGCATTAGCAGTTCGTCCTCCTACGGCAGGAGTTGTTGCTCGTCCCGCCGGCCGCGCAATGCATCACGCCTGCATCAGCGCCAACTGTGCCCACAGCTCGAGCGTAGGAAGCGGCTCGCAATGCACCAGGATCGGACCCCGTTGCGCTTGACATAGCTCTTCACGTTCACGGTCCGGCCTTGCAACGAACCGCTCCGCGACCGACCATCGACCTCCCGGGTCACCTCTGAGGGCTCCAACTCGGCCTCGAAGAGTCGGATGGTGATCCCCACTCGCCCTGGCCAGCAGTCATCGGACAACGGCGCGCGGGGCACGACGGCGTGGATTCGGGTCGGCCCGTTGTCACGCCGGCCTTGCGCGTGTTGGTCTGGCGGTGGCGCGTATCCGTAGAGTGCCGCCGAGAACTGGCCTGCCCAAGGGTAGGGCTTTGCCCCCGGTTGCTAGGGATGTCACATGTAGGAAGAGGTATGCACCCACGGCGGCGAAGGCGAAGACAACGACGCCGGCTGTCTTCTGGAGGCCGCTCGATGAGTTTACGGTCGCGAGAAGAACGAGTAGCAACGCGAGGGCGACTAGGGCGAACAGCAGGGTGTACGCGCTCGGCAGGCGTAGCGTGGCCAGCGTCAGTAGCACCATGAGGACCAGCCAAGCGGTGAGGAAGAGTTCTTGTGTCCTGACCGCGTTCGCCGCTGGAACGCCAAACCAGTTGTGCGTCAAGCCGAGCACAAGGGCGGAGTAACTGAGCCAGAATCCGGCGAAGATACCCAGCACCCCCGCGACGGCGCTCTGCCCGAGAGCCGCCGCCCATGCCGTGGATAGCAGCAGCCCGACGCCGGTGGCGGCGACAAGAATGGCGAGCGAAGCGCCGACGGCTGCCGCGGGGACGAACGTCGTAAGGACGAGGCCAAGCGCTACCGAACCGACGATGAAGCACGGCAGGCCGAGGACAAGCGGGTCACCGGTGAGGGGTGAGGGTGGAGTGGGTGTAGCGGCAGTGTCAGGGGACTGTTCGGTCGACATGGCATTCCTTTCCTCCGAGCGGGTCGACATGGCATTCCTTTCTTCCGAGCGGTGTTGGTATGAGTCAGGTTCGCCGGGTCACGATGCCGTACTCGTGAATTTTGCGATAGATGGTCGCTCGCGACATGCCCAGCGACCGGGCCGCCTCGTCCTTGCGACCACTTGCATTCAACAGGCCCCGCACGATGGCGTCGCGCTCCATCGATTCGAGTGGACTGAGCACCCGGCGGCTTACCGTCTGACACTCGGGTGGCAGCTCGGCAGGCTGGATTACTCCGGTTCGGCGGTGATGTACCACTTCGTTGAGCACATCACAGACCTGCTGGGTGTTGCCGGGCCAGCTCGCGCGCATCATCAGCTTGATGGCGTCACCGGAGCAGACCAGTTCGCTGCGATTCAGCCGGCGAAGGAAGAGCGGTACGAGGTCAGCTAGGTCGTCGATGTGATGCCGCAGCGGCGGGATCTCCACCGTTTTGGGGAACAATCTGAGCAAATCGACTTGATCGTCCGTTGTCGTTGCAACGTTGCTAGTCACGGCGACCCAGACGGGGCGCTCGCGTTGTTCCGCACGAGCGGTTCGCAGCTGGTCGGCCAGCTTCAGACAGTCGTCCGCTCTCAGCCTATCGATATGTCGTACCACCACCGCGCCGCCTGCGCCGTCGAGCAGTTCGCCAAGCAGTTGGACCGATGGGGGCGAGCCTGCCACCTCCTCGGCTTCGATCACCCGGAAGCGAGCCGCCGGGTTGTGAGCCTGGTGAATCGCCCGCAGTATAGCCAGCTTCCCGACACCCCGCTCGCCTTCGAGCGCCACCCACTCACCGGACTCGTAGGCACTCTCGACTTCGGAACATCCGCGCAGCCATAGCGATCCCGAACCGACCAGACCCGGCAGACCTTGGCGGGTAGGCGGGTCGTCGTCCCTGGTGTGCCGATGTCCCGCACTGGAGAGCTTCACCTCTACAACCGCACCGTAGACCAGATCAGCCTCGCGAATCGGGTGCCAGTACAGCCGGGCCTCGGCTCCGGAAGACAGTGTGATCTGTGCCGGCCGGGAGGCCGGCTCGGTCACCATCTCGCCAGCCTGTTCGACCAGCAAGGACTGGTCGGTGGGATCGAGTAGTTGACGAGCGTGATCGTTCATCAGAACGACGTCCTTGCCGACGGCGAACACGATCCCGCCGGTCCCCTTGCACGTGCGCAGGTACTCCTCGAAGAGCAGGACGGCCGTAGCTCTGCTGTCGGCGACCAGCGCCTGCTGGATCTGTTCCGCCGTGGTTTTGGCCAGCGTGATCAGCAGCGGTCCGGCGTCCACGCACAGGCATGTGAGGTCGACGGTCCCGACCGTCATCCCAGTCAGCGGATGGCGGATCGGAACCGCGGCGCAGGCCAGATCCTCGAGATGCTCGGCGTAATGCTCATGGCCGAAGACATAAATTGCACGGCCACTTTCGAGAGCCGTCCCGATGCCATTTGTCCCGACATGCCGTTCGGAGTAGCTGAAACCCGGCGCGAGCTGCACCCGATCCAGATGGCGCTCGAAGTCGGGATCCGTCGTCATCCGCGACAACACCACGCCATCGGCGTCGGTCAGCATGACACTGATCCGCTGGCCGTCAAGACTGTCTTGGAGGCGCCGTAGGACTGGCAGGGCGCTCCGGGCGAGCGTGGTGTCGGGCTCGAAGTCTCGATAAAGAGGCTCGACGTGATCGGCAGCCACGCCCCAGCGACGGGAGCGCAGCCACGACGCAAGAATCGGGTCGCGGACCCTACCGGGTTCGACCGACTCACTAATCAGGAAGCGCTCACGCGTTTCGGCGAGTCGGTCTTGCTGTAGCCGAGTTCGCTGAGGCGCCGGTGCGCTTACCACGACAGCTCACCTCTCGTCCCCTGGGACCGAAGCTACCGTTGGCCGACTGTACCGAACTTTCGACCGATAACGGCCCCTACAGCATAGGCCCACCGGTCGGCGTTGGCGTCTCAGGTTGAGACAACCACACGGCCACGGCACGCTCGTAATACGCTGGCCACGGCGCACATCGGCGCCGGCACCGCAAGGCTTGACCGCGAATCCGGCGCAATCGCAAGGAGACGCTCTATGTCCGATCCGCAGGAAATCCGGAGCCAGAGCTACAGCCCGTGGACCATCGTTAATCTGGTCTTCCACCATCTTGCTGAACAGGGCCTGAAGCCCACGCTCGGCGACGGAGGCGACCCAGGGCCGCCTGCTGCGCAACTTCTTCTGTCCTTGGGAATCGAGCCGGCGGCGAGGGATCAGCGGCAGATCACACAAGGTCTACAACAGCTCGCTGACCTTCGGGCTGCGATCTTCGACGAGCCCTGATCACCCGTCAGAACGCCGACCCGCCTTCTCATATTGAGACCTTCGTCGTAGCTGAATTGCGGTTTAATGCAGCCCATGAGGGTTTGCCCGGTCCGCGGCGCGCGTTCGCCGAGTAGGCAGAGCGCTGACACATAGTAGCCGCGCTCTGACAAATAGTAGCCGGGCGCTGACACAGCATCAACCGACAAGGCCTCAAGAAGGGTCGCGCGGATCGACCCGCAGCAAGTAAGCAGCAAGTCAAGTAAGGAGCGTGACGATGAGTCGCCAGAGCGTGGCCAAGGCCCACCAAAAGATTCAGGAATTGTCCTGGGAGCCGGTTTATCACGAGCCGGTGTCGCAGTACGGAACGGACTATACGTTCCAGAAGGCACAGAAGAAGGATCCACTCAAGCAGATCCTTCGGTCCTATTTCCCAATGCAGGAGGAGAAGGACCACCGGGTCTACGGCGCTTCGGATGGGGCCATCCGCGGCAACATGTTCCGCCAGGTTCAGGAGCGATGGCTCGAGTGGCAAAAGCTTTTCCTAAGCATCATCCCGTTGCCAGAGATTTCCGCAGCCCGCGCGATGCCGTTGCTATTCCGCAACGTTCCCAACCCGGAGCTGCACAACGGTCAGGCAATTCAGATGATCGACGAGGTACGGCACTCCACGATCCAACAGAACCTCAAGCGCCTGTACATGCAGAACTACATCGACCCCGCTGGATTCAATTCGAG
>JAVEEN010000040.1 GCA_030840445.1 Pseudonocardiales bacterium
TCCCGGTTCCGCAGGCCGGCAGAGGCGGCGTCCGTGCGGTGAAACCACCCAGGGCGTCTGTCGTGACCGTGAGCGAGACGCGGCCGCAGCTGACAGCGGTCGAATCGAGCAGGGTGGCAGTGACCGAATACCCGGTGCGGGGCACAAGACCAGACGCAGTGACGAGATCAGAGACCGGCGTTCCCACGATTCTCGGTCCGGTGCCGCTCACGACTGCCGTCGTCACCAGCGGCGGAGCCACCACGACGAAGCCTCGACCGGCTGGCGCCGGCCTGATACGCGTGGCCGAGGCGACGGCTACCCGCTGAGAACCGGTATTGAAGTTCGCGGTGTTGTGGGCGGGGGAATGACCCAGTCGCATGGTGGTGGCCGGCACGGCGGTCCCATGGGCGGTGACAGCGATCGTCCCAGCCTTGCTGGCCCGATAGGTCAGTCGAGCTACGCCGGACACCCCGGTGTTACCGGACGGCTTCGACACGAGCTTGCCGCCGGCGATCTCGGTGACCACGAACGGGGCGTTGCGCAGCGCGGCACCGGTAGCGCTACGAATCGAGACGGCAAAGGTCCCGGTGCCTCCGGGTGCCGGTGCGGCGCCGAAGATGATCCTCGTCGTGTACGGGCCGGCAAATCGATCGGACTCGGCGAGCATCCGGTCGATGCTGATGCCGATAGCCGGATTGATCCTGGCCAGCTGCGCCTTGAAGTAGGCGCTATAACTCCTCATGAACGGCTTCGAACCCGTCAGCAGATTGATGGCCATGGACACAGCTGAGGTCGTCAGCGGTGACGCGGACTGCCCGTAACTGTTGACGATCCAGATGATGCGCTGAGCGGCGTGACCGCTGGCGCCGCTGTTGGATCCGGCGCGGCCCGGCCAACTCGACACTTCGACCGTCCGGTAACCGTAGGAGTGGTTCGGATAGTCGTAGAAGTCGTCGATGCAGTACGCCTTGATGGAGCCGGTGCTGTCGATGCTTCGATAAGCCCCAGCCCAGTATGCGGCCGACGCGCCCTGCAACGGATCGGTGAGTAGGTAGCCGGTTCCCGGCATCTCGGACGACTGGTTGGGGGTCACGGGTCGGTGGTCGAACGGTGCGGTGGCAGCAACTGGACCGCCGAGCTTCACGTAGCCACCGGCAGCGACCAGCACAGCCAGTACGGCCAGCGCCAGGCCGAGCCCGCGGCAGCGACGGGGCTGGCGACCAAGGCGGGGCGGGTCAACACGACGATGCCGATTTCCAAGCCGAGTCGGTGGCGGGGCGTCTCTGATCATGCCGGCGGTTCTCCTGTTCAGGTGCCGAATCAACGGGTCCGCGGGGCTTCCTCGGACCCGTTGATCCAATCGACCGGACAAGGGCACAGACCGGCACAACCGCAATCTGTGGACAAGATCCGAACCTGTGGACGGCAGCCCAAGAGGACCGCCCAAACACCGCCCAAAGCCCTCCAGAACAACGCGAGAACCAGGCTGAAAGGCCAACGCACGCGCCCGAACCAACACCGGAGGACGGCAGCCACGGCGCGGGTCCTGTCGGTGCTCCGACGTAATCTGAGCTCATGTCCGCATCCCCAATCGCCATCGGCGCCCACGTCGACTCGACGGATCCGCTGACCGCCGCCGCGGCGGTCGACGCGGCCGCCATCCAGTTCTTCCTGGCCGACCCGCAAGGCTGGAAGGCGCCGAAGGAGCACCCGCACGCAGAGGCCATCAAATCCAGCCATCTCACGGTCTACGTGCACTCGCCCTACGTGCTGAACCTGGCCACCACGAACAACCGGATCCGGATCCCCAGCCGCAAGCTGCTCGGCCAGCACGCGGCAGCCGCAGCGGCCATCGGAGCCAAGGGCCTGATCGTGCACGGCGGCCACGTGGGCGCCTCGGACGACGCGGCGATAGGCGTAGACAATTGGCGAAAGGCCTTTGCGCAGGCGTCCGAGTCGGGGGGGTTCCCGCTCCCGATCCTGATCGAGAACACCGCTGGCGGGACGAAAGCCATGGCGCGACACCTGGACCGCATCGCCCGGCTCTGGGACGCCGTCGGCGAATACGAGCCGGGCTTCTGCCTTGACACCTGCCATGCCCATGCCGGCGGTGAAGATCTCGATGGCATCGTCGAACGGGTCAAGGCGATCACCGGACGGATCGATCTGGTCCACGCCAACGACAGTCGGGACTCCTTCGACTCCGGCGCTGACCGGCACACCAACTTCGGCACCGGGTTCATCGCGGCCGAGGCCATCGCAGAGATCGCCAAGCGGGCAGGCACCGACGTCATCGTCGAGACACCGGCCGACGGTCAGGCCGAGGACATCAAGTTCCTACGAGCCCACGCCGGCTGAGCGAGAGGGGCCAGCAGCCCGGAGCTTTCACTCGCCGACGGCGGCAAGGATCTCGGCCACAGCGGAGGACAGGGCGATCTCACGCCGCTCATCCGACGCCCGGTCCTTGAGTTCGATGATCCCGTCGGCCAGGCCGCGGCCGACGATCACGATGATCGGCACGCCGAGGAGCTCGGAGTCCTTGAACTTAACGCCGGGCGACAAGCCACGTCGATCGTCGAAGAGCACCCGCAGACCCGCAGCCTCGAGATCGGCCGTCAGCGTCTCGCAGGCCTCGAAGATCGTCTCGTCGTTCTTGTGGGCCGGAACCAGATGCACGTCGGCCGGCGCCACGGATCGCGGCCAGCACAGCCCCTTGTCATCGAGAGTCTGTTCAGCCAACGCGGCCACCGCGCGCGTGACGCCGACGCCATAAGAACCCATGGTGACCGTCACCGGCTTGCCGTCCGGGCCCAGGGCTGTCAAGCCGAAAACCTCCGCGTACTTGCGTCCCAGCTGAAAGACGTGACCCAGCTCGATACCGCGCGCGATCTCCAAGGCAGAGCCGCATCTGGCACATCGATCACCGTCGCGGATCTCTACCGCACCGATCTCAGCGTCTGGCGTGAAGTCCCGGTCCCGCACGACGAAAGCCGCGTGCTTGCCCGGCTCGTTTGCGCCGGTGACCCATGCCGTGCCCGGCGCGACCAACGGGTCGACCAGGAAACGCACCTTGAGATCGCCCAGCATCTGGGGGCCGATGTAGCCCTTGACGAGGCCTGGCTGCTTGGCCAACTCCTCCGGGCCGGCCTGCTCGACCGCGACCGGCTCGAGCTGACCGGAGAGCCGCTTGAGATCGACCTCGCGGTCACCGGGTACCCCGACGACCAGCAGCTCCCAATCCGAGTCCCCCGGAGCGCGGGTCTTGAGCACCACGTTCTTGAGGGTGTCAGCGGCTGTGAACGTCCGGCCGAGCCCGAGGTCGGCCGAGTTGAGGCGATCGACCAGTGTTGCGATGGTGGGGGTATCCGGGGTGTCGAGTACTCGCATGGGCGGCACGTCGCTGGCATCGACCACGTCCGGCCCGGCGATCTCCACCGCTTCGGTGTTGGCGGCGTAGTCACAGTTGGTGCACTGGACGAAGGTGTCCTCACCGACCGGTGTCGGCGCCAGGAACTCCTCCGACGCCGAGCCTCCCATCGCCCCCGAGACGGCGGCCACGATGCGGTAGTCGAAACCCATGCGGCTGAACATCCGCTCGTAGGCGTCGCGGTGCGCCTGGTAGGACGCGGCCAAACCGTCGTCGGTGAGGTCGAAGGAATACGAGTCCTTCATCACGAACTCGCGCCCACGCAGGATGCCCGCGCGTGGACGGGCCTCATCGCGGTACTTGGTCTGGATCTGGAACAGCGACAGCGGGTAGTCCTTGTAGGAGGACAGTTCGCCCTTCACCAGCAGGGTGAACAGCTCCTCGTGCGTCGGCGCCAGCAGGTAGTCGTTGGATCGACGGTCGTGCAGCCGGAACAGGCTGTCGCCGTAGTCGGCCCAGCGACCGGATGCCTCGAAGATCTCGCGAGGGATCAAAGCCGGGAAGTGCACTTCCTGCGCCCCGATGCCGATCATTTCTTCGCGGACGATCCGTTCCACGTTGCGCTGTAGTTCGATGCCCAGCGGCAGCCAGGAGTAAATCCCTGGCGCCACCCGGCGGATGTAGCCGGCCCGCACCAGGAGGCGATGGCTGGGGACCTCGGCGTCAGCCGGATCGTCGCGCAAGGTGCGCAGGAACAGCTTGGACATCCGCAATGCCACTTCGGGTACTCCTCGACTCGGCCGGTAACCACCCAAGGCTACCCAGCCGACCGAGCCGCCCCGAACCGTTTGATCCCACGGTCAGCCCGCTGGCCTAGCCGTCCCACCGCTGGCCGCCCGCACGAAGTTGGCCAGGTCTTCGGATTGCTGCACCCGGGAGGGCTCGTGGACATACATCATGTGACCAGCCGGGTAGTAGGCCGACTCGATGTTGACCTTCAGCTCGTCCGGGATGGGCAGGTGCGCCAGCACGTGTTCAGCGGCGAAATAGGGCGTGGCCCCGTCGTGATATCCGAGAGCGACGTGCACCTTCAGATGACGGTTCGCCCGCATCGCCCGGGCCAGCCGTCGCGTGACATTGACCGACTGGTTTTCGAACTCCGAAAAGGACCACGGGTTGACCTTGGGGGAGATCAACTCGTATGGCAGGTCGTTGGCGTATCCCAGCTCAGCGCGCACGTAGTGGTTGAAGCCCGCCGCGTACGGCCCGGCGATCGCGTCGTAGCTCGGGTCGGCGTCCGAGGCGTCCACCATCCCGTCTTCGAGCCAGCCCGCGAACCGTCCGTCCAGCCTGCCGACGGTCCGTCCGGAGTCGCGCAGCAGTTCGGTGTAGAACCGCTGATGCTCCAGGCGCAGATCCGATTGCAGGACGTAGCGGACCGACAGCCCGGTCAGTTCGGCCAGCCGCTCGGCCGCTTCGACGCGCTCAGCCTCGGTGAGCCGGTTGCCCCGGGCCAGCAGCCAGGGATAGTCCCGGGACGCGAAGTCCTCGGCTTCCCGCAGCACCGTCCGCAACGATTTCCGGCCGTGTTTACCGTGGTAATGGGCGATCGCCGCATACGTCGGCAGAAAGAGCGTGGTCGGCAGGTCGTTGTCGAGATGCGGACGGATGGTGCCCATGTTGAGCACACTCGAGATAAGCATGATCCCGTTGCAGTACAAGCCGAACTTGGTCTGCAGGTGATCGGCCAGCGCTGCTGCCCGCAACGTGCCGTAGGACTCACCGGCCAGGAACTTGGGCGACATCCAGCGGCCGTTGCGCGAGGTCCAAAGCCGGATCAGCTCGCCGACGGAGTCCAGGTCCCGGGAATAGCCGTGGTACTCGTCGGCCTTTTCGCCCTCGGCCATCCGGGAGTACCCGGTCGAGACCGGATCGATGAAAACCAGATCGGACACCGCAAGCAACGACTCGGCGTTGTCGGCAAGTTCGTACGGCGGCGCGAGCAGCGAACCGGCGTCTCCCATCAGGATCCGCCGGGGACCGAACAGACCCAGGTGCAACCAGACCGAGGACGAGCCCGGGCCGCCGTTGAAGGCGAACGTGACTGGTCGCTTTGCAGCATCGGCGCCGTCGACCGTGTAGGACGTCACGAACATCTCCGCGCGCGCGGCCTGACCCTTGAACACACCGTCGGCGATGTGCTCCTCGCGTAGGACCACCCGTCCGGCGGTGGCGGTGTAATTCAGGGACTTGCGCCCAACCCGGAGCACATGTCGGGTCACCGACGAGCTGTCGGCCAGCTCGCCCCTGGCGTCGTCGGTCGGCGGCAGCGGATCGGACCGCACGTCGGGTTCAGCGGCCGCGGCACCTTTGATATCTGCGCCACCGGCACCCTTGGTGTTGGCGCCACCAGCGCCCTTGCTGTCGGGCTCGCCGGAATCGATCACGCTTGCACGATATCGGAGCTCGAATAGCGGCGGCGACGGCCAAGAACCCGGTCCGCCGTCGAGGTCGCGAACGGGCCGGCTCCCGGGTCCGGCTCGTCGGAGCTGCGAACCACGTCGTCCTCCGGATGACGAATCTCGTGAACGACCATGCCCATCAGCACCAGCAGTACGCCATCTCGCACGAGCAGGATCGCCGTGAGGCCGTCGTAGGTGAAAGCGTGGGCCCCGCCGACCAGCCAGAGCATCTTGCCGATCCAGACACCGATCTCGCTGAACTGCCAGATCAAGGCCATCCGCCAGCGTGGCCGGGCCAGCGCGACCAGCGGCACCAACCACACCGAGTACTGGGCGCTGGACACCTTGCTGGTCAGCAAGAACGCCGCGGCGACCAGGAACACCAGTTGGGCCAGTCGCGGTCGGGACGCAGCGGTGAGCGCGATCCAGCTGACGACAGCCATCGCGGCGATCACCACCAGCCCAACGACGACCGCGGATGGAGTCCACGCCCCGTCCTTGCCGAAGGTGGTGGGGTAGTAATGATTGAGCATGAACCAGAAGCTCTCCGCCTCCGCGGGCCGAGAACCGTTGAACGAGTAGAACTCCCACCAGCCCTTGGTCCAGGCCAGCGCAACCGGCAGGTTGACCGCGAGCCAGGATCCGACCGCTGCCAGTACCGCCCACAACACGGGACGCCAGGCCCGGGTGCGGTAGGCCAACAGCAGCAGCGGTAGCAGGATCAGCACCGGGTACAGCTTCGCCGCCGTTCCCAAGCCGATCAGCACCCCGGCGGCCACCGGACGATTGCGGGACCATGCCCACAGTGCCGTCGAAGCGAAGGCCATCGAGAGCAGGTCCCAGTTGGTGAAGGCATGGCAGATCACCAGCGGGCTGGCGGCGAAGATGGCAGCGTCCCATTGGCGTCGCCGGCCGGCCGCGCCCGCGGTGGCCCGCACGGCGATCAGGCCGCAGGCCGCCAGCAGCACGCAGCTGAGCACCCCGAAGACCACGCCTTGATCGGCGCCGGGCTGGACGACGGCATGCCACGCGTGGGTCAGCTCTGCACTGATCCACATGAAAGCGCCGGTGACGACCGGATATTCGACGGCGTGATCGCGATACGGCACCGCACCGTCGGACAGTCCCTCGGCACTCCAGAGCGGGATGATGTCGGAATAGCAGGCCTTGGTGTATTGGGAGGACGCCACCCACTTCCCGTCGGCGCACGGGGACTTCTGCGCGTAGCCGAGCAGCAGGGTGAAGGCCGCGATGGCCAGGATCACCCGTAGCGGAGTCCACCAGCGTGATCCGGTGCGGGCATAGCGACCGATCGGGCCGCCGATGACCGCGCTGGCCCGCTCGACCGTGGGATCTACCAGCGACGGCGACGGGGTGACCACGCCGGATACGTTAGCCGCCACCGCGGCTCGTGGCCGCACCGTTACCCGCAGGAGCAGGCCCTGGCGCACTCGAGGCCGGCTGACTGCTGGACGGACAAATGATCGTGGCCAGCCCGCAACTGGTACTAACGGTGGGCGGTGGCGGGGTCGTCGTGCGCGGCGGGGTCGTCGTGGGAGGAGTAGTGGTGGGCCTCGTAGAGGTGGGCGCCGGCGTAGTGGTCGTTGGCGTCGTGGGCGCGGCCGAGGACGGCGGCGGCGTGTAGGTCGGCGGCGTGTTTGCGCCCTTGGTGATCATCTGTGTCGTGGGCAGCGGCAGATTCTCCTTGCCGTTCAGGTAGCTGTCCATGAACTCTTTCCACGTCTTGCCCGGCAGGTCGCGGCCGTATTCCTGCCCGCCGCTGGCGTCGGAGATCGGTGTCGTGCCCCCGCTGCCCACCCAGACGGCGGCGCTCACCTGCGGGGTGTAGCCGACCATCCAGGCGTCGCTGTTCCTACCGGCGTTCGGGCCGCTCTGGATGCCTGCGGTACCGGTCTTCGCGCCGGATTCGCGGCCGTTGTTCAGCGGGTCACCGGAAAAGTCGGCGACTGGTTTCAGGGTGAGTCCGACGTCGTTGGCCACCTTCGGGTCGAACGCCCGGGTACCCGAGGTCTTGTGGGTGTAGACGAGCGCGCCCTTGGCGTCGGTCACCTTGCTCACGAAGTACGGCGCGTGGTCCGTGCCGCCGTTGGCGATGGTGGCGAAACCGACCGCCTGGTCCAGCGGGCGCACCGCATAATCGGCGTCACCGATCCCGATACCGAATGCGGTTGTGCCGTCCTTGCGGACCAGGGTCGGAGCACCGTCGTTGTTCGTCTTGCGGATGCCGGCCGCGTAGGCGGTGTTGCGGACGTTGGCCGGACCGATCTCGTTGGCCAGGCCGTCGAAGACGGTGTTGAGCGAGACCTTCATGGCGAAGTCGATGCGCACCGAACTGGACGAGTACGGCGCGTCGCTCGGGTCGTTGCAGACATTCGTGGCGGAGATCGTCACGCACTGGCTGCCGTTGTAGGTCGAGCTGATCGCGTACGCCGGGGTCTTGCCGGCGAGGTTCTGTGACAATGCCGTGGCCAGGGTGTACGGCTTGAACGAGGAGCCGGGTGGCCGGTATCCGTTGGCGTAGTCGAAGTCGCTG
The DNA here is from genome assembly GCA_030840445.1 of Pseudonocardiales bacterium. Taxonomy (GTDB): domain Bacteria; phylum Actinomycetota; class Actinomycetes; order Mycobacteriales; family Jatrophihabitantaceae; genus Jatrophihabitans_A. The sequence continues at coordinate 8,366 of JAVEEN010000040.1, forward strand.
CCCTTGGAGTTGCCGTAGTAGGCCAACACGGCTCCGTCGGCCGGGTTGACCGCGGTCAGCGCCGGTCGAATCTTCTCCTGCTTCTGCTGTGCGGTCAGGTTACTGAAGTTGTCCTTCACCGCCTGTTCGGCCGCGGCCTGGGCGCTCGGATCGACGGTGGTCTGGATTCGCAGCCCACGGCTGTTGATCTCGGCGGCGTTGATGCCGTTGGCAGCCAACTCCTTCTGCACCTGGAGCCAGACCAGGCCCATGGGTCCGTCCAGTGCCGAGGTCACGTTCCTGGCCGGCTTGATCGTGGTGGGCATCTTCAGGTTGTCCCGCTCGGCCTGGGTCAATTTCTTCGTAGCCACCATGCCGTCCACCACATAGTTCCATCGTCCCTGGGCCGCGGCGGGCGTAACCCTGGGATCGAAGTACTCCGGCGACTTGATCACAGCGGCCAACACAGCGCCCTGCGCGACGCTGAGCTTGCTGACATCGAGGTTGAAGTACGCCTTCGACGCGGCCTGGATGCCGTAGGCGCCCCGGCCGAAGTAGATGGTGTTGAGGTAGTACTCCAAGATTGTGTTCTTGGAGTATTCGCGGCTCAGCTTCAGCGAGATGGCCGCTTCCTTGAGCTTGCGGCTCAAGGTTTGGTCGGAGTCGAGGTAGGCGTTCTTCACGTACTGCTGGGTGATCGTCGAACCGCCCTGCGCCGAGCCGCCCTTCAGGTCGTTGAGCACCGCACGGAAGGTGCCGCGCACCGAGACACCCGGTTCGGAGTAGAAGCCGCGGTCCTCAGCCGCGATGACGGCATCGCGCACGTGCTGTGGAACCTGTGACAACGGCACGTTGATCCGATTCTCAGCTCCCACCGTCGCAATGGTCTGGCCGTTCGAGTAGGTCAGCGTCGCCAACTGGTTCTGTGGCAGCGACTGTGGGCTGGGCACGTTCACGAACTTGTAGACCCCGACGGCGGCGATGGTCACCAGCACCGCCATCAGGCCCAGCAGCCAGGTGAACAGCAGACCGACCCGGCGGCCGATGCGCTTCTTGCGGCTCATCTTGGCCAGCCGGCGCTTTTTCGCGGCGCGCCGTGCTCGCCACCAGCCGAGCTCCGCGCCGTGGGCCGGGCCGCGGGAGCCTCCGGCTGCTGCCCTTCGGCGGCCTGACCGCGACTCCTCTGGCACGACTGAACTCCTCTGATCGGTGACGGGACTGCAGACGAGGGTACGTGCGAAGGGTGGGCGGCACTGATGGAAGCCTCACCCGGGTGCGAGCCGGCCGCGGCCTGACGTATCGTTCTGATGTGTCGTACCGATGTGTCGTGTTGATGTATCGTGCTGATATATCTCGCTGACGGAAACCCGGAAAGACGCCGAGGGGAGGACATCGCTCACATGCTCGAGATCGCCGTGCTGGGACTGCTCAACGAGTCCCCGATGCACGGCTACGAATTGCGTAAGCGGCTGGCCAGCCTGCTCGGTGCCTTCCGCGCGTTCTCCTACGGTTCGCTGTACCCGACTCTCCGGCGCCTGCAGGAGGCCGGCTGGATCGACGAAGAAGCTCCGCTCGAGCAGACCCCGGCTCCCTCGGCCGGCTTCGCCGGTCGGTCCAAGCGCGGCAAGCGGGTCTACAAGCTGACCGCCGAAGGCAAGGAGCACTTCGCAACGCTGCTGGCAGAGGTGGGCCCGGAGGCCTACGACGACGAGGGTTTCGGCACCCGATTGGCGTTCTTCGCCCAAACGCGTTCCGACATCCGGCTGCAGATCCTCGAAGGACGACGGCAGCGGATGACCGAACAGGCCGACGGGATGCGGACCTCACTGGCCCGGACCCGGGAACGGATGGATCGCTACACCCTGCAACTGCAGGAGCACGGCCTCGAATCGGCGGATCGTGAGGTCCGTTGGCTCTCGGAACTGATCGAGAGCGAACGCACCGCCAGACCACCGCTGGGCTGAGCAGCACGAAGGCAAGCCGCGCGACGGTCGAGCAGCGTCGAGCGAGCCGTGGTCCTTCAAGAGCACACAACCGAATAGAGCAGTACTCAACCTAAGGAGGACCCGATGGGTTCGGAAAGCGCAACCTCGGCCGCGGGCCGGATTCGCGTTGCTATCGTCGGCGTCGGTAACTGTGCCGCGTCGCTCGTGCAGGGCGTTCATTTCTACCGTGACGCCGACCCTTCGGGCACCGTCCCGGGTCTCATGCACGTCAAGTTCGGTGATTACCACGTCAGCGACATCGACTTCGTCGCTGCATTCGACGTCGATGCCAAGAAGGTCGGCCGTGACCTCTCCGAGGCCATCGTCGCGTCGGAGAACAACACCATCAAGCTGTGTGACGTCCCGCCGCTGGAAATCCCGGTACAGCGCGGGCACACCCTCGACGGGCTCGGCAAGTACTACCGCGAGACCATCGAGGAGTCCGACGAGCAGCCGGTCGATGTCGTCAAGGTCCTCAAAGACCACGCGGTGGACGTCCTGATCTGCTACCTGCCGGTCGGTTCGGAAGACGCCGCGAGGTTCTACGCGCAGTGCGCCATCGACGCCAAGGTCGCGTTCGTCAACGCCCTGCCGGTCTTCATCGCCGGGACTCCGGAGTGGGCCCAGAAGTTCACCGACGCCGGCGTGGCGATCATCGGCGACGACATCAAGTCCCAGGTCGGCGCGACGATCACCCACCGGGTACTGGCCAAACTGTTCGAGGACCGCGGTGTGGTGCTGGACCGTACTTACCAGCTCAACGTCGGTGGAAACATGGACTTCAAGAACATGCTGGAGCGCGACCGGCTCGAATCCAAGAAGATCTCCAAGACCCAGGCCGTCACCTCGAACCTCAAGCACGACCTCGGTGCCCGCAACGTGCACATCGGCCCGTCGGACTACGTCCAATGGCTCGATGACCGCAAGTGGGCCTACGTCCGCCACGAGGGCCGCGCCTTCGGTGAGGTGCCGCTGAACCTGGAGTACAAGCTCGAGGTGTGGGACTCGCCCAACTCCGCCGGCATCATCATCGACGCCCTGCGCGCGGCGAAGATCGCCAAGGACCGCGGCATCGGAGGTCCGCTGCTGTCGGCCGCGTCCTACTTCATGAAGTCGCCGCCCGAACAATACGACGATGAGACTGCCCGTCTGAAGGTGCAGCAGTTCATCGACGGCGACATCGAGCGCTGAGCCTGTAACGCACCCTGTAACGCACCGCGTAACGCACCGTGTAAGCCATAGTGCGGCCCGAAAGGTCGGCCTCGTTCGAGAAAACCGACCTTTCGGGCCGCACTATGCATGGACACCGATTTGAGGCCCCGCCGGCCGCAGCCGAGACCAAGTCGGTCAGCGGCCCCAGCAGCAACGGGCTGAGCAGGCTGCGCTCAGTTGAGACCGACGTCGACCGGAAACGTCGACAGCAGCGAAAGGGGAGCGGGCTGGCGGCGCAGCACACTCCGCCACAGGGTTCCAGGGCGCTCGGAGAACACGTCGTCGAGGCCGCCGGTGACGACGAACCAGGAACCCTCCTCGATCTCGGCCTCGAGTTGCCCGACGCCCCAACCGGCGTGCCCGGCATACACCCGCAGGCTGGCGGCTCCCACCGCGACCTCGTCGGGGTTCGCGTCCAGATCTACCAGAGCCAGGCCGCCGCTCACCGCGCGCAGGCCATTGCCGGCGTCGGTGGCGCCCGCGAGCCGCCCGAGCCCGAGGGCGCCATCGCGCTGGACCGGGCCACCGTTGAAGACGACTGCCGGCTCACTCATCACCTCCTGCCAGTCGGGCAGGATCTGGCCTACCGGCGCGTGTGACGGGCGATTGATGATCACGCCCACGGTGCCGGTCTCATCGTGCTCGATCAGGAACACCACGGTTCGGAAGAACTCCGGGTCAGCCAGGGCGGGGGTGGCGATCAGCAGCCGGTGCGGTCCCGGGGGCAATCGGGGGACTGGTGGCAGTTCGGGGTGTTCACTGATCACGAGCAGGCTCCGCTTCTGCCGGCAGACGTTCTCGAGGTCCTCTGCGCCAACTCCTCACACCTACATCCTGCACCCCGACACCGTTTCACCGACTACGGTCAGGGGCGTGGCATTCGGCGAAACCGGACCGGTTGGCGACACCGCGGATCGCGAGGTCGCTGCTTCGTGCTTCGACGCCGACATCGCCGTGGCTGCCCCGACCGGCCGCCCAAAGGCGACGATGTACACCACGCGCCATCTGCTCGGTCGGCCCGATCTGCGCCGGCTCCTCGCCGTGCGCCTGCACGGCCAGTTCGCCGACGGCGTCTTCCAGGCCTCGCTCGCCGGGGCGGTGCTCTTCAATCCCGAGCGGCAGGCACATGCCGCTGACATCGCCGCTGGGTTCGCTGTGCTGCTGCTGCCCTACACCGTCCTGGGCCCGTTCGCCGGCGTCCTGCTCGACCGGTGGTGGCGGCAGCGGGTGCTGCGCAATGCCAACCTGATCCGCGCCCTGCTGGTTTGCGGGGTAGCGGCGGAGATCGCCGCCGGCGTGCACGGCCAGCCCTTCTACCTGAGCGCACTAGTGGTCATCTCGGTGAACCGGTTCGTGCTATCGGCCCTTTCCGCGTCGCTGCCACATGTGGTGGAGCCGGAACGGCTGATCACGGCCAACGCACTCTCGACGACGGCAGGTGCGGTGGTGGCTGCGCTCGGTGGCGGGGCGGCAATCGGCCTCAGATCCATGGCGGGCGGCGGCGACCTGGGCTCGGCCGTGATCGCGCTCGGGGCCGCGGTGGCTTACCTGATAGCCGGAGTCTTCGCCGCAGGATTCCCGATGCTCAAACTCGGCCCGGACGACGACACCCGCAGTCACGGCGAGACGGTGCGCCATGTGGTGGCGGGGCTGCTGGCCGGAGCCCAGCATGTCCGCTCGCATCCGTCCGTCGTCCGAGCGTTCGGCATGATCGCAGTGCACCGCTTTGCGTACGGGATCACCGCGATCACGACTCTGTTGTTGTATCGCAACTACTTCAGCGAGGCCGGATTCTTCCGCGCCGGTCTGCCCGGACTCGCCCAGGCGGTGGCCGGTATCGCGATCGGCGGTGGGCTGGCCGCATTGGTGACACCGCGGGCCACCCGGCGGCTAGGGTTCACCCGCTGGCCCGGTCTGCTATTGATGTTGGCCGGTGTCACGGAACTGGCGCTCGGCTTGCCGTTCAAGCTGCAGACCTTTCTGCCCGCCGCGGCCGTGCTGGGCTTCGTCGCGCAGGGCGTGAAGATCTGCGTGGACACCATGGTGGCCCAGCGGGTGGCCGATGACTTCCGGGGCCGGGTGTTCTCGCTCTACGACACCCTGTTCAACATGCTCTTCGTGTCCGCCGCGGTGCTGACCGCGGTGTTGTTGCCGGAGAACGGCAAGTCGGTCATCGCGGTGTTGATCATCGGTATCGCATACCTGATTGCCGGGTTCATCTACTACCGGGTGCGCGACACCAACGAACCCGCGGTGCCCGATGTCCAGCCGACGTCGGGCATCCCAGTCGCGCGGTAGCCGCAGCCCCCGCCACGGACGTTTCCGGACTTCATCAGGATGGCCTCAGTCCTGGGAAGCCTGCCGCGCGTACCAGGCCTCGAGCTCCGCTACCGCCCGGCCGTGCTCCAGCGGACCCTGCTCCATCCGGAGTTCGAGCAAGTACCGGTAGGCCCGTCCGACCAGCGGGCCGGGCGGGATCTGCAGGATAGCCATGATGTCCTTGCCGTCCAGGTCCGGACGGATCGCGTCGAGCTCCTCCTGCTCCCGCAGCTTGGCGATCCGGTCCTCGAGGTGGTCGTAGGTCGCGGACAGGGTGGCGGCCTTGCGCTTGTTCCGGGTCGTCGTGTCGGAGCGAACCAGCTTGTGCAACCGGTCGAGGAGCGGGCCGGCATCGGTCACGTAGCGGCGAACCGCCGAGTCGGTCCATTCACCTCGGCCGTAGCCGTAGAAGCGAAGGTGTAGAAACACCAGCCGCGAGATGTCCTCGATCTGGTCCTTGGGGAACTTGAGGGCCTTGAGACGGTTCCTGGTCATGCGCGCACCCACCACCTCGTGGTGATGGAACGTCACCTGGCGGCCGCCGGCGGACGCTTCCACGAACCGCCGTGTGTCCGGCTTGCCGATGTCGTGCAGCAGCGCCGCCCAGCGCAAGGTGAGATCCGGCGGCGAACCGGCGGCCGAGCCCGCCTGCTCGAGGGCGATCGCCTGCTCCAGTACCTGCAGCGAGTGGGCGTAGACGTCCTTGTGCTGGCCGTGCTCGTCGGTGGTCATCCGAAGCGCGGCGACCTCCGGTAACACGACGGCGGCCAAGCCGGTGTCCACGAGTACCTCGAGCCCCCTCCGGGGGTACCGGCCGCCGATCAGTTTGTTGAGCTCGGCCTGTACCCGTTCGGCTGTGATCCGGGCGAGTTCGGGAGCCAATGCCTTCATCGCGGCGAGCACGTCGTCGGCGACCGTGACGCCGAGTTGAGACACGAAGCGGGCCGCCCGCAGCATGCGAAGCGGATCGTCGGCGAAAGACTCCTCGGCCGTGGCGGGCGTCCGGAGTTCGCCGCGAGCCAGGTCGGCCAGGCCCCCATAAGGGTCATGAAACGACCGGTCGATGACCGACACCGCCATCGCGTTCATGGTGAAGTCACGACGCCGTAGATCATCGTTGAGGTTGTCGCCGAAGGCCACCGTCGGATTCCGGCTCACCCGGTCGTAGCGATCCGCCCGGAATGTGGTGATCTCGCAGGCGTCGCCGTCGATCTGCGCGCCGACCGTGCCGAATTCGATACCCGTGGTCCACACCGCCTGCGCAACCGGGGACAGAATGGCCAACGCGGCCTCCGGACGGGCGTCGGTGGTGAAGTCCAGGTCCGTGACCCGACGGCCCATCAGGGCGTCCCGCACCGGACCGCCGACCAAGTAAAGCTGGTATCCGGCCGCTGCGAAGGCCTGCCCGAGGTGAACTGCCGACGCCGAGATGTCCACCAGCTGGCCCGGATTTGTCACGATCTGCCCCTCGGTTTGCTGATCGATGGCGGAATCATGGCTGGATCCGGCTGGTGGTGGAGCGGACGGAGAAAATCTCGAGGACGGTGCGGTCACGTGAGCGGAGCCTACCTACACGCTGGGTAACATCGGGTCATGTCCCGAGCGTCGACCACCCGACGCCCGCGGCTCCCTCGCGTCGATGAGACCAGTGCCGGTGGCCTGGTCGTGGACCTGTCCGGCTCCGTGCCGGCCGGGGCTCTCATCGGCCGGACCAGTCGCCGCGGGCAACTGCTGTGGTCCCTGCCAAAGGGGCATCTTGAGCAGGGTGAGACCGCTGCCCAGGCGGCCGTCCGCGAGGTGGCCGAAGAGACCGGCATAGACGGCGAGATCCTCGGGCGCCTCGGCACGATCGACTTCTGGTTCGTGGCCGAGGGCCGGCGGATCCACAAGACCGTCCATCACTTCCTCTTGCGGGCGGTTGGCGGGCAACTGTCGGATTCCGACCTGGAGGTGACCGAGGTCGCGTGGGTCCCGATTCCGGAGATCGCCGCCAGGCTGGCTTACTCCGATGAGCGAGATCTGCTGGACAAGGCCACCCGCATGCTGAGGGATACCGCGTGAGGCGAGGGAGGATCGAGCGAGGCACGAGCGAGGACCGGACCGAGCAACGCCGCAAGTACCGCGTGAGGCGAGGGAGGATCGAGCGAGGCACGAGCGAGGACCGGACCGAGCAACGCCGCAAGTACCGCGTGAG
>JAVEEN010000047.1 GCA_030840445.1 Pseudonocardiales bacterium
GGCAGTTCGCGTCCGCCGATTCTCGACCTCGTGTTGCCGAGTGCCGTCGGCGAAGTGGTCGGTGACAGTGAGCTGCTTCGGCAACTGCAGGAGATACCGGTGGCGCAGCGCGCCAGTTTCGTGACCGAATTCCTTCAGCGCGAGGTGCAGAACTTCCTGCGGCTCGCGTCGCCGCCGGCCGCAACCAGTCGGTTCCTCGATCTGGGTACCGATTCACTGATGGCGATCGAACTCCGAAACCGGTTGCACAGTCAGTTCGGCGGCGCGTTCACGATCAACGCGACCGCGGTGTTCGACTATCCGACCATCGGGGGGCTGGCCGAGTACCTCGTCGGTCAGCTGTCCGATTCGGAATCGCCGCAGGAGGGTGCACAGCCCGTCGCACCGTCGGCCGAGTCGGAGGCCGTGGCGGCTCCCCAATCCGGAGACTGATCCTCGGCGATCAATCGGCCCAGCGCGTCGCCTCGACTTCATCCGGTAGCGGCGTGTGCAGCGGAACGTCCAGGCCGTCGTAGATGCCAGGCTTCTGGGTAGCCAGCCACTCGATGGCGCCGAGCAGCCGGTTGGCGGCCGTCGTATTGCCGCCGCCGGCGCGGTTGCCGCCAGGCAGATCGGCACGGCTGACGATGGTGAGCTGCGGGTCGCCGTCGACGACGACGCGGTGGTCGCCCGCACCCTCGTCGGGCTGTGGCCACTGCGGCGCACAGGACGGGTGGATACGGGTGATGTGGTCGACGACGATCCGCTTCTTGCCACCCGACCAGCCGATGATCTTCAGCCAGAACGCGCCTTGCGTGCCCTTCTCGAAGGGCCCCATCACGGTATCGACCGATTCCTCGAGAGGCAGCCGCTCGAGCTCTTCGGTGATCTCGTCGATCTCGAGCCCCAGGCCGCGGCCGATGAGCCGGATGTTGCCGCCCCAGACCATGGTCGGGATGGACGGCAACAGCATCATCGGCATCTCATCCATGGATCCGCCGAATCCGCACGACACCTTGACCGCATAGGGCTGGTCGTAGGTCGAGTAGTCGAAGATCTCCTGGCAGTAGATGGTCTTGATGCGGGTGCACAGTCCGGCAGCCATCACTGCCAGCGCGTCGTTGGCCCAACCGGGGTCGACGCCACTGACCAACAGCGTGGCGCCGCCCTCCTCGGCCGCAGCGGTCAGGCGGTCGACCCACTCCTTCGGCGCGGACCGGGGGTCGTATAGCGAGTACAGCGACGGCGTCACGACGTGGACGCCCGCGCGCAGGCAGCGCACGATGTCGTTGATCGCGTCGTCGGGACGGATGTCGCCGGACGCCATGTAGGCCACGGCATCGCTGACCGACAGCGCGGCGTCGACGTCGGTGGTGGCGGTGACGCCGGTGGGTGAGCCCAGGCCGGCAAACGTCGCTGCGTCCCTGCCTTCCTTGTCCGGCGATGAGGTGATCACACCGGCCAATTCCAGCCCTGGAAAGGCCGTCACCGAACGGATCGCCGTCGACCCCATGTTGCCCGTTCCCCACACCGCTACACGCCTCATTCGAGACACCCTATCGGCCGACTCACAGGTTCTCGTGGCCGATATCACAATCCGATGAAATCGCAGGTCAGAGCTAATTTGATGGTACTGGTGGGACCCAATCAACCACTGGGTTACTTAGCTGGCAGAAATTTGCTCAAAGGGGCTTTGCGTTGAAGTTACCGAACGGTATAGTTGGCCGCAGTTACTGGTGGGTAACTTATCGTGAGTACCCAACCGCAGACGGAATCTCATCGAGGAGACATCGTGAGCCATTACAAGAGCAACGTCCGTGACCAGGTGTTCAACCTGTTCGAGGTATTCGGCATCGACAAGGCGCTCGGCGAAGGTCAGTTCAGCGACCTCGACGTCGACACCGCTCGCGAGATGCTCGCCGAGATGAGCCGGCTGGCCACGGGCCCGATCGCCGATTCATTCGCCGAGGGTGACCGCAACCCCCCGGTCTACGACCCCAACACTTTCTCGGTGACGCTGCCCGAGGCCTTCAAGAAGTCTGTGCGCGCCGTGCTCGACGCCGGCTGGGACCGGGTCGGTCTCGACGAGGCGCTTGGCGGCACGCCAACGCCCAAGGCACTGATGTGGGCGCTCAACGAGCACATCCTCGGCGCCAACCCGGCTGTCTGGATGTATGCAGGCGGCGCCGGATTCGCGAACATCTTCTACCACCTCGCCACCGAGGAGCAGAAGAAGTGGGCCGTGCTGGCCGCCGAGCGTGGCTGGGGCTCCACCATGGTGCTGACCGAGCCCGACGCAGGCTCTGACGTGGGCGCCGGCCGCACCAAGGCCGTCAAGCAGGACGACGGCTCCTGGCACATCGACGGCGTGAAGCGCTTCATCACCTCGGGTGACTCCGGCGACCTGTTCGAGAACATCTTCCACCTGGTGCTGGCCCGCCCCGAGGGCGCAGGCCCCGGCACCAAGGGTCTCTCGCTGTTCTTCGTACCGAAGTTCCTGTTCGACTTCGAGACGGGCGAGCCCGGCGAGCGCAACGGCGTCTACGTCA
>JAVEEN010000213.1 GCA_030840445.1 Pseudonocardiales bacterium
GTCGCGATCGGCCATCTCGAGCAACGGCTCGATCGACCAGACTGCATCGTCGATGCCCGCATGCAGGTCGCCCAGGTCGGCGAATCGATCAGGCATGGTCGCAATGGTGAAGTCGCTCGTCTGCACCTCGGGCAGCTCGTCCCAGGTGACGGGGGCCGATACGAGGCCGGACGGTGATGCCCGCACCGAATAGGCGGAGGCGATCGTGCGATCCCGAGCATTCTGGTTGTAATCGATGAAGATCTGTTGTCCGCGCTCCTCCTTCCACCACGCGGTCGTCACCAGTTCGGGGGCCCGCCGCTCGATCTCGCGAGCCAGCGCCAAGGCGGCTCGGCGTACCTCCCGGAATCCGAAGTCGGGCTTGATGCGCAGGTAGATGTGGACACCTCGCGAACCGGAGGTCTTGGGCCAGCCCGCCGCACCGAGTTCGCCCAACAGCTCGCGCACCAGCCCGGCCACCACGACCGCCTCGGCGAACCCGGTGCCCGGCTGCGGATCGAGGTCGATGCGCAGCTCGTCCGGTCGTTCGGTGTCCGCCCGGCGTGAGTGCCAGGGATGAAACTCGACGGTGGACATCTGTACCGCCCAGATGACACTGCCGAGCTCCGTGACGCACAACTCGTCCGCGGTACGCCCGGATGGGAACTTCACCTCGACCGTCTGGACCCACTCGGGCGCACCCCTGGGAATGCGCTTCTGGTAGATCCGTTCACCCCCGGCGCCTTCCGGGAATCGGTGGAGCATGCACGGACGCTCCCGCAGGGCGCGGACGATTCCGTCGCCGACCGAGAGGTAGTACTTCGCGAGGTCCAGTTTCGTCTCGCCACGTTCGGAGAAGTAGACCCGATCCGGATTGGTGAGCTTGATCGTGCGGTCGCCGACTTGCACCTCTGTGTATGGGGACGCCATGCTCCGAGGCTAGCTGCGTTGTCAGCCGATGCCGATAGCCTTGCGCCCGTGTCCGACCGCGACCCTTCCCAGACCGCCGACCCTTCCGAGACCGCCCACCCTTCCGAGACCGCCGGCCCCGCTGGCAGCTCGACCCTCGACCCGGGCGTCCTGCTCGCGGCTGTCCGCGAGCACAGTCAGGGTCTGGCCCGGTCGGCCCGCACCAATCTGGCCGCGCCGGTCGAGCATTGCCCGGGCTGGACCGTCGCCGATCTGGTGGCTCACGTCACCGATGTGCACTGGTTCTGGGCGACGATAGCCGCCGGAGGCCTCAGCGAACCGCCACCGGACGATTCCCGGCCACCCCGGGCCGCGGACGAGGATTTGGTGTCGGTGTTCCTCGCCGGTGCCCGGCGCATGGCCGATGTACTGGGCCGGGCCGATCAGGACCGCCGGGTGTGGACCTGGGCGCCCGATGCTCAGCACATCGGGTTCATCACCCGCCACCAGGTGCAGGAGGCCGCGGTGCACCACTGGGACGCCGCGCATGCTGTGGGCCACGACCTGGCGTTGGATCCGGTGATGGCTGCCGATGCGATAACCGAGTTCCTGACCTTCTCAGTGTCCAGCGTGGCCGATCACCCCGCGACCGCCCGTCCGGATCTCGCGGGAATTTTCGTACTCGTCGCCGCTGATCTCGGCCGAACGTGGACTGTCCGGGACGCCTCGCTGCCAGGCACCGTCGAGTTCACCGTCGGGGCTTCAGACGGCGCCGAATTCACCGGCCCGAGGGTCATTGCCACGGCATCTGAGCTGCTGCTCTGGCTCTACGGGCGCCTGGACCTCCCGGCACAACCGGACGAAGCGGCAGAATTGCTGGTCAGATTCAAGGGGCTCTGCTTCACGGACTGACAAGCCAGACGCCGGACAGGCATGCTGGTTGCATGAGTCCCGAGGAGATCCCAGCTCGCAAGCCCGGTTCGCACGACCCCGCACCGGCTGGCGTTCCGCCCATGGGGCCCCCCACAGCCGGTTCGATGCGGGCCACCCGGCCGGAGATCGTCTACCTCGATCCGCACTACGAGCGCCCGGTCAGCCAGTACTCACCCGAGGGCGAGATCCGGATGATGGGTGACTTCGCCGCGGGCCTGACCCGCCGCCGCAAGGTGTCCCGGCCGATGGCCTTCACGCTCGTAGCCATCATCCTGCTGCCCATCCTGATCAGCATCCTGGCCGTGATCAGCAGCTGGCTCTGAGTCCGGCGGTAAGAACTTCGTAACGACGGAGCCGGGCTCGCGTGGTGGCTGCTAGGTACTGTCGGATCATGACCAGTTTTCCGACGGAGCACTCCGAACCGGCTGTCTTCAAGACCGACGACCAGTGGCAGGCCGAGCTATCGCCGGCCGAATACAGCGTGCTTCGGGAGGGAGCTACCGAGGCTCCGTACCGCGGCGAGTTCACCGACAACCACCGGGAGGGCGTGTACTCCTGTCGCGCCTGTGGTGCTGAATTGTTCCGGTCGGCGGAGAAGTTCGACTCGCATTGCGGCTGGCCGAGTTTCTTCTCCCCGCTAGCCGGCGATTCGGTCCTCGAGCGGGTCGACACGACGCTGGGCATGCGTCGCGTCGAAGTGGTCTGCGCGAGCTGCCACAGCCACCTCGGTCATGTGTTCTCCGGAGAGGGTTACGGCACGCCGACCGACCTGCGCTACTGCATCAATTCGATCAGCATGCGGTTCGACGAGGGCGCTGCCGGCTAAGGACGGCTGGCCCCGGGACAGGTCTTCGAGCTACGGAAGCGTCTCGACCAGCTCAGCGATCGTCCGCCGGGTGCCGGTGTAGAACGGCACTTCTTCGCGGACGTGCAGCCTGGTCTCCGATCCTCGCAGGTGGCGCATCAGGTCCACGATCCGATGAAGTTCGTCCGCCTCGAAAGCCAAGATCCACTCGTAGTCGTTCAGGGCGAAGGAGGCCACGGTGTTGGCCCGCACGTCCGGGTAGTCGCGTGCCATCTTGCCGTGTTCGGCCAGCAGCTGACGCCGCTCGCCGTCCTCCAGCAGGTACCACTCGTAGGACCGGACGAACGGATAGACGCAGACATACGCTCGCGGTTGTTCCTCAGCCAGGAAGGCCGGCACATGGCTCTTGTTGAACTCGGCCGGGCGATGCAGCGCCATGACCGACCACACGGGGCGAAGGTGCCGGCCCAGGCCGGTTCGCCGGAAACGGCTGTAGGCGGACTGCAGCTCGTCCGCGCTCGCGGCATGCCACCAGATCATCAGTTCCGCGTCGGCCCGCAGGGCTGAAACGTCGTATACCCCGCGCACCTTGATATCCGCAGCATCGAGTTCAGCGAACAGCTGGGCCACTTCGCCGGCCAGCGGGGCGCGGTCAGCCGCACCAATCGGATCCTGTACCGAGAACACCGACCAGGCGGTGTACCGGATGACGTCGTTCAACTCGCGAGCCTGCTTGCCATCGACCATGCAGTTCATTGTCCTTTGGGATTGAGACCGGCGACTACCCGGTCAGCGGCCATGTGAGCTGAGGCAATGCACGCCGGGATGCCGACTCCGTCGTAGGTCGCGCCGCAGACCGCCATGCCCGACACTCCAGCGACGGCGGCCCTGATCCGCTCGACACGCTGCAGATGGCCAAGGGCGTACTGCGGCAAGGCGCCGCCCCAGCGCTGCACGTGGGTATCGACGGGTACTGCGCGCAATCCGGTGACGATCGCCAGCTCGGCCCGGACGGTCGCGACCAGTTCGTCGTCGGCACGCTGCAACGCCCATTCCTCACCGGCCCGACCGAGCGAAGCCCGCATCAGGGTCACACCACCGTCCGCGCCGACACCGGGCCACTTCTGCGACGAGAACGTCATTGCCTTCACATGCAACCCCTCCACACTGGGCACCAGGATGCCGCTGCCCGGCGGTAAGGACCGGTCGTGGCCAGCTCCGCCCGGCCTATGGACTGCGTCGCCAAAGGCCAACGTCACGATCGCCACGCTCGCCGTCTCGATGGCCGCCAGCTCTGCGGCCGCCATCGGCGCCAGCCCGGCCAGCAGCGCCGAAGCCTTGCTCGCTGGTGTGGCCAGCACCACGGCGTCGGCCTCGATGATCTCCGGCTGGGCAGCCGAACCAACGGTGAGCGCGAATCCGGCCGCGGTACGGCGGATCTGCCGCACCGGCATGTCGGTCCGCACCGTGAATCCACCACCGGCGGCCATCGACTCGGCCAGGCGCGCAAGGCCGCCTTCGATCGAGGCAAAGACCGGTTGGGCCGCCGGGTGACCGGTTCGCGGCGACGTCAGATCAGGCGATGCCGAATCAGGCGACGTCAGATCAGGCGATGCCGAATCAGGCGGTGCCAGCTGGGACTGTGTTGCCTCGAGCAGCGACCCGCCGACGGTCATCAGCCGCCGTGCCAGCCCGGGAATCGCCGCTTGGATCGAGATCGAGCTGGCGCGACCGGCGTATACCCCGCCGAGCAGCGGATCCACGATCCGGTCGACCACCTCCGCGCCGAAACGAGATGTGACCAGATCACCCACCGAGACGTCCGAGTCGAGGGCGGCCAGTGGTGCAGCGTGCGGTTCGGCCGCGATCAGATCCAGACTGGCTTCACTCAGCACGTCCGCGGCTCGCACGGCAGCGATGTCTCCAGGGATTCCCATCAGGGTCCGGGCCGGCAGCGGTCGGTTGCGCCCGCGGTTGCGGAGCAGCGCCGATGTGGTCAGTGGGTGTAGCAGGGCGTCGTTCAACCCGAGCGCCGCGGCGGCAGCGACTCCTTCCGGCCGGCGGGCGAGCATCGCCTCGGCTCCCACATCGACCCAGGCCCCACCGACCTGCCTGCGGCGCAGCTTGCCACCGACCGCAGGCGACGCCTCGAATACGATCACCTCTGCGTCCGGGCGGGACGCGATCAGTCGGCGGGCGGCAGCCAGCCCGGCGACACCGCCGCCGACCACAACGATGCGCGGCCCTGCGGGTTCGACAGCCCTCATACCGTCGACGGACGCCGCCGTCAAAGGGAATGCACGAGCTCGACGACTCGGCTCAACATCGCGGGATCGGTTTCCGGTAACACGCCGTGGCCCAGATTGAAGATGTGACCGGGGGCGCGGCGGCCTTCGGCAACAATCCGGCGGACCTCGGACTCGATCACCGGCCAGCCGGCGAGCAGGATCGCCGGGTCCAGGTTGCCCTGCACCGGCGTGCCCTGTCCGATCCGGGCCGCTGCGACATCCAGCGGGGTGCGCCAGTCCACCCCGACTACATCCGCGCCGGCCTGCCGCATCAGGTCCAGCAGCTCAGCGGTGCCGACTCCGAAGTGGATCCTCGGCGCGCCGGTATCGGCGAGCGCGGCGAACACCGCCTGCGAATGAGGCAGCACGAAGCGTCGGTAGTCGGTCGCAGACAGGCCGCCGGCCCAGGAGTCGAAGAGTTGCACCGCGGCGGCGCCGGCCTCCAACTGCACAGTGAGGAAGGTGGCCGAGATCTGCGCCAGCCGGTCCAACAGGGCGTTCCACACGTCGGGTTCGGCGTGCATCAGAGCCTTGGTCCGGGCATGGTCCTTGGAGGGTCCACCTTCGACGAGATAGCTGGCCAGCGTGTACGGCGCTCCTGCGAACCCGATCAGGGGTGTTTCGCCGAGTTCGGCGACCAGCAGGCGCACGGAGGTTTCGATGTCGGAGATGTCATCGGGATCAAGCGGTCGAATCCGCTCTACGTCCGCGACCGAACGAACCGGTTCGGCGACCACCGGCCCGGTTCCTGGCACGATCTCGATGTCCAGACCCGTCGCGACCAGGGGCACCACGATGTCGGAGAAGAGGATCGCGGCATCCACGCCGTGCCGGCGCACCGGTTGTAGCGTGATCTCGGTGACCAACTCCGGCGTCCGGCAGGCTTCGAGCATTTTCGTCCCGGTTCGCAGGGCGCGGTACTCGGGCAGCGAACGTCCGGCTTGGCGCATGAACCACACGGGCGGATGATCGGTGTGTTCGCCGCGCGCTGCTCGCAACAGCAGGCTCTGCTCGGCCGGATGCACAGCGGCAGTGCCGGCGGCAGGGAGGTTTTGGGTGGGCCTGAAGGATGACATCGAAGTCCATGTTTGCACGGACCGGGGATGGCCGGCGACGGCAGGACCTGCCGGATGCGGCGCGCCTCACGCGCGAGAGGCGACGCTCATGCGAAGTTCCTACGCGGACAGTCGCTACCCGGGGTTTCGGCTCGGGGTTTCTCCGAAAGGGATCCTGGCATGTTGGCCGACTCCGGCGTGACACTCGGCGGCGACCCAACGGCGTCGGCCGGGGATGACGACGCCGTGCCGAGCAACGCACCTGAGGTGTTCCGGCACGCGGTGGACACGATGCTCGCAGCGCCGATCCGATCCGTGGCGATCCTGGAACGGATCCGCCCACCGCAGCGACTGGCGCCCTGGTCGTTCGCGGTCGCGGTGGACATCGACACCACCGGCGCCGAAGGAGCGACCGGACGCCTCGTCGTGCTTTACGACCCCGACGGTGCGGAAGCCTGGGACGGCGAAATCCGGCTGGTCGCCTATGCACAGGCCGACCTCGCAGCTGACATGGCCGGCGATCCGCTGCTTCCGGCGGTTGGCTGGAGTTGGCTCACCGAGGCATTGGAACAGCATGGCGTCCCGTACACCGCGGTCGGCGGAACGGTCACCCAGACGACCTCAACCCGCTTCGGCGACGTGCACGGGCCCCGCAGTACGACACAGTTGGAGCTCCGGGGGTCGTGGACGGCAACCGAGCCCGACCTGACGACACACGTGCTGGCGTTCGTGGATCTGTTGGCGGTGGCCGCCGGTCTGCCGCCGGAGGGTGTGGCTGTTCTCGGTGACCGCTGATCCCGAGGAGCAGGACGCGTCAGGCGAGCCCGAGGCGCCCGCGACTGGCGCGACGCTCCTGCTGCGAACGCCGAGAGACGGAACACCGGAACCGCTAACGACACCCGCAGAGCTCGCGGCAGCGGCGGCCGGGTTGGCTGCGGGGACGGGTCCGGTCGCCATCGATGCCGAACGCGCCTCGGGCTATCGCTACAGCCAGCGGGCCTACCTCGTGCAGATCCGCCGTGAGGGCTTCGGCACCGTGCTGATCGATCCGATCTCGCTACCCGACCTGTCGGCCATCGGAACAGCGCTGTCGGACGCCGAGTGGATCCTGCATGCGGCCACCCAGGACCTGCCCTGTCTGGCCGAGGTCGGCATGCGACCGAGCCGATTGTTCGACAGCGAGCTGATCGGCCGCCTGTTGGGTTTCGAACGCGTCGCTCTGGGCACCATGGTCGAGCAGTACCTCGGTATTGCGCTGGAAAAGGGTCACTCCGCAGCGGATTGGTCTACTCGACCGCTACCGCATGCCTGGCTGGAATACGCCGCGCTCGACGTGGAACTGTTGATCGAGTTGCGCGAGGCGTTGCTGGCCGAGTTGGTGCGGACCGGCAAGACGGCGTGGGCCGAACAGGAGTGCGAAGCCATCCTCGCGGCGCCGCCCCCGACCCCCAGGGTCGAGCCGTGGCGGCGCATCTCCGGCATTCATTCGATTCGGAACCGGCGCCAACTGGCCATGGCACGTTCGTTATGGGAAGCGCGCGACCGTCATGCCGCCGAGCGGGACATCGCGCCTGGCCGCATCCTTCCCGATTCGGCCATCATGGCCGCCGTCAAGGCCAATCCCAAGAGCCCGGGCGAACTGCTGGCCCTGCCTGTCTTCAACGGTCCACGACAGCGCCGGCTTGTCGGCCAGTGGTTCCGGGCCCTGGACGCCGGTCGGCAGCTGGCTGAAGCCGACCTGCCCGCGGTGTCGCAGCTCAGCGCCGACCCGGACGCGATGCCGGCCCCCGCTCGTTGGCGTGACAAGGATCCCCAGGCTGCGCTGCGCTTGGCCGCGGCCAAGCAGGTCGTGTCAAAGGCCGGGGCCGCACACCACGTCGTGAGCCAGAACCTGCTGGCCGGGGACGTCATTCGGCGCCTCTGCTGGCGTCCGGTGCGGCCGTTGACCGAGCCGGCGGTGCGGGCCAAGATGGCCGAACTAGGTGCCCGTCCGTGGCAGATCGACATGCTCGCGGCCGAGCTGACCGCCGCCCTCGCAGCGGCGCCGACCACACTCCCCACCACGGTGCCCAGCACTGCACGGAGCACTGGCCCGAGCAGTGCGGCCGCCGCTGCTCCGACGGTCACCGAGCCGGGATCCGCCGACCTCTGACCGGCGTCCCTCCGCGCTCGTCCGGTCGGTCTGTTAGATCACAGAATTTCGTCGAGACAAGCATCAGCGCTGCCCGCTACAGTTAAGTTACCCGTCGGTAACCAGACCGAGCCGACGTGCAACCTCGCACCCGAGCAGGTATTCAGGTATTCCAAGGAGACCGCTGTGACATCTCGTCAGCTGAAGGAGGTCGTCTTCGTTGACGGCGCCCGTACCCCGTTCGGCAAAGCCGGTAAGGGTATGTACGCCGAGACCCGGGCAGACGACCTGATCGTCGCCGTGATCCGGGAACTCATCCGGCGCCATCCGGAACTGCCACCGAAGCGAATCGATGAGGTCGCCATCGCGGCCAGTACCCAGATCGGTGACCAGGGGCTGACCATCGGGCGGGTGGCAGGCTTGCTGTCCGGCCTGCCCAAATCAGTGCCCGGTTACGCCATCGACCGGATGTGTGCCGGCGGGATGACGGCGGTGACCAGCATCTCGGGCTCCATCGCGTTCGGTGCCTACGACGTGGCGATCGCCGGCGGCGTGGAACATATGGGACGCCACCCGATGGGAGAGGCGGCGGACCCCAATCCGCGATTCCTGTCCGACAAGATCGTCGACATGTCCGCGCTCTCCATGGGCATGACGGCCGAGAATCTGCACGATCGCTACCCGGGCATCACCCGGCAACGGGCTGACCTCTATGCGCTGCGTAGCCAGGAGAAGGTGGCCAAGGCCTATGCCGAGGGCAAGATCCAACCCGACCTGGTACCGGTGGCCACCCGGTCGGCCGAGCACGGTTGGGGCCTGGCCACCCGGGACGAACCACCGCGCCCCGGTACGACGCTGCAGGACCTGGCCGCGCTGAAGACGCCATTTCGGCCCCATGGCCGGATCACTGCCGGCAACGCCGCCGGTTTGAACGACGGTGCCACCGCTTGCATTCTGGCCAGTGAAGAGGCGGCCGGGGAATTGGGTCTGCCGGTGAAGATGAAGCTGGTGGGCTACGGCTTTGCCGGCGTGGACCCCGAGGTGATGGGCGTCGGACCGATACCGTCCACCGAGAAGGCCCTCAAGGCCACCGGGCTGAGCATCGAGGACATCGGGTTGTTGGAGCTGAACGAGGCCTTCGCAGTGCAGGTGCTGGCGTTCCTCGAGCACTATGGCATCGCCGACGACGACGCCCGCGTCAACGCCTACGGCGGTGCGATCGCCCTGGGCCACCCGCTGGCATCGTCAGGAGTGCGGTTGATGACCCAACTGGCCCGGCAGTTCGGTGAGCATCCGGAGGTCCGGTACGGCCTTACCGCGATGTGTGTCGGCTTCGGCCAAGGGGGCACGGTGATCTGGGAGAACCCCAACTTCGACCGGCCACACGCAGTCAGCGCAGGCAGCGCAGTTAAGGAAGGTAACAACAAATGACCCGCCAAATCGGTGAGCCGGTGTTCGAGAACGAGGTCGTGACCCAGTCGCTGGTGCGGTTCCTCGACATTCCGGGCCTCGCCGGGGAGTTCGCGCTGATCACGCTCGACAACGGCCAGGACCACACCCGTCCCTCGACCTTCGGTCCCGGTGGCCTGCGATCGCTGTCCGCCGCCCTCGACGCCATCGAAGCCCGCTCCCCCAGGATTGCCGCGGTAGGCGTCACCGGCAAGCCGTTCATCTTCGCCGTGGGGGCCGACATCTCGGGTATCGGGCTCGTCACCGACCGCGCCCAGGCCCTTGCCCTAGGCCGCCAGGGCCACCAGGTCTACCGGCGCATCAAGGACCTCACGGTGCCGACATTCGCCTTCATCAATGGCGCGGTGATGGGCGGCGGCCTGGAATTGGCGCTGCACTGCGACTACCGGACACTTTCGTCCGCGGCCGCCGCGATCGCCTTTCCTGAGTGCTTCCTCGGTCTGGTCCCGGGTTGGGGCGGTACTCAGCTCCTGCCCAACCTGATCGGCGCGGACCAGGCGGTCAAGGTCATCGTCGAGAACGCCTTGAACCAGAACAGGATGCTCGAACCCAAGCAGGCGGCCGAGCTCGGCATCGTCGACGAGCTTCTCGATTCCGCCGATTTCCTGGCCGAATCGCTGCGCTGGTCGGCCAAGGTCCTCGACGGCTCGACTCCGGTCGAGCGGCCGAGTGTCGACCGTGGCGACGCCTGGGACGATGCGGTGACCAGGGGCCGGGCGTTCGCCGACGCCAAGGTCAATGGCGCCGCGCCCGCTGCGTATCGCGCGCTGGATCTCATCGAACTGGCCAAGTCCGCATCCTTCGACGAGGGCGTCACCGCCGAAGACGAAGCGCTGGCGGACCTGATGATGGGCGATGAATTACGCAGCGGCCTTTACGCCTTCGACCTCGTGAACAAACGGGCCAAGCGACCGGCAGGTGCGCCCGACGCCTCGCTGGCCCGCAAGGTCACCAAGGTGGGTGTGGTGGGTGCCGGGCTGATGGCCGGGCAACTCGCATTGCTCTTCGCCCGCCGCCTTGAAGTGCCGGTGATCCTGACCGACCTCGACCAGGAACGCCTCGGCCAGGGCGTCGGTTACGTGCACCGCGAGGTGGACCAGTTACTGGCCAAGGGCAGGCTCAGCCAGGACAAGGCCAACCGGCTGAAATCCCTGGTGTCCGGATCGCTGACCAAGGATGCCTTCGCTGACGCGGACTTCGTCATCGAGGCCGTCTTCGAAGAGATCAATATCAAGAAGTCGGTGTTCGCCGAACTGGAGCAGTACCTCGCGCCGACCGCGGTCCTGGCGACCAACACCTCTTCGCTATCCATCGGCGAGATGGCGGCCGACCTCCGACATCCGGAGCGGGTCGTGGGATTTCATTTCTTCAACCCCGTTGCGGTGATGCCGCTGCTGGAGGTCGTGCGCGGCGAGCAGACCGACGACGCAACCCTGGCCACGGCCTTCGCGGTGGCCAAGCAGCTGAAGAAGACCGCGATCGGCGTCAAGGACTCGCCGTCCTTCATCGTCAACCGTCTGCTCGGTCGATTCATGGGTGAGGTAAGCCGGATCGTCGACGATGGCACGTCGATCGAGGTGGCCGATGCCTCCTTTGCCGGTCTGGCGCCGATGCCGCCGTTCGTCCTGCTCTCCCTCGTCGGACCCGCGATCGCATTGCACAACTCGCAGACCCTGCACGCGGCCTTCGGTAGCCGGTTCTACGTCTCGGAGAACCTGCGCCGAATCGTTGAAGCCAAGAAACCGGGCATCTACAGCTGGGACGGGGGCAAGCAGCATGTCGACCCGGACGTCCAGTCGTTCTTCGAGCAAGGCGCTGCCCCAGCGCTGACCAAGGAGCAGGTCCGCGATCAAGTGCTGTCGGCACTCGCCGAGGAGGCCAGACTGATGCTCGACGAAGGTGTGGTCCTCCAACCGCAGGACATCGACCTCGCCATGATCACCGGGGCCGGTTTCTCGTTCTTCAACGGTGGTATCACGCCGCTGCTGGATCGGACCGGCGTCGCGGAGAAGGTCACCGGACGACGTTTCCTGGAGCGCGGCGTCGCGAGCGTTGCGGCCGGCTGAGGTCTCGAGTCAGGGCGCGTTGGCGATCGACTGGATGCCGCCCAGGCCCAAGTCGAGGAGTGCGGCCTGGGCATTGCCAGGTTGGTAGCCGACCACCGTGCCCTCGGAGCCGACCGCCACGACCAACTTGCCCCACCAGGCGGGTCGCACCGGCGCCGGGATCGGAAAGCCGGCCGAGTCGAACGGCGGCGATGCGGCGGCTGCGGCGGAAGCCGACGACGCCGACGCGGCGGAAGCCGAGGAGGCGGAGGACGCCGAAGATGCCGAAGCGGCGGACGCCCTGCTCGACTCGACACCGCCAGGTCCTTGATCACTCGACGCCGGGCCCGAACCGGACGCGGGGGCCGGCGTGGGACTGGGTGTCGAGGTCGGGGCGGTCAGCGCGAGGACCTCGATCTGATTCGTGAGCACCTGGTTGAGCTGGGCAACGACGAGCCGGCGCCGCGAGCCCACCTGCGCATAGACGGCGAACGCGGATCCGTCGGGTGCGAACGAGGCCGGCCCGGTGACGGTGAACCCCCGGGTCGGCTCGTACCAGCGAGTGCCCACCACGATCGTCGGGGTTGCCGACGGTGACGGTGACTCCGACGACGCAGACCGGGATCCGGATGAACCCGGGGACAGATCGGGCGAAGGGCTCGCCGTCGAAGTGGCGGTCGAGGTCACGTATCTCAGTGGCATGATGCCGAACTGGCGTCGCTGCACGTCCCACACCAGCAGATCCGAGGTCGTGGCAGCCAGCGGGTGGACCGATCCCAGTGCGCGAAGGGTGTCGTTGGGTCGCACCAGCTGGGCGGCTGCGGACAGCGGCTCGAGCGGAGTGGAACCGTCGAAGACCGGGTTGACCGGCGTCCAGACCACCAGTCCGACGACGGTGTCCACGGCCGCGCGCATGCCCCTGGGCAGGTCTCGTAAGGCCTGCACCATCCGCCCGGAGGAGTCGTAGCGACGGATCCCGAAATCCTTGGCCGCTGCCTGCCCGGGGGGTGTTTTGCTGCTGGTGCTCACCGAACCCGACGGTGAACTACTGGCGCTCGGCGACGGTGCCACCTGATCCAGCACACCGGGATCAACCAGGGCCACCTCCAGCACGATCGCCGCAGTCCCCTGTGCGGCGGGAAGGGCCGCGTCAGCCGGTCCGAGATCGGTGACCTTCAGATCCTTGGTGACCGCGTACGCCCGCTGCCGGTTGCCAACAGCGGCCATCACCACACTAAGACCGCGACTGGTCAGAATCGACCGCGGTCGGGCACCGGACGGCAAGGCAACATGGCGCACCGTCGATCCGAGCCGGTACTCCACCCGGCCCTTGTGCAGGACGAGCGTGGCCGGAACACCGACCGGCGCTGTTGGCGAGCCCGAGACCACCACCGACTTACCGCTGGGACGCGAGGAGGGTTGCGGCTCGCCGTGCACGACCAACAGCACGGCAACCCCGAGAAGTGCAGCAACACCGAAACCGGGGTGAGTCGTCCACTGTGGCAGGTTGAGGCGCGGGCGGCGGGAAGGCTTCATTTCTTGCCAGAGCTTAGCTCCGCCGACCGTGGATAAGTTCAGACCCTCGCCGGGGCCGCCTCGTGAGCTGGGGTGAGGGGCAGTGAGATCTCCACCCGGAGCCCACCTTCGGGCAGGGCCTCGGCCCGGATCGATCCGTGATGCGCATCGACGATCGCGCGCACGATCGACAGGCCCAGGCCCGCGCCGCGTTGCGAGGTTCGGGCTCGTCCGCCGCGACGGAAGGCATCGAACAGTCCCATGACCTCATCCGGCGCCACTACAATGCCGCTGTTGGAGACGACGATGCGCGCCTTGCCGCCGGTTGGACCGGGGACGGATACCGTCTCGATGCGCACCCAGCCGCCGTTGACGTTGTACCGCACCGCGTTCTCGACGAGGTTGCCGATGACCCGCTCGAGCAGTCGAGGATCACCGGCGGTGGTCACCGGGGTGCCGTTCGAGGTGATGCTGATAGCTCGCGTCACGGCCTCGGCCTCCGCCGCAGCCACCGCGTTGGGGATCAGCTCGTGCAGATCCACCCGCTCCGAGACCTCGAGCCCCTGGCCCTCGCGACCCTGGAGTCGTGCCAGGGCAAGCAACGCATCGGCCAGCCGCTGAGCGCGGTTCGTAGCATCACGCAGGACCTCGCCCATCCGGCGAAGGTCCTCCACGCTCGCTTGTGGATCGGACAGGGTGACATCGAGTTCAGTCTGGATCACGGCCAGGGGTGTGCGAAGCTCATGGCTGGCATTTGCCACGAACCGACGTTGGCTGTTGAACGCCGCGTCCAGACGGCCCAACATCTCGTCGAAGGTATCGGCCAGTTCCCGCAGTTCGTCGTCCGGACCTCCGAGGGCGATCCGCTCGCTCAAGGTCTTGGTGGACAGGGTGCGAGCGGTCGCCGTGATCCGGGCGACCGGTAGCAACGCCTGCCGGGCGAGCAGGTAGCCGCCCACGGCGCCGATCAGCACGATGATGCCGAAGTACAGCAGGCCGTTGTTGAGCAGGTAGGTCAGTGCGTTGTGCCGGACGCGCTCCTGCATCTGGATCGGGTTGTAACTGAGCGGGTGGCCGAACTTGTCTCGGAAGGTGACCTCGCCCTCCGGGAAGTTCGTTCCGACGGTCAGGCTTCGCAACGCTCGGTCGAGCAGCATGTAAGACGTCAGCAGCAGCGCAGCACCGATCAGGAGGACCAGAGCGCCGTAGAGCAGCGCCATCCTGATTCTTAGTGTGGGCTGCACCAACCTCACGACTCGGCCGTACCCCCTCCACTGTCGGCGAGGACATCCTCGGTAACAAGGGTGGGATCGATCCGGTAGCCCGACCCGACCACCGTCTCGATGATCGCCGGCTCTCCCAGCTTGCGCCGCAGAGTCATCATCGTGACGCGGACTGTCGTGGTGAAGGGATCCGCATGCTCGTCCCAGACCCGATCGAGGAGCTCCTCACTGGATACAACGACGCCGGCCGCCGAGAGCAACGTCTCGAGCACTCCGAACTCCTTGCGGGTCAGGTCGACGTTGCGACCTGAGCGAATCACGGTTCGCTTCGCCGGATCCAGGATGAGATCACCAGCCTGCAGCACCGGCGGCGCCGCCGGCGTGGCACGCCGGCCGAGCGCGCGGACCCGGGCGACTAGTTCGGCGAACGCGAAGGGCTTCGCCAGGTAGTCGTCCGCACCCAGGGCCAGGCCCTCCACCTTGTCCTCGATGGACCCACTCGCGGTCAGCATGATGACCCGGGTGAGCACGCCCTCATCGGTCAGCGACCGGCAGATCTCATCCCCACTCTTGCCGGGCAGATCCCGGTCGAGTACTACGACGTCGTAGCGGGTCTGGGTAGCTTTGCTGAATCCGTCGTCGCCGTCGTAAGCGACGTCGACCGCCATTCCTTCGCGACGCAACCCGCGAACCACCGCATCGGCAAGCTGGGTCTCGTCCTCGACCACTAGTACGCGCACGCTGTCTCCGCTTCCTCATCGACGTCGGCCCCTTCGGGGCCGGAGTACTTCGGACACCTTCTCACGAAAAGGGTGCCGTGGTGTTCTACCTCAATCTCTCCAAATTCACTCGGGCTGGTGATCGACCCTTGCCGTCAGCGGATGTTCTCCCGTCACACCTTCACTCCCCACCTCGGACCGACCGATGATGCCTGCCGCGAACTCCACCGTGCGCCGGGCGATTCCCTGGGGGGTCAGCCCGATCCTCGCCTTGACGTCGGCGACCTTGCCGTGGTCGAGAAACTCGACCGGGATGCCGAAGTTCCGGGTGGGCACCGAACTCCCGGCCTCGCCGAGCCGTTGGGCCAGCCTCGAGCCGACCCCGTTGACGACGATGCCGTCCTCGACCGTGATGACGACCTCGGCGTCCGCGGCCAGGGCGATCAGGGCCGGCGAGATCGGGGTGACCCAGAGCGCGTCGACAACCCGAACCCGGTAGCCCGCCTCGCTGACCCGATGGGCCGCGGTCAGGACGTCCTGGGCCATCGCTCCCACCGACACCAGCAGGATGTCCACCGCGGACTCGTCCGGTTCGCCCAGCACATCGACATCGCCCACCACCCGGACGGCGGGCACGTCGGAGCCGAGCGCGGTCTTCGGGTAGCGCACCACACTCGGCCGATTCTCGATCGCGACGGCCTCGCGCAACGCGCGCCGCAGCGTCGGTTCGTCCCGCGGTGCAGCGAGGTGCAGGCCAGGGACGATGCCCAGCATGGCCAGGTCCCACATGCCGTTGTGGCTGGCACCGTCCTCGCCCGTGATGCCAGACCGGTCAAGGACGATCGTCACGCCCGCCTTGTGCAGCGCGACGTCCATCAGCAACTGGTCGAACGCCCGGTTGAGGAACGTCGCGTAGAGGGCGACCACCGGATGCAGACCGGCCGCCGCCATGCCGGCGGCGGAGGTCAGCGCGTGCTGCTCGGCGATGCCGACATCGAAGGTACGGCGGGGGAAGCGGGCACCGAAGCTGCTGAAGCCGACCGGATCCAGCATGGCCGCGGTGACGGCGACGATGTCGTCGCGCTCCTCACCGAGCCGGACGATCTCGTCCTCGAAGACCCGGGTCCAACTGCGGGCCGGACTCCGCTTGAGCTGTTCACCGGTCTCCGGGTCGATAACGCCGACCGCGTGCATCTGGTCGGCGACGTGGTTCTCGGCCGGCGCGTAGCCGTAGCCCTTGCGGGTGACACAGTGGACCAGGACCGGCCCGCCGAACTGACGCGCCAGGCTGAATGCGTGTTCCAGGGCGACCCGGTCATGACCGTCGACCGGCCCCAGGTACTTCAGGCCCAGATCCTCGAACATCCCCTGGGGTGCGAGCATATCCTTCACCCCGCGCTTGAGACCGTGCAGCGCGTCGTACAGCGGCGGACCCACGACCGGCGTGCGACCCAGAGTTCCCTTGACGTTCCTGAGTACCCGCTCGTATCCCGGGCGCAGCCGCAGTCCCGCCAGATGCTCGGCCAGCCCGCCTATGGTCGGCGAGTAGGAGCGGCCGTTGTCGTTGACCACGATCACGATCGGACGGTCGGATGCGGCGATGTTGTTCAGTGCCTCCCAGCACATCCCGCCGGTGAGCGCGCCGTCGCCGACCACGGCCACCACCGGGCGCCGGTCACCCCGAACATCGAAGGCCTTGGCGAGCCCGTCGGCGTAGGACAGGGCGGTCGAGGCGTGCGAATTCTCGATCCAGTCATGCTCGCTCTCCACCCGGCTGGGATAGCCGGACAGTCCGTCGGTCTGACGTAGCGAGTCGAAGCGGTCTCGCCGCCCGGTGACGATCTTGTGTACGTAGCTCTGGTGCCCGGTATCGAACAGGATCGGCTCGGCGGGCGAGTCGAAAACCCGATGCAAGGCCAGGGTGAGTTCGACGGCGCCCAGGTTTGGACCCAGGTGGCCGCCGGTGCGCGAAACCTGCCGGACCAGAAAGTCTCGGATCTCGATGGCGAGCAGGGACAGATCCTCGGCGCTCAGCCGGCGCAAGTCCGCCGGTCCGGAAATGCCGGTCAGGACAGAGCCCACGGTGCCAGCCATCAGTCTCGTCCTCCGGCTCCCCTGGGTCGATGCTGTCGGTGCTGTCGGGTCGAGACCGAAGCCGGTCTCGACCC
>JAVEEN010000071.1 GCA_030840445.1 Pseudonocardiales bacterium
CTGGGCGGAATCGTGTCCAGCACATCGAGATTGCTCGACAGCAAGTCGGCGTAAGCGGTGTCGAGGTTGGCATAGAAGACAAACCGCAGCCCCTTGTTCTGCGGCACCCGGTTGCCGCGATAGCCGGGGTTGGTCACCAGGTCGAGTTTGACGTTGTGCTGCCAGGCCGGATTGCCGGGCCCGTCGCCGAGGCGATAGGGGCCGTTGCCGACCGGATGCTGCCCGAAAGCCGCCATGTCTTTCAGTGCAGCGGCGGGCAACGGGTAGAACGGCGAAAACCCAAGCCGCAGTGTGAAGTCGATCGTCGGTCCCTTGAGCCGAACGGTGAACTCATGGTCATCGATCACCTGAAGCCCAGACATCGCGGTCGCCGTCGGGGTCGGTGCGGCCACCTCGTCGAAACCGGCGATCGGGCTGAAAAAGCTCTGCTGCAGTTGAGCATTGGTGGATAGCGCCCCGTAGTTCCAGGCGTCGACGAACGAGTGCGCAGTGACCGGCGAGCCGTCACTGAACGCCCAGCCGGGTTTGAGCGTGATCCGGTAGGTGACGTCGTCGGTGGTCTCGATGGACTGGGCAACCTCCAGCGCCGGTGCGCCCTTGGCGTCATACGACATCAGTCCGGCGAACAGCCGGTCGACGATCCGGCCGCCGTTGGTGTCGTTGGTATTGGTCGGGATCAACGGATTCTGCGGCTCGCCCGCATTGACGATCACCACGTCGGTACGGACGGCCCGCACCGCACAGCCGGTCAGCGACGCGGCAACGAGCAGCACGGCCAGCGCAAGGACGCGAAACCGACGCAAGCCGTCCTCCTCCGATCGGCAATACAATTCCGGCGTGGCTGTCACCGAACTCGCCGAGGTTAGCGTGGCGTATTACCTCGGCGAGGTGATCGCGATGTCGGGCATTCCCATCGTGGGATTGTCTGCAGCCGCTCAAAAGTTAACCCAACCTGATTAGGCTCGTGCTCAGTGTCAGGGTGAGGTTGCCGCGTGTTGCGGTGGTTGGATCCTGATCATCTGGTGTCTGGCTCTTAGGCTCGTTGCCGCCTTCGGGTTGGCGTGCATGCGTTTTGTCGGCGCCAGGTGTGAAGGACCGGCCGGCGTGACTTGATAGGAGCGTGGCATCGCCCCCACTGAGATGTGTCCGCCGACCGGCCCAACCGTCACCTCACAGTGAAGGAGGCAACCTCCATGGTTGTTGTTGGAGCCGATGTGCACAAGCAGACGCACACCTTTGTCGCCGTCGACGAGGTGGGGCGCAAGATCGCTGAGAAGACCGTTAAAGCGGTGAGCGCGGGGCATGCCGAAGCGGTGATGTGGGCCCGGGAACGCTTTGGTGGCCAGGTGGTGTGGGCGATCGAGGATTGCCGGCATCTGTCGGCCCGGTTGGAGCGCGATCTGCTCACGGCCGGCCAGCAGGTGGTGCGGGTGCCACCGAAGTTGATGGCGATGGCACGCAGGTCGGCGCGCACACGGGGTAAGTCCGATCCCATCGACGCCTTGGCCGTTGCGCGCGGGTTTCTGCGTGAGCCCGATCTGCCAGTCGCCTCCCATGATGAGGTGTCGCGGGAGTTGAAGTTGTTGGTGGATCGCCGCGAAGTCCTTGTCGCGCAACGGACTGCAACGATCAATCGGCTGTTGTGGCGGGTTCATGAACTCGATCCCGAACGCGCCCCTCGACCTCGCTCGTTGGATCTGGCCAAACATCGCCGCATCCTCGGCGACTGGCTGGACACCGTCGACGGCCTGGTCGCAGAGTTGGCGCGTGACGAGCTGGCCGACATCACCCGGCTCACCGAAGTGATCAATGCGTTGGCCAAACGGATTTCTGCGCGTGTCCGCCAGGTCGCCCCGATGCTCCTGGCCATGCCCGGGTGCGGGGAGTTGACCGCGGCCAAGCTCGTCGGGGAAGCCGCCGGGGTGACCCGATTCAAAAGCGAGGCCGCGTTCGCCCGCCACGCCGGTGTCGCACCCGTTCCGGTGTGGTCGGGCAATACCGCCGGCCGGGTGCGCATGACGCGTTCGGGCAACCGCCAACTCAACGCCGCCTTACACCGGATAGCGATCACCCAGATCCGCCTCGACGGACTCGGGCAGACCTACTACCGCCACCGTCTTTCCGCAGGCGATTCCAACCCCGAAGCCCTGCGTTGCTTGAAACGACGACTATCACGAGTGGTCTTCGGCCACCTCCACACCGACCACCAAAACAGAACTCAGCCTTGCCAACCGGCAGCGGCTTGACATAGGAGAAACGCATGGCGGTTGAAAAGATTCCCGACATCACAGCGACCTCGGCATGGAAGGCGCTGGGTAAACACCACGACCAGATCGTGGGCACTCATTTGCGTGAATTCTTCGCCGAGGACCCAGACCGCGGCCGCGAATTCAACATCACCGTCGGCGACCTTTACATCGACTACAGCAAACATCGCATCAACCGGGAAACGCTGAAGCTGCTGACCGACCTGGCTCGCGCCGCCGAGCTCGAGAAGCGTCGCGACGCGATGTTCTCCGGCGTACACATCAACATCTCGGAGAATCGCGCGGTGCTGCACACCGCGTTGCGACTTCCGCGCGACGCCAAGCTGATCGTGGATGGGCAGAACGTAGTGGAGGACGTCCACTCGGTGCTCGACGCGATGGGTGATTTCACCGACCGGCTGCGCAGCGGCGAATGGACCGGCGCCACCGGTCAACGGATCAGCACCGTCGTCAACATCGGGATCGGGGGCTCGGACCTCGGGCCGGTGATGGTCTACCAGGCGCTGCGGCACTATGCCGACGCCGGCATCTCGGCGCGATTCGTGTCCAATGTCGATCCCGGCGACCTGATCGCGAAGTTGGCCGACTTAGACCCGGCCACAACGCTTTTCATCGTCGCATCCAAGACCTTCACGACGCTGGAGACACTGACGAACGCGACCGCCGCCAGGCGCTGGCTGACCGATGCGCTCGGGCAGGACGCGGTCGCCAAGCATTTCGTCGCCGTCTCGACCAACAAGAAGCTGGTCGACGAGTTCG
>JAVEEN010000072.1 GCA_030840445.1 Pseudonocardiales bacterium
CGATGCCCGCCTGGAACGCCGGCAGCTCCACTGCGGCCAGCTCCGCCCGGCTGCGGTCGAGCACGGCCACCTCGTGATGCGAGTCGGCGCGGGTGGCCCCGTGACCCGGAAAGTGCTTGAGACAGGCCGCGATTCCGGTGCGCTGCAATCCCCGCACCGCGGCCGCGACCTGCTCGGCGACCACACCGGGGTCGTCGCCGAAGGCCCGCAGGCCGATGACCGGATTCAGCGGGTCGACGTTGACGTCGGCGACCGGAGCCTGGTTCAGCGTCACGCCGGCTGCCGCGAGCCGGACCCCGATGGCCGCATGCAGCTCCTCGGTCACGCTGATGTCTCCGAGCTGACCGAGCGCGGCGGCGCCGGGCGAGCTGCTCCCGCGCACGGTGTCCAACCGGGTGACATCGCCACCCTCCTCGTCGGCGGCGATCACGATCTCGCGGCCGGCCGCGCCTCGCAGCCGGTCGGTGAGATCGGCGACACCGGTACCGTCGCCGACATTGGATCCGAACAGCACGACACCGCCCAGACCGGACTCGAGTGCGCTGAGCAACCACGGTGGCGGGGTCGGGCCGACGTAGCCCAGCAGTGTGCAGGACAGCGCCAGCCGGCGGACCTCGGGATCGATCGACACATGAACTCCCGATGCAAATGGACTAGACAACTCTGATACTGTCCGACACTGAAACGCCTTGTCAATGGTGTGACCTGATGGCTGCCCGCCCCGGTAGTCTTTCGCTATCAGCTGCATTGCCCCGAGCGGCACGCTCAGGGGAATCCAGCGTCGTGAAAGGGGAGAAGTGGTTCTCGACGTCAACCACCAAGCCTTACGCGAACCCAAGTACTACCAGGTCAAGCGGCACTTGCTGCAGCTGATCGACACCCTGGCGCCGGGCAGCCTGGTGCCGACCGAGCGCATCCTCACAGTTGAACTCGCAACGTCGCGGACGACCGTCCGGCAGGCGCTCAGCGAGCTCGTGGGCGAGGGTCGGCTGGTACGCCGGCAGGGTTCGGGAACCTACGTCGCGGAGCCGAAGATCGCCTGGCCTCTACACCTGTCCAGCTTCACCGAGCAGTCGGCGGCGGCGGGCTATTCGGCCAGCACGCAGCTGCTCGACGCGGTGCGCGAGCGCGCCAGCGACGACCTCGCCGCCCGGTTGGCGATCAAGCCGGCCGCGGCGGTCTACTGCATCGAGCGGCTCCGCCTGGTGGACGGAACCCCGATGGCGGTCGAGACCTCCTACCTGTCCGCGGCGCGATTCCCCGGGCTGATCGGCCACGTCCGCAAGACCTCATCGCTGTACCGGGTGCTTGCTGAGGTGTACGACACGGCGCCGGTGAACGCCGAGGAGACCATCGAGACGGCCGCCGCATCGCCACGCGAGGCCGAGCTGCTCAACACCGACACGGGGTCACCGATGCTGGTTCTCGGACGGCACAGTTTCGACGCCGAAGGCGTGCCGATCGAGTGGGTACACAGTTGGTACCGGGGCGACCGCTATGTGTTCGTGGCCAAGCTTTCGAGCGGTCGCTGATCGCCGAACCTGCGGTTCGGAGGTCCTGCTCGCGGGCCGATGGCCATTGCAGGCCATGATGGGTGAGTGCTGGTTACCAATCATGCGCTGGCCGGCGCCGCGATCGGCGCCCTGACACGCAATCCCGCGATCGCGTTCGGCGTCGGCGTGGCGAGCCATTTCGGCATGGATGCGCTGCCGCATTGGGGCCCTGGCGGCGACCGCTCGCACTTCATGCGGATCGCCGTCCGCGACGGTCTGGCCGGCTTGGGCGTCCTTGCGGCCGTCACGGCAATGCACAGCCCGCCCGCACGGTGGTCGATGCTGGCCGGCGCCCTCGGAGCGGTTATCCCCGACCTCGACAAGCCGTACTACGAGCTGACCGGACGGCAGCTCTGGCCGGTCGCGGTCAATCGCTTTCACACCGTCATCCAGCGCGAGTCGCCCCAGCGGATGCCGGTCGAGCTTGCTGCCATGGTCGTGCTCGGCGGCCTGGTTCGACGGCTCGGCATTGTTCGCGGCGGGCGCGCGACGGTCAGATCGCGGCGACGCCAAACCGGAACGCCGGCCGTGCCCGAAAGTTCCGTCAAGAGGCTTGCGTACCCCAAACGTCCACGTTAACCTCCGCCTTCGCCTTCGTTGAGTGCGCTAGACCCCGTTGTCTCGACGATGGGCTGACCCGAGCGCACGATATCGAAGACTCGTCAACGTGCCCGCCGATGTCACCGAAAACCGCGACCCGACCCGGACGCGCAGCGGTCACGACGAGGTGCCGGTCATGCCCGCCGGCAGCGTCGAGCTGTACAGCACGATCAGCCGCTGAGTCGGACGCGTGACCGCGACATACAGGTCATTGATGCCCTGGCTGGATTCGCCCACGATCTCGGCCGGCTCCACCACGATGACCACGTCGAATTCCAGGCCCTTGGATTCGCGGGCCGTCAGCACGGACAGCCCCACCGTCGCCGCCGCTGCCGGATCGACGAAGTCATCGCTGCGGGCGAAACCGGTCAGCTCGGCGTCGAGGCCGTCCTGCCAAGTATGCGGGGCAACCACCGCGATCCGCCCCGCGGACATCCTGTCGAATTCAGCCTGCACGGTTGCGCGAACCGCAGCCAGATCCCGTCGCCCGATGGGCTCCAGCAACGGCTCATAGTTACCCGCACGTGCCGATTCCGCCGGTGAGAACTGCACACCGGCGCGCTCGAGAAGCCGATCGGCCATCTTCATCACACGCCCAGGGGTGCGGTAGTTGACGCTCAACTCCTCGGTGCGCCACCTGTTTCCCACGTATGGCTCGAGCATCTCACCCCAGGAACGCGCGCCGGCGGGAGAGCCGGTCTGCGCGGTGTCGCCAACCACGGTCATCGAGCGGGACGGGCACCGCCGCATCAGCATGCGCCATTGCATGGCCGACAGTTCCTGGGCCTCGTCCACGACGATGTGCGCATAGACCCACGCGCGCTCCTCCCAGGCCCGGTCCGCGATCGATCGACGCCGTCCGCTGCCGCCCAGATATCGCTCTGCGAGCACGTCGGCCGTGGTCACCGCCTCGGACTCCCCGGTGAGCTCACCCGCCAGATCCAGCACCCGGCCGGCGTACTCGACCTCGTAGCCCCGCTCCACGGCCGCCCGGGCTGCCGCGAGTTGAGCCGGCTCCTCGTCCTCACCGAGTAGTTCGGCCAGCTCGTCCAGTAGCGCGACATCCTCCGGTGACCACGGTGCATCGCGGTCACGCCGCAACCGCCGCCGTTCGGACGGGGGTAGCTGTGGTGCGGCTGCATCCAACCGGGCCGGATCTGCATACAAGTCCCGCAGCACACCTTCGGGAGTCAGGGGCATCCAGCACAGGTTGACCTCCCGTCGTACGGCCGGCGAATCGCGCAGGGCAGTGAGAAACTCGTCCCGGTTCTCCGTCGCCAGTTCAGTCCCGATCGCCTCGGCCAACCGTCGCGCCAAGGCCTCCAGGATCGCCTTGACGAACACCACCCGAGCCAAGTTGTGCGGTTTTCGCGAACCCCTGGCGCGGTATCTGGCCGCCGCCACGTCATCCGGAGTCAGGCTGATCCGGGTTCCGTCGATGTTGAGTTCGCGCGGCGATTCGGGCACCCGTTGTCGCTGAGACACGGCGCGGGTGAGCACCTTCACCATATCCGGACGGCCCTTTGTCACACTGACGTCCGGGGCTTCCTCGGCGGTCGCGTCGACGCCGGGGTACAGCTGACCGGTCGTGGACATCAGCACCCCGGTCTCGCCGAGGCTGGGCAGTACCTGCTCGATGTACTTGAGGAAGCGATGGTTCGGGCCGACCAGCAAGACGCCTGAGGACGCGATGCGTTCGCGGTGTTCATAGAGCAGGTACGCCAATCGATGCAAGGCGACGGCCGTCTTGCCGGTTCCCGGACCACCCTGCACGACCAGCACACCCGGCATCGGGGCCCGGATGATCCGGTCCTGCTCGGCCTGAATGGTGGCTACGATGTCGGCCATCCGGCCGGTGCGCGAGGTGTTCATGGCGAGCATCAGCGCACCGTCACCGTCGATGGTGGTCGC
The DNA here is from genome assembly GCA_030840445.1 of Pseudonocardiales bacterium. Classification (GTDB taxonomy): domain Bacteria; phylum Actinomycetota; class Actinomycetes; order Mycobacteriales; family Jatrophihabitantaceae; genus Jatrophihabitans_A. The sequence continues at coordinate 4,065 of JAVEEN010000072.1, forward strand.
GTTCAGGCCGGAGGCGGCGAAGGCGTCGAGGTCGAGGATCTCGTCGTGCAGGTCGGTGACCCGTCGCCCCGAGGTGATCAGGTGCCGGCGACTGATTGCCTCGTGCGGGTCGGCCGTGGTGGCCCGATAGAAAGCCTGGGCGGCCGGCGCCCGCCAGTCGAGCAACAGGCGAGCGCCGGTGTCGTCGGCGAGACCGACCCGGCCGACATAGCGTCGGGACGCATCGGCCATGTCCAGTCGTCCGAAGCACAGCCGGTCCTCGACCGCGTTGAGCCGCTGCACCCGCTCGCTGTGCAGCGCGATGAAGGCGTCCCGTTCGGTGATCGCCGCGGGCGTCCTGGTGGTGGTCGAGGTACGGGCCGACACCAAGGCCGCGGCGACCTGTGCCCGCAGTTCGTCCAGCCGTTCGTAGAAGTCGGTCACCGTCTGCTGCTCGTGCGCGAGTTCGGCGGAGAAGCTGGTTTCGGTCAAGGTTCTCCCGGGTACGCACCTCAGGACCGAGCCGCCTGGGTGGCGGATGTGGTCGGACCGGATGGACATCCAACATAGTCGGCACGACCCAAGGCCGCGGGATGAGGCCCCGATCGTCCGCTGCCTAGACTCGACAGGTGGCCGATCCCGAGGTTGTCGGTGACACGGAGCAGCATGCGAGCGTGCACACCGACCCGGCGGCCTTGCTGGGCGAACTACACGACCTCGGGGTCCGACGCGGCGATGCGCTGGCCTTGACCATCCGGCCCGGTACGGGATTGGGCCTCGGACTCATCGGCCCAACCTGCCGAGCCTTGATCACGTCCCGACCGCAAGCAGCGGTGGCCTTGATCGAACAAGAACTGCGACCACGCTGGATCTGGTGGGACAACACGACGCCGAGCGTGCTGCTCGGCCAGAGCGGCGGCAGCGTCCGGACGGCGACCTGCTGGGATCTGTCCGCGGTGCATCGCCTCATCTATGGCGGGTGGCGGACCGATCCGGGCCGCATCTGGGCGGCGTTGCACGGTTTGAGCGATGAATCAATTCCTGGCACCGGGCAACTGGATCTGCTCGGCCACACCGGTGACGAGGGCGGCGACCTCGAGGATCCCATTCAGACCGATGGCCATCTGCGTCCAGAGTGGGCCAGTGGTGGTTGGACCCGCGGCCCCGATCGATGGTCCGGGTGGGCGGCGATCGCCGTCCGGGCCTATCTGCTGCAGCGCGAGCGGTTGACTGCGCCCGGACGTCGGGGTGGCGGCACCGGTCGCGCCCTGGCAACGGCCCGGTCGGAGTCGGCTGCCGAATTGCTCTGTGCGGAAATGGGTTTCGACGGATTGCCCGTGGACCTCGACCGAGCGCAGCAGTTGCTCGCCTCGTTCATCGGGCCCCGCCCGCGAGATGCCGAGGATGCACAACTCAATCGTGCCCGGCGCGACGACGCGGTCAAGCAGCATGTTCCCGGAATCGAGGTCGATCTCCGGAGCCCGTCGCAGGTCAAGGCCATGCTGCTGCGGGTAGGCATCGACGTGCCCAACACTCGATCCTGGCGCTTGGAGGTTTTCCGCGGCGCGCATCCGGTGGTTGATGCCTTGCTGACCTGGCGCAGGGCAGAGCGATTCGCCACCACCTACGGCTATGACTGGCTGGACAAGCAGGTCGGGGCCGACGGACGGATGCGCGGCACCTGGACCGGCTGTGATGGCGGGGCCGGCCGGATGACGGCCTCCGCCGGATTGCACAGCATGCCGGCTGAGCTTCGGCCGGCCGTTGCTGCAACCGAGGGGCATGTGCTGGTTCGCGCCGACCTCGGGCAGATCGAACCCCGGGTGCTGGCCGGGGTATCCGGTGATCATGCCCTGGCGACAGCGACCCAGGACGACGATCTCTACGCACCGGTCGCGTCGCGTCTCGGTGTCGATCGGCCGGTGGCCAAGGTTGCGGTCCTGGCCGCGATGTACGGCCAGACCTCAGGAGCGGCCGGCGAGGCGCTGAAGGGCCTCGAGTCGGCCTATCCCGTCGCGATGCGCTATCTCAGGACCGCCTACGAGGCCGGACGCACGGGACGAGACGTGCACACTTACGGTGGCCGCCTGGTGCGCATGTGGCCCACGCCGGCCGGCTTGGACGAACAGCAGGAACGGGCCAATGTGGCGGGTCGCGGTCGGTATGCCCGTAACGCGGTGATCCAGGGCGCCGCGGCGGAGTTCTTCAAGGCGTGGGCGGTGACCGTGCGCTCCCGCGGCTCAGCCCTGGCCGCCCAGATCGTGTTATGCCTACACGACGAACTGTTGGTGCACGCGCCTGAGGAAAACGGCGATGCGGTGGCCCGGTTACTGAAAGATTGTCTCGCGGAGTCCGCGGCTGGTTGGCTGACCGCGCCGATCTCCGGGAAAGCACCGCCGGTGCGATTCGTCGCGGACGTCAGCGTCATCCACCGCTGGTCCGAAGCCAAGGACTAACCAGTCAGAGGCTGAGAACGGACCGATCACTCGCGGCCGTGATCGGGCTACGGCTCGGCATCCTGAGCAGCACGCTGGCGATGTGCTCGGAGAGGATCCGGGCCTGGGCCATGTCGTGTCCGCTCCAGCGACGATGGGTACGGTGCCGGAACTCGAGCAGGCCCAGTCGCCTGCCTCTGCCGATGACAGGTGTCAACAACAGGCTCTCGACGCCGTCCGTCTGCATGAAGCAGCGCTCCGCAGCGTCTGCAAGGGGATCCTGCAGGTGTGCCTCGGTCATCACACCGGTCTGCATCGCGTTGCGCGATGCGGGGTAATCGGCCAAGGCATAGAGGGCACCGTCCAGATCCTCACCGGAACAACTGATCTCGCGCAGGACGTCTCCCTCGAGAGTGGACAGCGCGATGATGTCGATACCGAGGCTGACCGAAGCCGCAACAAGTGCCGCTTGCAGATCGGCGGGCTGCACGCTGGCCGCCAGCGCCGCGGTGACGCTGCGGATGCCGCTGCCCGATGCCACGGAGGGCACGCTGAGCTGATTGCGCATCAGTTCGCCGCGCGCGATCCGACAGGACTCCATCGCGTTGGGCAATTCCCACGGCAAGGTGGCCGACGGAGCACCGAGGTAATAGCCCTGGGCGAAGTCGACATCCAGTTCAGCGAGCGCAATCAGATCCTCGAGGCTCTCGACCCCTTCGCCGAGCACCTTCGCGCCGATCCGTCGGGAGAGGCTGACCAGCGCCTCGATCACCGCACTTTGCTCGATGCTGGCCCGAGCGCCGGTGACCAGTCCCCGGTCCAGCTTCACGAAGTCGGGACGCAGAGCGGTGAGCCGAAGCAATCCCGCGTAGCCGGTGCTGGCGTCGTCGATGGCGATCTTGGCACCGCGCTCGCGCAGCTCGTCGAGGGCGGTGCGAAGCGCCGAGAGATCGACCGAAGCGTGTTCTGTGACTTCGATCACAATTCCATTGAGGTCGCCTCGCAAGGCGGCTTGCACGTTGGGGTGCGCAAGTGCGTCCGGGCTGACATTCACCGTCAGGCTGATGTCGCCGGGGAGTTCCGAGCGCTTCTTACGCAGGGCGGCCCGCAGGCATGCGGCTTCCAACTCCGGTCCGCGCCCGGCGGCGTGCGCGAGGGCGAAGGTCTCCTCGACCGGGGTCCCAGGCTGGGAGGGGAAGCGAGCCAAAGCCTCTGCTGCTACAAGGGTTCCGCTGGACACATCGACGATCGGCTGGAGCACCATATCGACCGCGCCGAACAATGACGCCGTGCGCCGGGACGAGGTCGCGGCAAGGCGACTCGGGGGGCGTCTGAGATGCATAGCGAACCTCTCACTTGATCGTCAGACCCCCGACTGACTATCACCCCTGCTCCAGGGCTAACAGGAAATATACACAGGTGTTAGCCAAGTAAGGAAGACCCCGCGGCCAGCGAAACATATGGCCTCTGCCCCCGCCCCACGATGCGACACGCGGGTCTAGGCAGCACCGACTTCTGACCGACCGCTGCACCGCCTGCGGGCAACTGCCGCGCCTAAGCTTTCCGGCATGAACACTCAGACCGAGCCGGCCAGCGACACGATCGCCTCCGAAACAGTGGCCGCCGCTTCCTCAGAGGCGGCCGGCATAGCGGATCTTCCGGAAGCCGGGCGGCCGGCTGAACCAGCGGCGGCGGTCGAGGGCTCGAATTCCTACGACGTGCCACTGCCCGCCGGCCTGGCCGAAGCCATCGCCGAGAACTGGGAACCAGCCCCTCTGATGCCCCATCCGGCGGGCCGCCAGATCGACGCAATACCCAGCGCGGTCGCGAGCTTCGCCCGCAATCGGGCCGCGCTGTCGGCAGCCCTCCCGGACGAGCTGATCGTGGTGCCGGCCGGCGTACTGAAGGTTCGCGCCAACGACACCGACTACGCCTTCCGGGCGTCGTCGGCATTCACCTGGCTCACCGGCGAAACCGTCGAGGGCGCCGTACTGGTTCTGGTGCCCGACCGCGTCGGCCACGCCGCCACCCTCTATGTGCGGGAGTACGCCGGACCAGGCAAGCTCGGTTACTTCACCAACCGCATGTACGGCGCACTGTGGGTTGGCGCCGTCCCGACCGTGGCCGACACGGCGGCAGTCCTTGGTATCGACGTTCGTCCCTTGTCCGAGCTGGCCAACGACCTTCGCAAGAGCCCGGGGCACCCGGTACTAAGCCTGCCCGGGATCGACGCCGAGGTCGACGGCCTGCTGCCCGGGTCCTCGGGCAACCCCCGCAATGCCAAGCTGGCCGAAGTCATCGACGAGCTCCGCCTGGTCAAGGACGAGTGGGAGGTCAGGCAGCTGCAGGCCGCCTGTGACGCCACCACGCGCGGTTTCACCGACGTGGTCGGTGAGATTCCGGCTGTCCTCGCGGCAGGCGGCAGGCGGGGTGAGCGGTGGCTCGAAGGCACCTTCTGGCGGCGGGCGCGGATGGAGGGCAACGAGGTCGGCTACACCTCCATCGTCGGCGCCGGGCAGCACGCCACCACCCTGCACTGGTGGCGCAACGACGGCGACCTCGCCGACGGGCAACTGCTGCTGGCTGACATGGGGGTCGAGGTCGACTCGTTGTTCACCGCCGACGTGACCCGCACCATGCCGGTCTCCGGAGAGTGGACCGGTGCCCAGCGTCAGCTCTACGGGGCCGTCCTCGAGGCCCAGCAGGCCGGCATCGCCGAGGTCAAGGCTGGGGCGGACTTCCTCGCCGCGCACAGGGCCGCGATGTGGGTGCTCGCCGACCACCTGCACAGCTGGGGGGTGCTGCCGGTGACCGCTGACGTGTCCTGCGCCGAGGACGTCGACGCGCCGGGAGCCGGGCTGCACCGGCGATACACCCTGCACGGCGTCAGCCACATGCTCGGCCTCGATGTGCATGACTGCGCCGCTGCTCGGAACGAGACCTACCGCAACGGCCCGCTGGGCGCCGGATATGTCCTCACGGTCGAACCCGGCTTGTACTTCCAGCCCAACGACCTGTCTGTGCCGGCCGAGTGGCGCGGTATCGGGATCCGGATCGAGGACGACATCCTGGTCACCGACGGCGCACCGCGCAACCTGTCGGCCGCGCTGCCCCGCGATCCCGACGAGATCGTCGCCTGGATGCGGGAGGCACAGTCACGTCCGGTAGCCCCCTGACCCGGCTAACTCCCTGACCGGGCTAACTCCCTGACCGGGCTAACTCCCTGACCGGGCTAACTCCGTGACCGGGGCTAACTCCGTGACCGGGCTAACTCCTTGACCGGGCCACCGGCGTGAATGCGGTCGCTCCTGACCCAGCCATCGGAGAGAATGGAGCAATGCCTGCCGCAGTACGAACCAGCCCCTCGGGAGACCTCGTCGTCCCGGCTGGTCGCGGCCTGCCTGCGGGGCTCACCGTCCCGGCCGCCGAACTCGTGGAGCGGTTCTCCCGTTCGTCCGGGCCAGGCGGTCAATCGGTCAATACCACCGACAGTCGCGTAGAGCTCCGCTTCGACGTGGCCCGGTCAGCGGCCTTCACCGATCTGCAGCGATCACGGGCGCTCGAGGCGCTGGCAGGTCGGCTGAGCGAGGACGGCGTGCTGAGCATCGCCGCTTCTGAGCACCGCTCGCAGCTGCAGAACCGGATCGCCGCGCGTGCCCGGTTGGTCAACTATCTGCGGGACGCGCTCGAACCGGCCTCACCGGTCCGTCGCGCTACTCGCCCATCCCGCGGCGCGCGGCAGCGCCGGCTAGACACCAAGCGGCAGCGGGCGATCGTCAAAGCCGGCCGCGGCCGGGTCCGCGATCATTCCTGAGGTTCCCCCGGAGGCGTTGTGCGGCCGGAGGCCTCGGCCTCGTCGCCGGTTTCCGACGCGTCGGGCCGCGCAACGCCTTCGGGCGGGGGCGGGTCGAAGGAGGGTGGCACCCGCTTGAGGTGCCGATTCATCGACTTCCACAGGAAATACACCGCGATGCACAGCACCAGCACCACGAACAGCCCAATCGGGCTCCCCCGGCCCTTGTCGTCGGCGGCCAATACCACGAGTGGCTGCCCGGCGACCGTTGGAAGCAGATTCATTCCGCCGCCACCTTCTCCCGTATCCCGGCGAACAGATCGTCCTCCGGCAGCTCGGTGTCGACGAGCGAACGGGCAAGTTCGAACTGTTCCCACGGGAACACCCGCCGCTGAACATCCAGTGGAACCTTGAAGAACCAGCCGTCCGGGTCGACCTGGGTTGCATGAGCCAGCAGCGCGGCGTCGCGGCGTTCGAACTGATCGGCGCAGTAGACCTTCGTCGTGACATTGGGAACCCGGCGGTCGCGGGCCCGTTCCTCCCAGTTTTCCAGCCACTCGGCGTACGGCGACTCCAGCCCCAGTTCGGCCATCGCGTTGTGGAACGCCTCGACGCGTTCACGGGTGAAGGTGACGTCGTAGTAGAGCTTGGACGGCTGCCACGGCTCACCGGCGTCAGGAAACCGTTCGGGATCGCCAGCCGCCTCGAAGGCCGCCACCGACACCCGATGGCACATGACGTGGTCGGGATGCGGGTAGCCACCGTTCTCGTCATAGGTGGTCATAACGTGCGGACGGAACCGTCGGACCATCCGGACAAGTGCCTCGGTCGACACCTCGAGCGGCGTGAGCCCGAAGGAACCCTCCGGCAGTGGCGGCAGCGGGTCGCCCTCCGGAAGGCCGGAGTCGACGAATCCCAGCCATTCGTGCTCGACTCCGAGAATCGCCTGCGCCTGGGCCATCTCCAGCCGCCGCACGGCCCGGATATCGGCCTCGATGTCAGACCGATCCTTCAGCGCCGGGTTCAGGATGTCGCCCCGCTCACCACCGGTGCAGCTGACGACCAGCACCGCGGCCCCTTCGTCGACGTAGCGAGCCATGGTCGCGGCGCCCTTGCTCGATTCGTCATCGGGGTGGGCATGCACGCACATGAGCCGAAGCCTGCCCTCGAGGTCAGGGATGGCCGGGGGCGCTGGAGGACCCGAAAACGCTGTAGTCGGGCCGTCATGGTGACTGTTGGTGTTCGACACGGGTCTCATTCTCCCCGACTCAGGACACGGCCGTACACGGTCCCCGAAAATCAGTCCCTCGGACGCCGATTTCGCGGAACTCCGGCGGCCGGTGTTACGTTCTACAGCTTCAGTCACCACTTGTTAGTCCTACCTACTCGCAGTTCAGGAGTTACACCGTGACCAGCACCGACGCCACCGCCGTCACTTGGCTGACTCAGGACGCCTACGACCGCCTGTCGAAGGAACTGGAGGAGTTGATCGCCCATCGTCCCGCGATGGCGCGGGAGATCAACGACCGGCGAGAGGAAGGCGATCTGAAGGAGAACGGCGGGTATCACGCCGCGCGCGAGGAACAGGGCAAGCAGGAGGGCCGGATCCTGCAACTGCAACAGCTGTTGCGCACGGCCCAGGTCGGCGAGGCACCGAGCACCGACGGCAAGGCCGGACCGGGGATGGTGGTTACCGTCCGCTTCGACGGTGACGACGCTGACGAGACCTTCCTGATCGGCTCACGCGAGGAGTCCGAGACCACTGAACTCGACGTGTACTCGTCGGCCTCCCCGCTGGGCAAGGCGCTCACGGGCGCCGCGAAGGGACAGGCCGTGTCCTACGAGACCCCGAACGGTAAGACGCTCAAGGTCACGCTGCTCGACGCCAAACCGTTCACCGGCTGACACCGAATTCGGCCCAACAAGGCCCCCGCGGCGATCTGCTATTCCCGTGTTCGCAATCAGCGATAACGGTGATTGAGTGCCTCACGGTGCGTAGCCGATTCTGCTGGCAGGACGTAGCGTCGGTCGGGTGACCGATGCTCCTGACATTTCCACCGTTGCCGCCCTGCGCGCCGCGGGCCATGTGCACCGTGGCGTCAAGGCAGAGCTACGCCAGAACCTGATCGCCCGGCTGGCGGCAGGGCTGCCGACGCTGCCCGGCATCGTCGGATTCGACGACACGGTCGTGCCCGAGCTGGAACGGGCGCTGCTGGCCGGGCACGACATGGTGCTGCTCGGCGAGCGCGGCCAGGGAAAGACCCGGCTGATCCGTACCCTCATCGGTTTGCTCGATGAGTGGACCCCGGTCATCGCCGGTTCTGAACTCAACGAGCACCCCTACGCCCCCATCACGCCGGCGTCGATCCGCCGGGTGGTCGAACTCGGCGACGAACTGCCGATCGCGTGGCGGCATCGCAGCGAACGGTACGGCGAGAAACTGGCCACCCCAGACACCTCCGTCGGTGATCTGATCGGCGATATCGACCCGATCAAGGTGGCCGAGGGACGCTCGCTGGGCGATCCGGAGACTGTGCATTACGGCCTGGTACCCCGAACCAACCGGGGCATCTTCGCCATCAACGAATTGCCGGACCTGGCCGAACGGATTCAGGTCTCGATGCTCAATGTGCTCGAAGAACGGGACATCCAGGTCCGCGGGTACCAGCTCCGGCTGCCGCTGGACCTGTTGCTGGTGGCCAGCGCCAACCCGGAGGACTACACCAACCGCGGGCGGATCATCACACCGCTCAAGGACCGCTTCGGTGCCGAGATCCGGACGCACTACCCGATCGACCTCGACGACGAGCTGCAGCTCATCGCCCAGGAGGCGGCGGTGTTGTGGGACTCCCCGGACGCCGGCGCCGGATCGACCTCCGACATTGCGCACGGGGCACCGCTGGTGCCGTCCCATTTGCTCGAGGTGGTGGCCCGCTTCGCGCGTGCCGTCCGGGAGGCCCCACAGGTCGACCAGCGCTCCGGCGTCTCGGCTCGCTTCGCAATTGCTGCCGTAGAGACCCTGGCCGCGTCGGCGGTTCGCCGGGCGGCCATCACCGGCGAGCCGATCGCGGTGGCCCGGGTATCCGATCTGCCCTCGATCGTGCCGGCCTCACGCGGCAAGGTGGAATTCGACGACGCCGATTCCGGGCGCGAGTTCGAGGTGCTGGAGCACCTGCTGCGACGGGCGGTCGCCGAGACCTCGCGAGCCCGGCTGGCCGGACTGGATCTGCGCTCTCTGCAGGCCAAGTTCGACGATGGCCTGCTCGTGCAGTCCGGTGACACGGTGTCCGCCGACGCGCTGCTGGAGCAGTTGGGAACTATCCCGGGGCTGGCTGATCTGCTCGAGCGCCTGGAACCGGACAGCGTCCACGAAGGGCCGGCTACCGTCGGGATCGCTGCCGCCGCGGTCGAATTCGCATTGGAAGGGCTGTACCTCAACAAGCGGCTGGCCAAGGAATCGGGCGGCGGCCGGACGGTTTACGGCGCATGAGACGCGATCGTGTAACGCTCGGCATCCCTGAGCTGCCCAGCGTTACACAATTCAGAAGTAGCAGGGTGGCTCGGCGGTGAGCTATCGATACGGTGCGTGGCACGGCGGACCGGATCCGCTCGAGCCGCCGTTCGACATCCGCAGGGCGCTGGACGACCTCGGCGATGACGTGCTGGCCGGGATGTCACCCCGCAACGCCCTGCAGCGGCTGATGCGGATGGGCAGCAACGGCCGCGACGGCCTGGACGCGCTGCGCCAGAAGGCTCGCCGGCGCGCGAAAGAGCTCCGCAACTCCTCCCGTCTGGACGGCACCCTGGACGAGGTCCGGGCCCTGCTCGATCAGGCACTGGAGGCCGAGAGGTCCGCGCTGTTCCCCGATCCGAGTGACGCTGCGCGGCTGGCCGAAGACGAGCTGGCGGCGCTCCCCTCGGACACCTCCCGGGCAGTTCGGGAACTCGCCGAGTACCAATGGCGATCGCCGGAGGCGGCCGCGGCGTACCAGCAGATCAACGACCTGCTCCGTTCGGAGGTGTTGGACGCTCAGTTCGCCGGAATGCGTGACGCGCTGGCCAATCCGAATCCGGAGGGGATGGCGGCCATCAAGGCGATGCTGGCCGACCTCAACGACATGTTGGACGCCGATGCGCGGGGTGAACACACTCCACAGCAGTTCGCCGAGTTCATGGCCAAGCACGGCGACTTCTTCCCGGACAATCCGCGGAATCTCGAGGAACTCATCGATGCGTTGGCCCAGCGGGCCGCCGCAGCGGAGCGGTTGATGAACTCGTTGACGCCGGAACAGCGGGCCGAACTGAGCGCCCTGATGGAACAGGCGATGAATCAGGCCGGCATCGCCGATGAGATGGCCCGCTTGCAGGGAGCCCTCCGCTCGGCCCGTCCCGATCTTCGCTGGTCCGGACGGGAGCGGATGGACGGCGACCAGCCGATGGGTTACGCCGACGGCACTGCGGCGCTGTCCGAACTCGCAGATCTGGACGAGCTTGCCGAGTTGTCGCTGCAGGACTATCCCGGGGCCAGCCTGTCCGACATCGACGAGGAATTGGTCGAACGGGCCCTCGGTCGACAGGCTGTGGATGACCTCGACCGGTTACGAGAGATCGAACGTGAACTCCGACGCCAGGGATATCTCGATCAGGGCGGCGAAGGTCTCGAACTCAGCCCGAAGGCCTTACGGAGATTGGGATCCACCGCTCTTCGCCGGGTTTTCGCCAAGCTCGACGCCGGTGGTCGCGGCGACCACGATGTGCGCGATGCGGGGGCCGCCGGCGAGATCACCGGAGCCAGCCGGGAGTGGCGGTTCGGTGACGAGCAGCCCCTGGACGTGGTCCGGACCGTCCGCAATGCCGTGTTGCGTGGCGAGGGTCGCGACCGCAGCCGTATCCGCCTGGCGCCGGACGACTTCGAGGTCGTCGAGACCGAGCGCCGTTCCTCAGCGGCGGTGGCCCTGCTGGTGGACATGTCGTACTCGATGGAGTTGCGCGGCAGCTGGGGCGAGGCCAAGACCACCGCGCTGGCGCTGCACTCGCTCGTCACCATGAAGTATCCCCAGGACGCGATCGAGATCATCGGCTTCGCCGACTACGCCAGGACCATGACGCCCCGAGATCTGGTCAACCACGACTGGCAGGCCGTGCAGGGCACCAACCTGCAGCACGCCCTGATGATGGCCCGTCGGCACCTCGATCGGCACCGGAATGCCGAACCGGTCATCCTGGTCATCACCGATGGCGAACCGACCGCGCACCTGGCCGCGGACGGTTTCTCGGAATTCAGCTGGCCGCCCTCCGATGACACCATCGCGGCCACCCTGGCCGAGGTCGAACGTTGCACCCGGCGCGGGGCCACCATCAACGTATTCATGCTCGATGACGAACCGCGGCTGGTCGACTTCATGCACGTGGTGGGCCGACGAAACGGCGGTCGGGTCTTCCTGCCAAAGACCGGGGCCTTGGGCGAGTACGTAGTGGCCGACTACCTGCAGACGCGGGGCGGACGGCGGTCCCGCCGGGCTGGCTGATCGGGGCCAGGGGCCTGCAGATAGCCTCAAGATCATGCGACATCTGCTGGAATTCCTGCACGTTCTGTTCGCCATCTTCGCGATCGGGCCCCTGGTCCATGCGGCCACCACGGCTGCGCGCGGGGTGAAAGCCGCCGATGCCGGGGCGGTGGCGAACGCCGCCCGGACCGTGAAGGTCTACGGCTACGGCTCGCTGCTGGTGGCCGTCTTCGGGTTCGCGCTGGTTCAACCGAAGTATCACCACAGCTTCGGTGACACCTGGATCTGGCTCTCCCTCGTGCTGTACGTGCTCGCGCTGGGCCTGGTGCTCGCGCTCCTGCTGCCGTCGCTGAACGCTGCCGCGACCGCGCTGGCCGAAGGCGTGCCAGCCCCATCGCTGACCTCCCGAATCGCCGCGTCCGGGGGCGTGACCGCATTGCTGTTCGCCGTGATCGTGGGGTTGATGGTCTTCAAGCCCGGCAACTGATACCTGCGCGGCGGCCTCCTAGAGGCCGCGCAGCCGACGTGCTCCCAGATCGACCCGGGCCGTCGGAGGTGCCACCCGGATGGTCGCGCTCAGCACATGGGCACCGTCCGGTGCGGCCACCATGGGCGCAAGGGCGCACTCGACCACTTCCGGCAGGTCATCTGCCAACTGCGACAGCCGCAACGCCATCTCGGCCAGCGCCGGGATATCGGCGGGATCGGCGCCGCCGTACCCGGTGAGCAGCGGAAAGGCCTTGGGCGCACTGATCAATTCCACAGCGTCGAGCGAGGTCAGGGGCACCACGGCGTAAGCCCGGTCGTCGAGAAGCTCAGTGGCCACGCCACCGACCCCGAAGGACAGCAACGCACCGAAGGACCGGTCGTCGTGTACCTCCAGGATCGTGTCCACGCCGCGCGGCGCCATGGGCTGGACAATCGCCTGCGCGTCCTCACCCAGCCGCAACGAGCGCCAGGCCTCCGCCAGATCCTCGGCATCGGCCAGATGCAGGCGGACAGCACCGGACACCTTCAGGGCCACCGGCCAGCCGAGCTCGTCAGCGGCGGTAACGGCTGACGCCAGCCCCAACACGGGCACGGACGGCACCATCTCGATCCCGTAATAGCTCAGCAGCTGCTCAGACTCGGCCAACGTCAGCCGGCGTCCGGCGGGCGCAGCCGCTATCACCGATGTGATCAGCAGGCGCGCGGCATCGACGTCCACTCCGCCCAGTTCGGGCACCCGGCCGGCATCGCGTCGGCGCCAGGCCGCGTAGCGCACGACATGACCCAAGGCCGCTACCGCCCGCTCCGGTGACGAGTAGGACGGGATCGAGCCTCTCATCGGTGCAAAGTCACCCGCGACCGCCAACTCGGCCGGCACCCCGTCGAAGCCGAGAAAAGTCGTCAGCACCGGCTTGGTCTGTCCGGACACGGCTTGACGCAACTGCGCGGCGGCCTCAACCTCCTGGCCCCGGCGCATCGGTGGCACGAAAATGCTGACCACCACATCCACGTCGTCAGCGGCCAGCGCCTCACCCACCGCGGCCGTGAATACTTCGGTGGCGGCGTCCGCCCCGACGTCGACCAGCCGGGCCATCGGCAGCCCGGCGGTGGCCAGGGCATCCGCCACGAGTACCCCGAGCGCGGCGGAATGGCCAACCACCGCAACCCGATTCCCCATCGGCAACGGCTGGGTGGTGAGCAGTATGGCCACATCGAACAGCTGCGCGAGGGTCTCGGTGCGGATCACGCCGGAGGCCTCGAACAGGGCCTGCACGCTTGACTCGGGCACCTGGACGGAAGTGTGTCGCAATCCGGCCACCATCGATCCGCGGCCACTCTTGACGGCCACGATCGGCTTGTGCCTGGCGAAGCGTCGGGCCAGCCGGGCGAACTTGCGAGGGTTACCGAAGCTCTCCAGATACAGCAGCGCGATATCGGTCCCGGGGTCTCCCTCCCAGTACTGCAACAGATCGTTGCCCGACACATCGGCCCGATTGCCGGCCGAGACGAACGTGGACACCCCGAGGCCGCGGCGGGCAGCTTCACCGAGCACCGCCACCCCCAGAGCACCGGACTGGCAGAAAAACCCGGCGCGACCTCGCAGCGGAGCGACGGTGGCAAGCGAAGCATTGAGCCGGACGCTGGGATCGGTATTGATCACCCCGAGGCAGTTCGGTCCGACCACCCGCATCCCGTGAGCGCGGGCGTCGTTGACCAGTTTCCGCTGCGCCACCAGGCCTTGCGCCCGCGCTGCCTCGTCGCCGGACTCTCCGAATCCCGAGGATATGACCACCAGTCCGCGCACCTCGCGGGCACTGCAGTCGGCGACGACATCGCCCACCGCGTCGGCCGGAATGGCCAGTACGGCCAGATCGACCGTTCCCGGAACATCGGTGACGCTGGGGTAGGCGAGCACGCCGTTGATCGAGCGCGAGTGTTGATTGATCGGGTAGATCGGGCCGGTGAATCCGAAGCGTTGCAGGTTCTCGAAAACCAGGTTGCCGATCTTGTTCTCGTCGGCACTGGCCCCGATCACCGCGACCGAGGTCGGGAACAACAGCCTTTGGATGGAACGGGATTCCGCCCGTTGTTCCCGTTCGGCCATCACCTTCTCGGTCAGCGCGGTCGAGGCGATGTCGAACTCCAGCTTCACCTCGCTGCCGTCGAAGTGGCGGGACGGTTGGAAACCGGCGTCCAGGAAAACCCGCATCATCTGGGCGTTCTCGGCCAGCACCAGTGCCTCGAACCGCTTGATGCCGACCTCGCGGGCCGCCTCGGCCAGATGTTCCAGCAGCACCGAGCCAATACCCCGGCCTTGATGAGCATCCGCGACCACGAAGGCCACCTCGGCGGTGGCGCTGGGTACCGCGTTGACGGACAGCCCCTCGAAACGGCCGATCGCGATGATCTCACTGCCCAACCAGGCTGCAAGCGCGACACGGTCGCGGTGATTGACCCGGCTGAACCGGATCAGATCCCGGGGAGGAATCGTGGGATAGGCCGAGAAGTAGCGCAGATACCGGGTACGCGCCGAGAGGTTGGCGTGAAAGGCGACAATGGCATCGGCATCGTCCGGCGTGATCGGCCGCAGGTGGACGGTACCGCCGTCAGCTACTACGACATCGGCTTCCCAGTGCGGCGGGTAATTGAAACTGAGGCTCAGGTCAGGTCGGGCAGCGTCGGTGTCGGCCATCCGGCTCAGTCCCGCGGATCGCTCGGGTCCAGGCCCAGCAGTGGGAAACTAGCATCCCGAGTGGCCCAGATCGACCGGTCGAGCCAGGACTCGCCGCCCGGCAGCCACTGCTGCGGCTGGGGTTGCCGCCCCTCCCCCATCAGCTCCGGCAGCTTGGCGGTGACGCCCCGCTCACGCAAGTTCTGCTTCCAACTATAGGGAATCTCGATCGAAGGATCCAGCCGCCGCCCGGAGACCTCGGCGATGAGATGGGTCCAGGTGCGCGGCACGCAGCGCAGGACGCCGTAGCCACCTCCACCCAGGGCCAGCCACTTACCGTCGGCAACCTGGTGAGCGAGTTGGTGGAGCGCGGCATAGGCTGCCCGCTGCCCGTCAACGGTCAGCGAGAGGTCGGCCAGCGGATCCTCGTGATGAGTGTCGCAACCGCACTGGGTAACGAGGATGTCCGGTTTGAAGGCCGTCACGGCTCCCGGCACCACCGCATTGAAGGCCCGGAGCCAGCCGTCGTCGGACGTGGCCGGCGGCAGGGCCAGGTTGACCGAGGTCCCCTCGGCCGTTCCCCGACCGGTCTCGCCGGCCAATCCGGTGCCCGGGTACAGCGTGCGTGGATCCTGGTGCATCGAGATGGTCAGCACCCTGGGATCGTCGTAGAAAGCGGCCTGCACGCCATCACCGTGGTGCACGTCGATATCGACGTAGGCCACCCGCTGGGCGCCGGCCTCGAGCAGCGCGCGGATTGCCACCACCACATCGTTGATGACGCAGAACCCGGCGGCCGAGTCCCGCATCGCGTGATGCAGGCCGCCGGCGATGTTCACAGCGTGCCGGGTGTGTCCGTTCCAGACCTGCATAGCGGCAAGCCTGGAACCGCCCGCGATCAGCGCCGCCGCATCGAACATGCCCGGGAACACCGGGTTGTCGTCGCTGCCCAGGCCGTGCCCGAGGTAGGAGGGGTCCGTGCTGGCCCGGCGCACCGCGTCGAGGTAGTCCGGCGAGTGCACGCTCAGCAACTCCGATTCCGTCGCAGTCACCGGTTCGATGACCGCGAGATGGTCCAACACACCGAGACTGCGAGACAACGACACCGTGAGGTCGAGCCGGATCGGCGCCATCGGGTGCTCACCGAAGTTGTAGTGCAGGTAGTCCGGCCCCCACACGAGGGTTGCATCGCAGCCCTCTGACCGAAGGGATTCTGAGCCCATAGCCGTCCACCGTAATCCCCGACGGCCGGCCTCGGACGCGCGCCCGGCGGGTCACGACCTGGTGAGCTTCCAGGCCGCCACTCAGCCACGCGTCGGGGTCACTTCGACCGCCGTCCGGCCAGGCCGCGTCGCTTGGCTAATCGTGTGATCTTGGACATACTCACGGATGGACACGCCCGTCGAGCGAAGGATGCGATCATGGCCATGTCGGTTGAACTCAGGACCCTGAACCACGTCGTGGACGAGTTGCGCGGAGCCGTCCAGTCGTTGCAGAGCACTTATGGGCAGGTGCCGACCGTGGCTCGACTTCGTAACGACCTGGAGCGGCTGGAGCTCGATGTGAGCGACGTCCAGCGGCTGCCAGCTGTCTCCGCCAGTGTTGAACTGTCGGGCCAGATCCATCAGCTGACCGACGAGCCGTACGACCCGTCGATGTGGGCTGAGGACGCCGACGACGAAGGTCTGGGCGGGTTTCATGGCGGATCCGGTGGCTCCGCCCGATGAGTGGTCCCGTCACCTCATCGGCTGAGGTTTCCCAGACACCCGAACCCACCGGCCGTGGCGTGCTGGCGCCGGGCCGCCCTCGGATTCCGGCCCGGACACTGCGAACCGATCGCTGGTGGGTGCCACAGCTGATCACCGGCACGGTGCTGGGGCTGTTCGCGATCTACGCGACCATCCGGGCCTTCGTGAACACCGACTATTACGCCGAGCCCTACCTCACCCCGCTTTATTCGCCCTGTCTGAGCACCAAGTGCGTGCCCAACTCGTCGGACTTCGGGACCCCGATCGGTCATTGGTTTCCGCTCTCGCCGGCGATCATCATCCTGATCTTCCCGCTCGGCTTCCGGCTGACCTGCTACTACTACCGCAAGGCCTACTACCGCGCGTTCTGGCTCTCACCGCCCGCGTGTGCGGTGGCGGAGCCGCACGCCGCGTACACCGGCGAGACCAGGTTCCCGCTGATCCTGCAGAACATCCACCGGTACTTCTGGTACGTCGCGATGATCTTCTCGGTGATCCTGACCTACGACGCCATCCTGGGATTCCGCGATCAGCACGGCCGTTGGGGCCACATGGGTCTTGGCACCGTCATCCTGCTGGTGAACGCCGCGCTGATCTGGGCCTACACATTGTCCTGCCATTCGTGCCGGCACATCACCGGTGGGCGGCTCAAGCACTTCTCCAAGCACCCGGCCCGCTATTGGGCCTGGACCCAGGTTTCCAAGCTCAACGCTCGACACATGCAGCTGGCCTGGGTGTCGTTGGTGTGGTTGGTGGTCAGCGACCTCTACATCCTGTTGTTGGCGCACGGCAGCTTCGACGATCCGCGATTCTTCTGAGACGACCTTGTCCGCAACATTTCTCATCAGTCCACCCGGCTCACCCGGGGCACCCATCGGAAGGCCTTGCACCTGATGTCCGATTTCGAGGAGCACCGCTACGACGTCGTGATCATCGGCGCCGGAGGAGCCGGGCTGCGGGCTGCGATCGCCGCGCGGGAAGCCGGCATGCGGACCGCGATAATCTGCAAATCCCTTTTCGGTAAAGCACATACCGTGATGGCAGAGGGTGGCATCGCGGCCTCGATGGGCAACGTCAACTCGAACGACAATTGGCAGGTCCATTTCCGCGACACCATGCGGGGTGGCAAATTCCTCAACAACCCCCGGATGGCCGAGTTGCACGCCAAGGAGGCACCGGACCGGGTATGGGAGCTCGAGACGTACGGCGCGCTGTTCGACCGCACCCCTGACGGGCGGATCAGCCAGCGCAACTTCGGTGGCCATGAATACCCGCGGCTTGCTCACGTCGGCGACCGCACCGGCCTGGAGCTCATCCGTACCCTCCAGCAGAAGATCGTCTCCCTCCAGCAGGCCGACGGTCGGGAGGCCGGCCTGAACGAAGCCAGCGACGACATGCTCAAGGTGTTCGCCGAGCTGACCGTCACCGAACTCCTGCACGACGCCTCCGGGGCTGTCGCCGGGGCCTTCGGGTACTGGCGGGAATCCGGCCGCTTCGTGGTGTTCCGGGCGCCGGCCGTGGTGCTGGCGACCGGTGGAATCGGCAAGTCGTTCAAGGTCACGTCGAACTCCTGGGAGTACACCGGCGATGGCCATGCGCTGGCCCTGCGCGCCGGATCCACCCTGCTGAACATGGAGTTCGTCCAGTTCCATCCGACCGGCATGGTCTGGCCGCCCTCGGTCAAGGGCATTCTGGTCACCGAGTCCGTTCGCGGTGACGGCGGCGTGCTGCGCAACTCCGACGGCAAGCGATTCATGTTCGACTATGTGCCCGATGTCTTTCGCAAGCAGTACGCCGACAATGAGGATGAAGCCGACCGCTGGTACAAAGATCCCGAGAACAACAAGCGCACGCCGGACCTGCTGCCCCGCGACGAGGTGGCACGAGCCATCAACTCCGAGGTCAAGGCCGGCCGCGGATCGCCGCACGGCGGGGTGTTCCTCGATGTGTCGACCCGGCTGCCCAAGGAAGAGATCATCCGGCGACTGCCCTCGATGCACCACCAGTTCAAGGAGCTCGCCGACGTCGACATCACCGCGGAGCCGATGGAGGTAGGCCCGACCTGCCATTACGTCATGGGCGGCGTCGAAGTCGACCCGGACAGCGCGGCCGCGGCCAGGGTGCCCGGGCTGTTCGCGGCGGGCGAGGTCGCGGGCGGCATGCACGGTTCGAACCGGCTGGGCGGCAACTCGCTGTCCGACCTGCTGGTGTTCGGCCGGCGTGCCGGAATCGGGGCCGCGGAGTATGTCGCCGTCCTGGGCAACAACTATCCGGTCGCGTCCGAATCCGCCATTGCCGAGGCGTCGGCAACCGCGCTGGCACCCTTCCAGATCGAAGGCGGGGAGAATCCGTACACCCTGCATCAGGAATTGCAGCAGACTATGAACGATCTGGTCGGCATCATCCGCAATGCCTCAGAGGTACAACAAGCGTTGGACACCCTGGCCGATCTCAAAGCCAGGGCACGCAAGGTCAGCGTCGAGGGCCACCGGCAGTTCAATCCGGGTTGGCACCTGGCTCTCGATCTGCAGAACATGGTCGCGGTCAGCGAATGCGTGGCCCGGGCCGCTCTGCTCCGGGAGGAGAGTCGCGGTGGCCACACCCGGGACGACTTTCCCGCGATGAGTGCACAGTGGCGCCAGCGGAACCTGATCTGTTCGGCCGTCTTCGGCCCGGCCGGTCTCGAGGCGATCAATGTCGTCGAACAACCAATTCCCAGTATTCGGCCAGACCTGCTGGACCTCTTCGACCGCGAAGAGCTCGCCAAGTACCTCACCGCATCCGAGCTACCGGTTGCTGCCGCCGACACCGACGGAGATTCCTCATGACATACAGTGCGAAGTTCCGGGTATGGCGCGGGGACGCCGAGGCCGGTGATCTGCAGGACTTCACGGTCGAGGTCAACGAGGGTGAGGTCGTACTGGACATCATCCACCGGCTGCAGGCGACTCAGGCCTCGGATCTGGCCGTGCGGTGGAATTGCAAGGCGGGAAAATGTGGCTCCTGCAGCGCCGAGGTGAACGGGCGCCCGCGACTGTTGTGCATGACCCGGATGTCGACCTTCACCGAAGCCGAGACGATCACCGTCACTCCGATGCGAGCCTTCCCGGTGATCCGAGACCTGGTCACCGACGTTTCCTTCAACTACCAGAAGGCGCGAGAGGTCCCGGCGTTCGCACCGCCCGCCGACCTGGCACCCGGCGAGTACCGGATGCAGCAGATCGACGTGCAGCGATCGCAGGAGTTCCGCAAGTGCATCGAATGCTTCCTGTGTCAGGACACCTGCCACGTGGTTCGCGACCACGAGGAGAACAAGCAATCCTTCGCGGGACCGCGTTTTCTGATGCGGATCGCCGAGCTGGACATGCACCCGCTCGACACCTTGGATCGCAAGGATCAGGCTCAGGACGAATTCGGCCTGGGCATGTGCAACATCACCAAATGCTGCACCGAAGTGTGTCCTGAGCACATCAAGATCACCGACAATGCCCTGATCCCGATGAAGGAGAGGGTGGCCGACCGCAAGTATGATCCGTTGGTATGGCTGGGCAACAAGATCCTGAGGCGCTCTTGACCGGCGAACCGATCGAGCACACGCTGATCCTCCTCCGGCACGCCAAGGCGGCTCAACACCCGGCGCCGGGCGGGTCCGCGGACCGCGACCGACCATTGGCGCCGCGTGGCCGTCGCGACGCGACGGTCGCCGGACGCTGGCTGCGCGACAACGCCGGTCACCTCGACCTGGTCGTACTCTCGCCGGCGCTCCGGGTCCGCCAGACCTGGGAGCTGGCTCAGGCGGAGTTGGGTTACACCCCGGAGGTCCGCGAGGACGACCGACTTTATGCCGAACCCGTCGAGGAATTGCTTCAGCTGATCGAAGACCTTCCCGCCGAAGCTCCTACGGTGCTCTTCGTCGGCCATAATCCCGAGTTGAGCAGGCTCGCGTCCACGCTGTCCGGTTCGGAGGTGGAGCTCAGCACCTCGGGTATCGCCGTCCTCGATCTCGCGGGTCCGTGGACCGGGGTGACGAGCGGGTCTGCTCGACTGCGCGCAACGGTCACAGCGCGAGCTGAATAGTGCCAGACTGAGCGCGTGACCGAACGCCGTACCGAACTGAATGTGCTCGGGGGACGCCTCGAGGAGTGCGGCACAGACCCGGTCACCGGCTTCTTCCGGGACGGTTGTTGCTCGAGCGGACCCGAGGATCTGGGCAGCCATACGGTCTGCGCGGTCGTGACGTCGGAATTCCTTTCCTACCAGGAGTACATCGGCAACGATCTGAGCACGCCACGGCCCGAATACGGTTTTCCCGGATTGCAGCCGGGCGACCGCTGGTGCGTCGTCGCGTCCCGGTGGCTGCAGGCCTACGAAGCCGGTTTGCCCAGTCCGGTCGTGCTGGCCGCGACAAACGAGCGGGCGCTGGACATCGTCGGGCTGCAGGCGCTGCTCGAGAACGCGGTGGACGTGCCTGCCGATCCGAGTTCGCTGGAGTGACGGTACGTCAGCTCTCGGTGAGCGTACTGATCGCCTTGGCAATCCGCCGTTGCCTGGTCTCCGCCGCCTTGGTCGCTTCGATCGCCAGCACATGGGCCAGCTTGTGGCTGTAGTACATCGCGTCGAACTTCACTCGGGCCGGCGGCGTCGCGTCCAGGGCCCGCGCGAAGTCATCCGGCACTTCGACCACCCTCTGCTCGATGTCGATCTCGATCTCGGGCGGGACGAACAGACCCGTGGCGGTCTTGCCCCCGAGCAGGCCCGTGGTCGGAAACCTCTTGCCTGCAGTATGACCGACTCGGCTCAGCTCGCCGCCTCGATATCGGCCTGATCGTCGAGCTCGTTGCGGCCAAGGGCAAAGTCGAGATCGTCGGCGTCGAACTGCACGCGATCCGGTGCGCGGCCTGGCGAGACCGGGCCCTCCAGCCGGATCGCTGCTGACTCGAGTTCGGCTGCGGCGGCGGCGAATCCCATCCCGAGCAGCCTCTCCGCTCGGCGCCGCGCCTCCGCGGCGATCTCGGCATGCAGACCATCGCTCATCGGTAAATTCCCCACCAGGCCATAAGACCAGCACTACGTGAACATCAGGTTCCGGTTAAAAAACGCAAGGGTGACGGGAGCGCCTCAGGCAAGGGCTGCCGTGAGATCAGCCAGTAGGTCTTCGACGTTCTCGATGCCCACGCTGAGCCGGATCAGATCGGACGGCACTTCGAGCGGAGATCCAGCCACGCTCATATGCGTCATGCGCCCCGGGTGCTCGATCAGTGACTCGACGCCGCCGAGGGACTCGCCGAGCGTGAAGATCTGGGCCAGCTCACAAACCTTCAGTGCAGCCTCCTCGCCACCGCGCATCCGGAATGACACCATGCCACCGAACCTGGCCATCTGCCGGGCAGCGACCTCATGATTCGGGTGCTCGGACAGCCCCGGGTACAGCACGCTTGCAACAGCCGGATGACCGGTCAAAAACTGGACGACCTGTTCGGCATTCTCACAATGCCGATCCATCCGTACCCCAAGCGTCTTAATCCCACGCAGGACCAGCCATGCGTCGAACGGACCGCTGATCGCTCCCATCGCGTTCTGGTGAAAGGCGATTTCGTCACCAAGGGCAGCGGTCGAGGTGACCACCGCGCCGCCGACCACGTCGGAATGCCCACCCAAGTATTTCGTCGTCGAGTGCAGCACCACATCAGCGCCCAGCGCCAGTGGTTGCTGGAGATAGGGTGATGCGAAGGTGTTGTCGACCACGAGGGCGGCGCCGCATTTCTTGGAAATCTCGGCCAGCGCGGCGATATCGGCAATATTCAGCAGTGGATTCGTCGGCGTCTCGACCCAGACCACCGTGGTATTCGGCGTAACGGCAGCAGCGACTGCGGCCGGATCGTGCATGGCCACTGCCGTGTGGTCGACGCCCCAGCGGCTGAGTACCCGGGCGATAAGGCGGAAGGTGCCGCCGTAGGCGTCGTCGGGGAGCAGGACGTGATCGCCGGGCTTGCACAGGGTGCGGAGCACGGTGTCCTCCGCGGCGAGACCGGAGGCGAATGCCAGGCCCCGTGCGCCACTCTCCAGAGCGGCCAGGCACTCCTCCAGCGCAGTCCGCGTGGGGTTCGCGCTACGGGAGTACTCGTAGCCGGAACGCAACCCGCCGACGCCGTCCTGCTTGTAGGTCGACGTCTGATAGATGGGAACGGCCACCGCCCCGGTCAGCGAGTCAGGTTCCTGTCCGGCATGAATGGCTCGGGTGTTGAATCCGCTGCCGGCATGGGCCTGACTCAGATCCTGTCCGGGCTCACTCATGAGCTGACCCGGCTCTTCGCGCAAGCGCTCATCGCTGTACTCGCTCCGCTCCTCACTCGCTGGCGCTCGCTGCGATGCTCACTCATGAGCTGACCCGGCTCTTCGCGCAAGCGCTCATCGCTGTACTCGCTCCGCTCCTCACTCGCTGGCGCTCGCTGCGATGCTCACTCATGGGGTCAACGGTACTTCGCTGCTTCTCTTCGCTCACTCATGGGTTGATCCAAGGGAGTACTTGGGCACCGGGCCCAGAGTCTTCGTTGTGACACCCCTCCTCAGCTCCGGCGGGGCACCGCGATCGCAGTTCAGCGCGTGCCCCGCCGGAGCGGCCCGAGGCGCCGGGGGTCACCCACGCACCGGGATTTTCCTCCCAGACGCCTCATGCTGGCCGGCCCAAGACGCTAGTCACGGCCCAGGATGGCCAGCATGGGGCGTTGTCCAATCAGCCCGTTCGCACGGACCCACGCAAGCGTGGGATGGCCCGCTCAAGCGCGGAACACCGATCAGCCGGTGAGGTGACCCAGCAGGTCCTGGCGGGTCAGCACCCCGGTGGGCTTGCCGTCTACGTGCACCAACAGGGCGTCGGCCGCGCCGAGCGCGGCCACCGCCGCCCGGACCGGCTCGCCGGACCCGATGATCGGCAGCGCCGCCGACATATGCTTCTCGAGCGGATCGGCGAGCGTAGCCGTACCGGCGAACAAGGCGTCCAGCAATGCCTTCTCCGATACCGAACCGACGACCTCGCCCGCAGTAATGGGAGGTTCCGCCTTCACCACCGGCATTTGCGAGACCGAATACTCACGCAGGATGTCGATCGCCTCGCGCACCGTCTCGTTCGGATGGGCGTGTACCAATGCCGGGGTCTGCCCGCTCTTGGCGGTCAACACGTCGCCGATGGTGTCCTCACCAGACGCCTCGATGAAGCCGTAGTCACTCATCCAGGTGTCGGAGAAGATCTTGGCCAAGTACCCGCGACCCCCGTCGGGCAGCAGCACCACGATGACGTCGTCCTTGGAGGCCTGCTCGGCGACCTTCAGCGCAGCGGCAACGGCCATCCCACAGGAACCACCGACCAGCAGCCCCTCCTCGCGGGCCAGCCGGCGAGTGATCTCGAAGGATTCCCGATCGGAGATCGCGATGATGTCGTCGGTGATCGTGCGATCGAAGGCGTCCGGCCAGAAGTCCTCGCCCACCCCCTCGACCAGGTAGGGGCGCCCGGTGCCACCGGAGTACACCGAACCTTCAGGGTCGGCGCCGATAACCCGGACACCGCCGTCTGCGCGACCGGCCGAAGCCTCCTTGAGGAACAGCCCGGCACCGGAAATAGTGCCGCCGGTACCGACACCGGCCACGAAATGAGTGACCCGGCCGTCGGTCTGCTCCCAGATCTCCGGCCCGGTCGTCTCGTAGTGTGAGCGCGGGTTGTTCGGGTTGGCGTATTGATTGGGCTTCCATGCGCCCGGGATCTCCCGGGTCAACCGATCCGAGACCTGGTAGTACGAGCGCGGATCTTCCGGTGCCACGGCGGTCGGGCAGACGTGGACCTCGGCCCCGAATGCCTTGAGGGTATTGATCTTGTCAGCCGCCACCTTGTCCGGCAGTACGAAGACGCAGTGGTAGCCACGCTGTTGGGCCACGATCGCGAGCCCGACCCCGGTGTTTCCCGAGGTCGGTTCGACGATGGTGCCGCCGGGTTTGAGTTCACCCGAAGCCTCGGCAGCATCGATCATCCGCACGGCGATGCGATCCTTCACCGAGCCGCCCGGATTGAAGTATTCGACCTTGGCGAGCACGGTCGGTGCGTTCGCCGGATCGAGGTGATTCGTCACGCTGCGGAGCTGGACCAGCGGGGTGTTGCCGATCAGATCCACCAGGGAGGTGTAGTAGCGCATGCGGCAAAGGCTAACCTCGACGTACGAACTTGATCACCCCGCCCACGTCCCACTGCAACTTCGGGGCCGACACGATAGGTCAGCTAGCGAGGACAGGAGCCAGAAATGAGCCGGGCCTCACGCGCCCGCCGGGTGGTGACCGCGGCGGCCTTTGGCGGCGGGAGCATCGGTGCGCTCGGTGCGGCCGCGGTCGGCATCATCTATGGCGAGTCGAAGCTGGCTCGCCGACGCATCCAGCCGGCTGAGACCGATCCGCCGAGTGCGGACGGAATCTGGAGCGCACCCGGCGTCAGGTCCAAGTCGCCGGAGCTCGTGCTCGCCATGCTCGGTGACTCCTCCGCCGCGGGATACGGCACCCACACCGACGCCGACACCCCGGCCGCCCGGATTGCGGTAGGCCTGTCCGCGCTGTCGCGTCGACCGGTGCGGCTGATCAACGTGGCGGTGGTCGGCGCCGAGTCGGCGGCACTGCTGGACCAGGTCCGACGCGTGGTGCCGGACAAACCGGACCTTGCCGTCATCATGATCGGTGCGAACGATGTCACCCACCGGGTCAAGCCGGCCGAATCGGTGCGACACCTCACCGCGGCCCTGGACGCCCTACGGGACGCAGAGGTGGAGGTCGTCGTAGGCACTTGCCCGGACCTTGGGACGATCCGGCCGA
The DNA here is from genome assembly GCA_030840445.1 of Pseudonocardiales bacterium. Lineage (GTDB taxonomy): Bacteria > Actinomycetota > Actinomycetes > Mycobacteriales > Jatrophihabitantaceae > Jatrophihabitans_A. The sequence goes on from JAVEEN010000072.1 coordinate 29,534, forward strand.
TTGCCCAGCCGTTGCGCTGGCTGGCTCGGCGGTTCTCCCGCACCCTGGCCGCAGCTCAGGCGGTGGCGGTGGTCGCGGCTGGCGGACGGGCCGTCAGCCTCGGCGACATCCTCGGACCCGAATTCGCGACCCAGCGGGAGTTCTTCTCCGAGGACCAGTTCCATCCCTCGGCTGCTGGTTACGCCCGCGCGGCCGAGGTTCTGCTGCCGTCCGCGGCCGCGGCTCTCGGCCTGACTACCGAGTCGCTGCCGGCCGGTCCGTTCACCTCGACCCGCGCCCGGCCGGTGGCTCAGGCCGCCGCCCGGGCCGCCAGCCGCCCCGGAACCGAGGTCGCGGCAGCGTCGGTGCACGGCGAGAGCACCGGCCGCCGCGGCCCGTGGGCTCGGCTGATCCGACGGCGTACCGCAGGGGTGATCCCGCCCACTTCCGAGGCAGAGCAGCAGACCGAACCTGCAACGATCGGGCGCACGGACAGTGCTACCAGCCAGTAGCAACCGGATAGCCGCAGAAGCGGCGCCCGTCCCGCCTCACCGCAAGGAGCCGACCGATGCCCGAAGCCGTCATTGTCGCCACCGCCCGCTCACCCATCGGCCGGGCCGGTAAGGGCTCGCTGGCCGGACTCCGACCGGGCGATCTAACGGCCCAGATCATCGCTGCTGCCTTGGCCAAGGTGCCCGAACTCGACGCGCGTGATATCGACGACCTGATGCTGGGTTGCGGCCTGCCCGGCGGCGAGCAGGGCTACAACATGGGCCGGATCGTGGCCGTCCAGCTCGGCTACGATTTCCTGCCGGCGACCACGGTCACCCGCTACTGCTCCTCGTCTCTGCAGACCACCCGAATGGCCATGCACGCGATTAAGGCGGGCGAGGGAGATGTCTTCATCTCGGCAGGCGTGGAGACGGTATCGAGATTCGTCAAGGGCTCGTCAGACGGCCTGCCGGACACCCAGAACCCGATCTTCGACGAAGCCAAGGCCCGTACCGCCAAGGTGGCCGCCGAAGGGGCCTCGGACTGGCACGACCCGCGTCAGGACGGCCTCTTGCCGGACGCCTACATCGCGATGGGGCAGACGGCGGAGAACCTTGCGCGGCTCAAGGGTGTAACGCGCGAGGAGATGGACCATTTCGGCGTCCGCTCGCAGAATCTGGCCGAGAAAGCCATCGCCGACGGCTTCTGGTCCAACGAGATCACGCCGGTGACGACGCCCGACGGCACGGTTGTATCGGCCGACGACGGGCCCAGGCGCGGCGTCACCTACGAGGCTGTGTCGGGGCTCAAACCGGTGTTCCGCCCGGATGGCCGAGTTACCGCCGCCAACTGTTGCCCGCTCAACGACGGCGCGGCGGCGCTGGTCATCATGAGCGACACCAAGGCCGCAGAGCTGGGCCTCACCCCGCTGGCGCGGGTCGTGTCGACCGGCGTCACGGGGTTGTCCCCCGAAATCATGGGACTGGGCCCGGTCGAGGCGTCAAAGCAGGCTCTCCGGCGCGCCGGCATGTCTATCTCGGACATCGATCTGGTGGAGATCAATGAGGCGTTCGCCGCGCAGGTCATCCCGTCCTACCAGGAACTCGGCGTGGATATCGACCGGCTGAACGTCAACGGCGGCGCCATCGCGGTCGGGCACCCGTTCGGCATGACCGGCGCCCGTATCACCACCACGCTGATCAACTCGCTGCGGACCCACGACAAGCAGTTCGGTCTGGAGACCATGTGCGTCGGTGGTGGCCAGGGCATGGCCCTCATCCTGGAACGGCTTTCCTGACCCGTCCACGCGGGACGGGTCAGGAACGGCCCGTCGATCAGTTGCGGTTGCCGCCGGCGAAGTAGCTCAGCAGTCGCAAGATCTCCAGGTACAGCCAGACCAGCGTGACCAGGATGCCCCAGGACAGATACCACCCGAACTTCTCGTCCACCCCGCGCCGCACGGACTGTTCGACCATGTCGAAGTCCACGATGAGGTTCGCGGCGGCGATCACGATGCACAGCAGGCTGAACCCGACGCCGAGCGCACCAGCCTGGCGGATGCCCAGGCCACCCGGCGTGAAGATGCCGGCAATGACGTTCACCAGCATCAGACCTACGGCGCCGAGCGTCGCGGCGAAAACGATCTTCGTGAATTTCGGCGTTACCCGGACGGCTCCGGTCTTGTAGACCACCAGGACGCCACCGGCGACCATGATGGTGCCGGTCACCGCCTGGATGACGATTCCGTTGAATCGGTTGTTGAAGACCTCGCTGATGGCCCCGAGCGCCAAGCCCTCGAGAGCGGCGTAGATGGTTGTGGTGACCGCGTTGGCCCTACCGGTGAATCCCATGTAGAGGCCGAGGCCGAGTGCACCGAACACACCGAGCAGGGCGACGGGCCCGGCAACGGAGTTCGGCAGCACGAACCAGGCGACGCCGGCCGCCACGAGGACCGTCGAGATCAGCAGGACGCAACGGGTGATGACGTCATCGAGGGTGAGATACCGGGAAGGTGCGGCTGGCGGAGCCTGCGGCGGGTAGCCGGGCTGGCCGAGCTGCTGGCCGTACGCCGGTTGGGCGTACCACTGGTTGAGCTGATCCGGTGACGGTGGCGGGGGGACCACCCGTCCTGGTGCTCCGGCCTGGCTGTTGACGCCCGGCCGTCCGGTCTTCTCGAAACCCCGCAGTACAGGGTTGCTGGCCACTGTTGCCACCTCTCTCATTCTGTGGCGCCCAGCCGATGCCGGTACGCCGCGTTACACAAGTTCCAACGCTCGGACCGGGGCAGCTAGTTCCCGGCAGCGACCCGGTACCCGCCCTCAGGTCCAATGCCGCCCAGACGCCGCCCTGGGCTAGTGGAGGTCCCCCGGGACGGGGCGCGCGTAACGGTGGATCGGACGGCCGGTAGCGCCGTATTCGAGTTCGAGTTCGAGCAGACCCCGTCGCTCCAGCTCGGTGAGGTAGCGCTGCGCCGTGGGCCGGCTGATCCCGAGTTCCGCAGCGATGACCGACGCGGCGCAGGGCTCGGTCGATGCCGTGACCACGTCGAGAATCTTGGCCATGGTCGGAGGTAACCGGGTGCGCCCGGAGCGGTCCGCGGCCGGTGCGCGGCGCAGGTTGTACAGCGCATCCACGGTCGCCTGGTCTGCTTCATCGATCGACCCGACGGCCGATACCTGGGAACGCCACCGCCGATAGGACTCGAGCTGCTCACGCAGTTGTTGGAACCCGAACGGCTTGACCAGGTAGTAGATGGCACCAAGACCGATCGCGGCACGGACCGAAGCCAGATCACGCGCCGCGGTGATAAAGATGCAGTCCGGCGGAGGTTGGGAGCGAGCGGCCAATGATCGCAGCAGGCTCAAGCCGTCCTCGTCGGGCAGATAGATGTCCAGGATCAACAGATCGGGCTCATCCCGCTCGATCAACTCGCGGGCCTCCGCGGCCGTATGAGCCTGACCAGTGCAGACGAAACCGTCGATCCGTTCCACGCTCGCGGCATGGATGCGCGCAACCCGGAAGTCGTCGTCAATGACCAATGTCTTGATCACGAGGCCGGCCTGCCGGCGGTGGCACCGATCAGCGGCGCTGCTGTCACTTCCCGGGCCCCGGCCAGCGGGAGGACCACTTCGAAACAGCCCCCCGGGGGCGCGCCCACGGTGATCGATCCACCGGCGCGGTGAACCAGTCGTTGCACCAGGGCCAGCCCGATGCCCCGGCGCAGATCCCCGCGCGGCGGTTTGGTCGAGTAGCCATCGGTGAAGATGTCCGCCACCGACTCGGCCGGCACCCCCGGGCCGTTGTCCGAGACCCTGATCCGCAATTCCTCGTCATCGGACAACGACACCAGCACTTCTCGCGGCTCTGGCTGGGCGGCCACGGCATCCATGGCGTTGTCCACCAGGTTGGCGATCACCGTCATGAGGGTCAGTGGGTCAGCGTCCGGCGCGTCCAGGTGGGCATCCTCGCTGATCTGGAGCTGGATACCGCGCTCCGTGGCTACCGCAAGCTTGGCCAGCAGCAATGCCGCCACCACCGGCGGCGAGATCCGCGACCGGAGGTCCTCGGCCGAGACCAGGTGGTCCTCGATGATCAGATCCAGGTATTGCCTCGCTTCGTCAGCTTCTCCCAGGTCCAGCAATCCCGCGATCACGTGCAGCCGATTGGTGAATTCGTGTTCCTGCGCTCTCAGTGCATTGGCCAGACCCGTGACCGCGTTCATCCGGCGAACCAGCGCCTCCAACTCGGTTCGATCCCGAAGCGTCACCACGCTGCCGACGTCCCGACCGCCGATCACGACCGGGCGCCGGTTGACGACCAATAGCGCGTCTGAAGTAATGACCGTCTGATCGGTACCGGGGGACGAGCCGGTGAGCACGTCCCGCAGGCGGCCCGGCTCGATGGATTCGGTGAGCAGCTTTCCGGTGGCGTTATTGGTAATTCCCAGCAGGCGCCGGGCTTCGTTGTTGACCAGGGTGACGCGGCCCCGGGAATCCGCGCCGATCACACCCTCGCGAATCCCGTGCAACATCGCTTCACGCTCCTGCAGCAGCGAGGCGATCTCGCGTAATTCCAGACCGAAGGTCACCCGCTTGACGGCCCGCGCCATCAACAATGACACCGCGGCGCCCAGGGCAAGTGCGATGGCCGAATAGAGCATGATGGCCTTGGCCTGCTCAGCCACCTGGCTGGCCACCTCGGTCTCCAGGATGCCCACCGATACCTGGCCGACGACCTTTCCGGCCGCATCGAAGATGGGCGCCTTGCCGTTCGCCGACCGACCCAAGCTGCCATGGTCGATGCCGACATGATCCTGGCCGTCGAGCACCGCGAGCGGTTCCTCGAGCCGGCGCCCGATCAGGCGCGAATTGGGGTGGCTGAACCGCACGCCGTCCCGATTGGTCACGACCACATAGGTGGCGCCGCTGGTGGTAGCGATGTGGGCGGCCAAGCCGGGCAGTATCCGGCGAGGGTCGCCGGCGACGACCGCGGACTCGACTTCGGGAATGTCGGCCACGACCACCGCGGCAACCCTGGCGCGTTCCTCGTACTGCTGGTCCAGCGAGCGTCGAGTGAGGTGTATGTCAAGCAATCCACCGATAATGACGGTCGCCAGCAGGATACCGAGAACGCCCAGCAATATCTGTGACGCGAGCGTCCGGAGCCGCCACATCCGACAATCGCCTCCCAACCTCGACAGCCTGAGGCGGTCATGAGAACACGGTCGCGGCTTTCCTGCATAGGTCGCCTGCACTATATGCACAAAACCCGCGGTAATGCAGCCGCCGCACGCATTTCATTCGCCAATCACGACTAACGCGGGATTGCCGTACAACGAGCGCAAGAGTGTTACCGGCCTGACTTCTGCTGCACTGTTCTGCCTCACCGAACCGATCAGCCGCAGGGCTGAACCGACAGGGAGTCAGGCCGCCAGGATGTCAATACCACCGTCCCGTCCCGCCATCGAGCTCAACGGCGTCACCAAGAAGTTCGCCACTCCGAACGGAGGGATCTACACCGCACTGCAGGACCTCGACCTGACGGTCGCACCTGGTGAGTTCTGTGCGGTCGTCGGTCCGACCGGTTGCGGTAAGTCCACCACCCTGACCCTGGTGTCCGGACTCGAGCGGCCGACCTCCGGCACGGCCCTGGTAGACGGCAGGCCGGTCGCCGGCATCACTGCCGGCGTGGGTTTCGTATTTCAGAACGACGCGGTGTTTCCGTGGAAGAGCGTGCTCGACAACGTCGCCGCCGGTCCACGCTTTCGAGGCCAGGGCAAGGCCGCGGCGAACACTCTCGCCCGTGACTGGCTGCGCCGGGTCGGACTGGCCGGATTCGAGGACCGTTACCCACACCAACTCTCCGGGGGAATGCGTAAGCGAGTGGCCTTGGCCCAGAGCCTGATCAACGAGCCCGAAGTCCTGCTGATGGATGAACCATTCTCGGCACTCGACGTCCAGACCAGGTCGATCATGTCCGATGAACTCCTGAGTTTGTGGGAGCTGACCCGGCCGGCCGTCGTCTTCGTCACGCACGACCTCGAGGAAGCGATCGCCCTCGCCGACAAGGTCGTGGTGCTCACCGCCGGGCCCGGGCGGGTCAAGGCCACCTTCACCGTGAATCTGCCGCGACCCCGCAACGCCCAGGAGATCAGGTTCACCGACGAGTTCGTGGGCCTCTATTCAGAAATCTGGGAGGCCCTCCGGTCCGAGGTCGAGACGGCCTACGCCCGAACCACCGCACGGAGCACCGCCCAGACACCCGATCGCCCCGCGAGCAGCCCGAATGCGCAGGTGGCCTGATGACCACGTCCTTCCAGTCCACAGCCACCTCCGTGCCGGCTGATCAACCAAGCCCCGCACGCCGCCGGGTGTCGGCGAGGTGGCGTCGCCGCGGGGGGATCTATCTTGCTCGCCTGACCCTGATGGCCGTGCTGATCGGCGGCTGGCAAGTCGGCGTGAACGCCAAGTGGATCGACTCGTTCTTCTGGGGTTCACCGGACGGCGCCTATTCGCAGTTGAAAACGTGGATCCTCAACGGCACCTCGCAGGGCTCGCTGGCCAGCCAGATCCTGGTCACGCTGCAGGAGGCGCTCTACGGATTCCTGATCGGAGTCGTCCTCGGTGTGGTGTTCGGCATCGCGCTGGGCCGCAACCAGTTCCTGTCCGATCTGTTCGCACCGTTCATCAAGGTGGCGAACTCGATTCCCCGTATCGTGCTCGGGTCATTCTTCACCCTGGCGTTCGGATACGGCATCAAGTCCAAGGTCATCCTGGCCGTCGTGCTGGTGTTCTTCGGGGTCTTCTTCAACGCATTCCAGGGGACCCGGGAAGTCGATCGCAACCTCTTGTCGAACGCCCGGATCCTGGGCGCATCGCGCTGGCAGACCACCCGGCAGGTCGTCCTGCCATCGGCCTTCACCTGGATCATGGCCAGCCTGCACATCAGCTTCGGCTTCGCCCTGATCGGCGCGTTGGTCGGCGAGCTACTCGGTGCCGACCAGGGGCTAGGTCTGCTGATCAAGAACTCCCAGAACAACACCGACATCAACGGCGTGCTGGCGGGCATGGTGCTGGTCGCGCTCATCGCACTGGTCGCCGAGACCCTTATCACCCTGCTGGAAAACCGGGTTCTGCGCTGGCGGCCGCCACAGCAGAGCGCCGACCTGACCGTCTTCTGATCCACGTCACGCATCCACCGTCCCGCCCATCCTAGGAGAAGTACATGCGCCAAAAACGCTCGTTCAGCAAGCACCTGTGCACGGCGACAGCAGTCACGGCAGCGGCCGTACTGGCCTTGAGCGGTTGTGCCAACAAGGCCACGACCGGCTCCAGTGGATCGACCGCGAAGGCGTCCGCCGGATCCCCATCGGTGACGATCATGGTCGGCGGCCTCAGCAAGCAGATCTACCTGCCGTACATGCTGGCGCAATCGCTGGGGTACTACGCCAAGGCCGGCGTCAACGTCAAACTCGAGAACGAGCCGGCCGGCGGCGACGCCACCCAGAACATGTTGGCCGGCCAGGTGGACGGCGTTGGCGGCTTCTACGACCACAATATTGCCCTTCAGGGACAGGGCAAGTCTTCAGAGTCAGTGGTTTCGATGTTGCAGATTCCCGGTGAGGTCGAGGTCTGCCGCACCGACTTGAAGGGCAAGATCAACTCGCCGGCGGATTGGAAGGGACTCTCGCTCGGCATCACCGACACCGGCTCGTCGACCGACTTCCTGACCCAGTACCTGGCCACCAAGAACAACGTCGACCCGGCCAGCACGCATCGACGCGGGGTCGGCGCGGGTACCACCTTCATAGCCGCGCTCAAGCAAAAGGCCATCTCCTGTGGAATGACCACCGAGCCGACGGTGTCTCAGGTCCTCAGTGGCGGGACCGGATTCATCCTGCTCGATATGAGGACAGCGGAAGGTTCGCGCAAGGCCCTGGGCGGAACCTACCCGGCCACGTCCCTCTACCTGACCACCAAATACGTCGACTCGCACAAGGTTGTCGTCCAGAAGCTGGTCAACGCCTACGTCGCCACCCTGAAATGGATCCAGGGACACACCGGTGCCCAGATCGCCGACCAGATGCCGCCGGACTACTACTCGGGTGTCGGTAAGGACGCCTACGCCAAGGCCCTGGACAGCGAGAAGGGCATCTTCAATCCGACCGGCACCATGCCCGCCGACGGTCCCGCTACCTGCCTGTCCGTGCTGTCCGCCTTCAACCCCAACGTGAAAGGTAAGAGCATCGACCTGTCGAAGACCTACACCGACGAGTTCGTCAAGGCGGCCCAGCCGATTTCCTGATTCCTGCCCCGTTCAATTTCTCCCCAGCCCAGACGGCAGCGGCCCGAGCCATCCGGCTCGGGCCGCTGTCGCAGGTCAGCACGGTGCATCGACCAGCTTTCCTTCCGGAACGACTGTGTTCCGTTCCTATTCCGGGCCGGCCGCTTCCTCCGACACCGGACCGCTGCGCTTGCCCGACGGGGTTTGCGACTCGGCTCGTCGCGGCGAGGGATCGGCACTGTACATATAGCCGACGCCCCGTACGGTTCGAATGCGCGCGGCATGGCGCCCCAACGCAGCCCGTAGGCCGCGGACCGCGATACTGAGCGACTGTGCCGCGGGCGGCCGCCTGCTGTGCTGCCAGACCAGAGTGCGCAGCCCGTCGCGGGAGAAGGTCCGATCGGGGTGGCTGGCCAACACGGACAACAGCCGGAACTGGATGTAGGTCAGGTCGATCTTCTCGCCGGCTACCACGCAGGTCGAGGTGCTCTCGTCGAGCAGCAAGTGCGCGCCGTCCTGGCCGGATCCGCTCAGTCCGGCCCGGCGATGTCGTTGCACCGCGACTCGCAAGCGTGCCTGCACCTCAGCCGGCCCGGCATCCTCGAGCAGCAGGTCCGAGATCGCCCATTCCTTGGATAGGGTCACCAGCCCGCCTGCCGTGAAGACAGCGAGGACCGGAGCGGCCAGGTCGATCAGCTGAAGGGACTGGGTGTACGCGCGGCTCTGACAGGCACGGTCACGAGCATCGACCAACACCGCATCGAACGAAGGGCCGCCGAAGAGAGCGTTGACCTCGTAGTTCACCGATCGAACCTGATGATGAAGATCGGCAAGTGCGGCCAGCACGCAGTAGCCAGACTCCTCGGATGTCACGACAACCAACCTCAGGGCACTCACAGCGCGCTCACAACTCCCGGTAGAGCAACAACGAGAAACCCACAGGGTTTGCTCGTGGCGGACGTTGACTACTGAGAGTGAGTGTATTTCACCGTGTCAGCTACGTAAGGTAATCGGGAAACACCTTCAACCCGCTGTCTCGGTCAAGGCCGAGTCGAGAATGCTCAATCCCGATTCCAGCTCGGTATCGCTCACGGTGAGCGGCGGTGCGATACGGAACACGCCTCCCATGCCTGGCAGCTGCACGATATTCATGTGTAAACCGCGTCGCAGGCAGGCAGCGGTCACCTGCTGGCCCAGGTCATCAGCCGGCTCCTTCGTCGCGCGATCCTTGACAAGCTCGATCCCCTGCATCAGGCCTCGCCCGCGGACGTCGCCGATCACCTCGTGCCGGGCCTGCAGCTCCAGTAGCCGCTCACGCAGCGTCTTCCCCAGCTGGTCGGCGCGGGCCACCAGATCGTCCCGCTCGATGACCCGCAAGACGGTTGACGCCACAACCGCGGCGAGCGGATCGGACACATGGGTGGTGAAGAAGAGGAAACCGAGTTCGTGGCAACGACGCTCGATCTGCTCGCTGGTTACGACAGCTGCCACCGGCAACCCGGCTCCGAGCGTCTTGGACAGGGTCAGCAGGTCCGGGACGATCCCGTCGCGCTCGAATGCGTACATGGCACCGGTGCGACCGAGGCCGGTTTGGGCCTCGTCGACGATCAGCAACATGCCACGTTCGGTGCAGTGCTGCTTGAGCGCCGCAAGATATCCAACAGGCGGCTCGATGATGCCGCCGGAAGAAAGAATCGGCTCGACCAGGCAGGCCGCAAGGCTCCCGGTGGACTGCCGATCGATGGCAGCGAAGCCGTAGTCCAGTTCGGCCTGCCA
>JAVEEN010000079.1 GCA_030840445.1 Pseudonocardiales bacterium
TGTCGCGGCTCCCGCCTGATTCCGACCGTGGCGGCGAATGGCTCGCCTGCCTTCGGACAGTACAAACCCGACGGTGCCGGTGGTTACCAGCCCTGGGCGCTCCAAGTACTGGAAGTCAATGACGGCAGGATCGGCGAGTTCACGTTCTTCCTCTCAACCGAGACCCTGTTCCCGCTGTTCGACCTGCCGCCTCGTCCCGCCGACTAACCCTCAACCGCGTGAATCCTGTCGCGCCGCGACCCCAGATGACAGACATCGACATCCTCTTCGCCGGAATCCGTGTCGGCATCAAGATCTGAGCGCCAGCTCGCGGATGAGTCGCTGGCCGATTTGTGCCGGGCGTCCCGCGTCGCAAACCAACCCGATCACAAGGATTTCCTCGCCGGTTCCGCTCCCTGCCGGGGTATCAGGCCTCGATGCCATGGCGGTTCACCGCTCGTGGTGCTGACATCCTGCCAGGGCATCGGGGCATCGGGGCATCGGGGCATCGGGGGTGCGTGCGATCCTGGGTGCGTGGACGTATTGAGCAGCCGGACCTTGCTGCACACGGTCGATCTGAGACGCAGCCGAGGCTTCTATCGCGACGTGCTGGGGCTTGCTGTCTATCGGGAGTTCGGCGATCCGGCGGACCCAGCAGTCGTGTTCTTCCTCGGCGGCGGCTTCCTGGAGGTTTCCGGCGCAAGGGGTGAGCCAGCAGACGGGACACCGGCTGCATCGAGCCTGTCGCTGTGGATGCAGGTGCGCGATGTCGCAGCCGAGCATCAGCGGCTCGCCGCTCTCGGTGTACCGATCGTGCGGCCGCCCAAGCGCGAGCCGTGGGGCCTGGTGGAGATGTGGGTAAGCGACCCAGACGCAACGCGCATCGTTCTCGTCGAAATCCCCGAAGATCATCCGCTGCGACGAGACAGCAGAGCAGCTTCTGTCGGGTAGTACCCACAAGTACCACCGGCAGGTACCACCGGCGTCGGCCGGTTGGTCCGGCACCCTGAACGAACGCGACGTAAGTTTGGAACTTAGACCACTGGAAGGGACTGCCATGACCGACGCCGTCATTGTCGATATCGTCCGGACTGCCTCCGGCCGCGGAAAGCCGGGTGGCGCGCTATCCGGCGTGCACCCGGCGGTCCTGCTGGCCGAGACGATCCGCGCCTTGGTTGCGCGGACCGGCATCGACCCGGCCTCGATCGACGACGTCATCGCCGGCTGTGTCGGCCAGACCGGCGACCAGGCGCAGAACATCGCCCGCACCGCGACGCTGACGGCCGGGCTTCCCGAGTCGGTGCCCGCCACGTCCATCGACCGGCAGTGCGGGTCTTCCCAACAAGCGGCGCATTTCGCCGCTCAGGGCGTGATGTCGGGCGCCTACGACATCGCGATTGCGTGCGGGGTCGAGAGCATGAGCCGGGTGCCGATGACCATGCACGGCCAGGGTGGCCAGCCGACTGCGCCGCTGGCTGAGCGCTACCCCCTGGGTCTGGTGAACCAGGGCGTGTCTGCCGAGCTGATCACCGCGCACTACAAGTTCAGCCGCGCCGAGTTGGACGCGTTTGCCGCGCAGTCCCACCAGCGGGCCGCCGCGGCGGCGGCCGCTGGGGCCTTCGACAACGAGATCATTCCCATCGACGTCACCGCTGAGGACGGCACGGTCAGCCAGCACGTTCTCGACCAGACGGTCCGGGCGACGACCACCGCTGAGGGCCTGGCTGGTCTCGGTCCGTCCTTCACCGACGCTGCAATAGCCGAGCGATTTCCTGAGATCATCTGGTCGATCACGGCCGGCAACTCCTCGCCGCTGACCGATGGTGCCTCGGCTGCCCTGATCATGAGCGCGGACAGGGCAGCCCAGCTCGGGCTGAAGCCACGGGCCCGGTTCCACTCCTTTGCGGTCACCGGCAGCGACCCGCTGCTCATGCTGACCGGAGTCATCCCCGCGACTCACAAGGTGTTGCTCCGCTCAGGGTTGTCGGTGTCGGATCTGGACGCCTACGAAGTCAACGAAGCGTTCGCCCCGGTGCCGCTGGCCTGGTCGCGAGAGTTCAACGCCGACCCGGAAAGGCTGAACCCGCGGGGCGGGGCGATCGCGCTCGGTCATCCACTCGGCGGCTCCGGAACCAGGTTGTTGGCAACCATGCTCAACTACCTCGAGGCCAGCGGCGGCCGGTACGGCCTGCAGACCATGTGCGAAGGCGGCGGCATGGCCAACGCCACCATCATCGAAGTCCTGTAGCGGAGGGTTGTTCATGGAGGTCGCTGGAAAAGCAGCGCTGGTCACCGGGGGCGCCTCTGGTCTCGGGCTGGCTACCGTCCGCCAGCTGGTCGAGCTCGGAGCCACTGTGGTGATGGTGGATCTGCCGTCCTCGCAGGGCAAAAAGGTGGCCGAGGAGTTCGGCGGCAAGGTCGCGTTCGTCCCGGCCGACGTCACCGATGAGGACGCGGTGGCCGCAGCGGTCGAAGCCGCGATCGCTCTCGGCGAGCTGGCCGTGGTCGTCAACTGCGCCGGTATCGGCCCACCGCAGCGGGTGGTCGGCCCCGACGGCGCGCAGCCGCTGTCGGCGTTCAGCAGGATCGTGCAGGTCAACCTCATCGGCACCTTCAACGTGCTGCGGCTGGCTGCAGCAAGGATGGTGCTGCAGGCGAGCGACGCCGAGGAACGTGGCGTCATCGTCAACACAGCCTCCGTCGCGGCCTATGACGGCCAGATCGGGCAGGCGGGCTACTCCGCGTCCAAGGCAGGCATCGTCGGCATGACCCTGCCGATCGCCCGGGAGTTTGCCCAGCACCGGATTCGGGTCAACACCATCGCCCCCGGCTTGTTCATGACACCGCTGCTCAACTCGCTGCCCGCCGAGGCCATCGCCTCTCTCGGTGCGTCGGTACCGCACCCGCGCCGGTTGGGCAAGCCCGAGGAGTACGCGATGCTGGTGGCGCACATCATCGCCAACCCGATGCTCAACGGCGAGACCATCCGGCTGGACGGCGCGATTCGGATGGCGCCCCGCTGATGGCCGCGCTTGCTTTGGGAGCGACCGCAGCAACGCTCGGCACCGGGCGCCCGTCATCGGTTTAGGTGGCCTGGTTCTCCAATCTGACGACGACCAAATCTTCATCGGTTTCGTGACAGCGGCGGCCCAAATCCAGATCGACGACTTGGGATACCTGTATCCGCTCAATGGGCGGCCCGAGGACGGGTACTACGTGGCAGCGTCCGAGCGATCCCTATCTGAATTTGCCGTAAAGCTCGCTTGCTTTTCTGATGTTCAAGCGGAGTACGCCGATATCGCGAGTGCGGTTTTCGAACTCTGGCGCGGCCCCACGGGCAACTACTTCCGTGCCCGCACGGCAAATCCGACCTGCGACTTCGGAGCGCGAACCGCGCCCAAGGCTTCTGAGCCCGAAGCGGCGGTTCGCTACCCATGCCTTCACGGGATCGTCGATGAGGCGGACCCTCGACCTGCCTTCGTGGGCTGCGTCCGCAAGACCCGGGATCGCCATGCACAGGCTTACGCACAGGTGTTAATAACGTGTTAGGTTACATCCTGTAATCGCATCTGTTACTTAACGTAGTCACCGTCAATTGGGGCCGCGGCCGCTAGGTCGAGCAGCAGCTATTTCACCGCGATGATGTCGGTCGGGCGGATATCCGGGTCGTTGGCCAGCAGGTCCGGAGCGACGGTGCCGAGAGCCGCTGGGATCTGTCCGTTCAGATGCGCCTGGCGGCCTTCCTCGTCTTCGAAGGTGTCGAAGATGCCATAGGTCGTCTCGCTGAGCTTGAAGGCGTACCAGGTCACTGTTCCGGTTTCGGCTGCGGCCAACTCGCGGCCCTGCCTGAGGAAATCAGCGAGCTGGTCGCCCTTGCCCGGCTTGGCTTCCAGGAGCGCCAGCAATCCTCGGTCAACAGTCATGTCCAGGTCCTTCCATTGTTGTTGCCCCCGACGTTAGACCCGGAGCAGCGGTCGGATACCGGAACTCAGGCCGACTCGACGAGGACTGCCAGATTTGCCAGCGCCATCAGGGTGCCCATCTCATTGTCGGCGGCAGGCACGCCGTCGGGAACCCCGTCGTGGACGACCACGACGTCCGTGCCGGCCGCCGCGTCGGTGAGAGTGGTCGTCATGGTCATGGTCCCTCGAAGTGCGGCATCTGCCGTCTCGAACTCGATCGCTTCGACCACCTGCTCGTCCGGGACGAGCCTCACGAAATGCCCGTGGTAGGTGTCGGTATGCGGCGCTGACTTGCCGGCCGTGCCGGGCGCGTCGTAGCTGAGCGTGATTCGAAAGCGGCCACCTTCGCGGGCATCGAACTCATGCACGTGGCTGCTCATGCCGTTCGGTACGCGCCATTTCGAGATCGCGTCTGGGTCGAGGAGCGCCCGATAGACACTCGAGCGCGGAGCATTCACATGACGGGACACCTGCATGGAATACACCCAGATAACGTACCGCGGAAGGTTCCTACCTCAAGGGCGTGCGCTGGCAGGAGACGCGCTGCCTACCTGAGCGGCGCGTCGAGGTGCGGGCGTCCGACCCCCGCACCGGGCCCGTCGAAGTGCCACCACTCACCCTCATAGACGGTGATACCCCCAGAGCTCATCGCTGTGCGGAGTCGGGATCGGTTCGATTGTGCCTGCGGGCTGACGCCGTAGCTGGCGAAGGCATGTGCGCGGGCAGAAAAATCGTCGAAGCCGGTGCCCATGTCCAGCAGGCAGTGGCGCTGGACGCGTCGGGCGGTTGGACAGCCCAGCCCGGTGGCCGCGTTGGCGAGGGTGACGTCGACCGACCGGGCGGCTTCGTGGCTGGTGGCCAAGGGGCCGGGGCGGGCAACCCAGTTGGGGTCCGGGACGACCTGGAACATGTGCACCTGCACCGCGTGGGGCCGATAGCAATCCCAGAAGACCAGCAGGTAGCCCGCGCGTCTGAGCCGATCAGCGGCAGCGGTGAGACCCGCCGCCATCGATTGGTGCACCAGGCACCGGGCGTCGGCCGGGTACAGGCGTACGCCGACGAAGTTGTCGGTGGTGGCGTAGCGCAGATCGACGATCGCGTCTGTGACAACCGTCCGGATGTCGATCAAGCCTGCGGCGCGCGCCTTGGCCGAGATCGGGGGAATCCGCGGGACCGCGCTAGGCGCGCTGCTCGACGCGGCCGGGCGTGCCGGCGTCGCACTGGCCCTGCTGTGCGGGGTGGACGTGCTGGGAGTCGTGCCTGCGCCGGCCGTGGTGCTTGCGCCGGAGGAGGCGAGAGCCGGCGTCGGGGCGGACATCGCGGGATTGTCAGGAGCGGGAGCCGGGGTACAGCCGGCGCTGGCGGCGGCGACCAACAGCGCAAGCATCTGCCATCGGAACGCGACCATCGGCTCATCCTTCCGGGTCGATGACGAGCCGGCAATTCGCGGTTGACCTGGCGGCCAGGCTGCCGTCGCCAGTGACGTATCGCGGCACGTTTCTATAGAGCGATTTAACTTGGAAACAAAAGGGGAAATGGATATTGACGCAGTCCCGCAAGCGGAGCAGGATGCGTGCCGTCGCGTCGCCATCGGACGACGGCGTGCGGAGTTGGAGGTACCGATGAACATCAGACACTCCATCGCTGTGATCGGGGCCGTGGCGGTCAGCATGCTTGGCCTCGCCGCATCCTCGTCAGCGGATACCGGGAGCCGGAATGAGCACTTCGTGGCGCTTCAGACCTCTACCGCGCAGAACGCAAATCCGATCCTCATCGCGACCGGTCCGGTGCACGCCCGCGGCGTGGACAAGCCGGTCAGCAACACCAAAGACCTGTTCGTTTTTCCTAAAGGCACGCTGACCATCCTGCACAAGACCGGGCACAGCAAGGATGCATTCGACAAGGTCACCTGTTACGGCACCTACACCGAGACCGGCACCTACCAGGTGACCGGCGGAACAGGCGCCTACAAGGGGGCGCGCGGTCACGGCACCTATTCGCTGAAGGCCAGCTTCGTCGGATGCAGTCAGACGAACCCGCCGGACGTCTTCCTGCTCGAAATCAACGCTTTCGGGCCTCTCGCGTTGTAGCGGGCGCGGGTGCGGGTGCGTCAGGTCTTCGTCCTGCTCCTGCCCGAGTCACGCCGATAGTTCGTTCGCCAGCTGGCGGTAGCCGTCGACGGGGTCGCCGCCTTTGGCCGTGATGAGCTGGATTGCGACGTGGTCGGCACCCGCGTCCAGGTGTTGCTGTACCCGCGCGGCGGCAGTAGCCGCGTCGCCGTGCCCGACCAGAGCGTCAATGAGCGCATCGCTGCCGCCATCGGCGAAATCGTCCTCGCTCCAGCCAAGCCGGCGCAGGTTGGCGACGTAGTTGGTCAGTTCCAGGTAGGGCTTGGCGACAACTCGTCTGCCGAGGTCTCTCGCCTTCTGGGGATCGGTCTCGATCACAATCTTCTGCTCGGGCGCGAGCAGGGGGTTCTCGCCTAGCAGGGCGCGTGCCTGGCGGGTGTGCTCGGGTGTGGTCAGGTACGGATGCGCGCCCGAGCTGCGCTCCCTGGCGAGGGTCAGCACCTTCGGACCGAGCGCGGCAAGCGCTCGTTCGTCCTGCGGGACGCCCTCGTCGTCGAGCACATCGAGGTACTTCACGAGGCTGCGGTACGGATGCTGGTAGTCACCTACCGCCTCGGGATGGCCGACCCCGACACCGAGCAGGAAGCGACCCGGGAAGGCCGCGGTGATGCGATGGTGGGATGTCGCGACCGTCGTGGCGTCGGCAGTCCAGATGTTGACGATGCCGGTGGCGACCACCAGGGTATCGGTGGCCGCCAGCAGATCATCGACGATGCGCAGGTCAGCAGCGGGGGAGCCGCCGATCCAGATCGCGCCATAACCCATCGACTCGACCGCGCGTGCCAGCTCACCGCTCAGATGTGAAGAGTGTGCCCAGATCCCGATCCTGCCCACGCTCGGCCGCATGGTCTGTCCTCTCGTCGACAACGTCCTATTCAGCTACGACGTCGTCGGCCCCCCGCACATTCCCGGGCATACCTCAAATCTTCAACTGGGCGAGATCAGAATCGCAAGGGTGATCACGCTCGCCTCCACCGGCTCAAGCAGGTTCGGCCGTCCCCGGGTGCGGCGACTGCTCGGCATGGCCACGGGGGCAGTGGCGTTACCGGTGGTTGTCGTCTTGGCCGTGCGCGGCAAGGCAACGCTGATGCT
>JAVEEN010000093.1 GCA_030840445.1 Pseudonocardiales bacterium
GCTCGCGTTCAGTCAGGCCGCTGCGGTTTAGCGGCCGGCGCGTTCCGCGCGTTCAGCGCCGACCGATCATGCGGACACCGGCGACGACCAGCACGACTGCGGTCGCACCTGCGATAGCCGGAAAGCCGTAGACCAGCCAGTTCGCGGCGGCATCGGTCAAGGCAGCGCGGTCCTTGAGGCCGTTGGAGCTCAAGTACAGCTTCGCGGCGGACGCGATGAAATAGACCAGGGGTGGCGCGATCACGACCGGGAACATCTGCCGCCGTCGAACGACCAGGATGGCCACCAGCGAAGCCACGATCAGCGCCCAGTTGAAGGCCCCCTGGATCGAAGCGCCGCTGATCTGATCGATCACGCCCCCGACGCCGGCGATCAGCAGGAGCAGCAGGACGGCCGCCCACCCAGGAATGCCACGCTCACGCACGGGCTGGCCACTGCGGGCCCGGGCCCGACCGGCGAACTGTTGCGGAGCCACTCCCGGCGCCGGGTACCCGTAACTAGAGACGTCGGAGTACTCCGACTCGGCGGGCGGCTCGGGCACGTATGTGGCTCCGTTCGAAGGTGGCACGGTTAGCTACGGTACCTGGCTAACCTCAGGCTCCATGGCAACGGATCGGGTGGTTCCTAGGATCTGCTCAGCTGACCGAAGGCGGCCATCGACCTGAGAATCGACGACTGAGAGGTCGGCGAGTCGGCGTGCGCTGACCAGAACGCGCGTTTCGAGCGTGCCGATGGAGGCGTTGAACGAGGTGACGGCGGCTGACAGCGACCGCCCCATCTTGTCCAGATGACCGGTCATCGTGGACAGGCGCTGGTACAGCTCACGGCCGAGTTTGCTGACCTCCGCCGTGTTCCGGGCCAGTGCGTCCTGGCGCCAGGTGTAACCGATGGTGCGCAGCAAGGCGACCAGCGTGCTCGGGGTCGCCAGCACGACATTGCGGGCAAAAGCGTGCTCCAGCAGCGCGGGGTCCTCCCGAAGGGCGGCGTCCAGGAAGGCGTCCGCCGGAACGAAACACACTACGAATTCGGGCGTGAAATCGAAATGGTCCCAGTACGCCTTGGCTGCCAGCGCGTCGACGTGGATCCGGAGCTGGCGGGCATGCGCGCGGAGCCGCCCGGAACGCACCCGATCATCGGTCGCTTCCATGGCCTCGAGGTAGCCGGCGAATGCGACCTTCGCATCGACCACGATGTGCTTTCCGCCGGCCAACTTGACCACCAGGTCCGGCCGCAGGGTCCCCTCGGGCCCGGTCACACTGGCTTGCGTCACGTAGTCGATGTGCTCGACCATGCCAGCCGCTTCCACCGTCCGTTCGAGCTGCAGTTCGCCCCACCGACCGCGGACCTGTGGAGCGCGGAGCGCGGTGACGAGCTGGCTGGTCTCGGTCCGCAGCCCCTCGGCCGAGACACGCATCGCGGCCAGGTGCTCGTCCAGTGCGGACGAGGCCGCCAGCCGGTCGCGCTCGGACTCGTGCAGCTGGTACTGGACTCGGGCCAGCGCGTCGCGCATCGGGGCGACCAGGGACTCGATCGCCCGCTGCCGCTGTGCCAGATCGTGGCCTGCGAAATCGCGGGTCGAGTCGACCTGGGACTGGGCGAGCGCTGACAACGCCGCCCTGTTGCGGGCAAGCAGGTACCCCACGGCGGAGCCGGCCAGCAGGCCGATCACACAGCCGATCACCAGACAACTGAGCGCGAGTGAGGTCATGTCCGAAGTCTCGACCAGACCTCCGACAGTTTCGGTCAAGCGCGCGGCACGTTACCGCGGGGTCATCAACGATTGCAGGCCCGGGGCATACCACCGGATGACCTCCGAGGGCGCAGCACCGGCCAACGGTTCGACCTGGAGCACATAGCGAAGCGTGGCCATACCGATCAACTGGGAGGCGAACATGGCGGCCCGCAGCTCCCGGTCCCCACCGGGCATCACCGCGACCAGCGAGGGCAGCAGCACCCCGCGCAGCACCGACAACATCGGCGCACTCCGATCGGCCGAGGCGATGGTGGTCCGCACCAGGCCGCTGAACACCTCCCGATGTGCATCCCAAGCCGTGAGGAAGGTGGCCAACACGCGTTCTCCCAGCCCTTCGGGCCCGTCCGCCAGCACCCCTTGGATCAGTTCGATCGGGTTCACCGGTAGCTGCATGGTGGCAATCAGCAACCCGGACTTATCGCCGAAGTAATGGGAGATCAGGCTGGCGTCGACCCCGGCAGCGGTGGAGATGGCACGTAGCGAGGTGCCGTCGAACCCGGTGTCGGCGAACTGTTGCCGCGCGGCGGCGAGAATGCGCTCGCGGGTGTCGGTGGCGGTCCCTGAGCGTGGGCGGCCGCGACCCCGGCTGCGGCTCGGCTCGGCCGGTTCGTGGTCGGCGGCCTGGCTCACGGAGTTCGGCGACGCAGCGTGGTCGAGGCCAGGCCGAGCGCGAGGATCAGGCACCCGGCCAGTATCGCGAGGTCCCGCCACATCTGTGCATCCAGGCCCTGCACGGTGCGAGCCCGGGTGAAGGCGTCGGTGACGTAGCTCAGCGGCAGGACGTTGGAGATCCATCTGAGGACTGCGGCCATCTCCGGGCGAGGATTCAGCAATCCGCACAGCAGGAGCTGGGGCAACACGATGGCCGGCATGAATTGCACCGCCTGGAATTCGGTTCGGGCAAACGCCGACATGAGCAGCCCAAGGGCGGTACCCAGTAAGGCATCGACGATGGCGAACACCGCGATCACCCAGACGCTGTTGACCTTCATGCTCAGCGGGCCGAGTGCGACGGCCGTCGTCACCACTGATTGCAACAGGGCGGTCGACCCGAATGCGAACGCGTACCCGCCGATGAGCTCGCCGCGGGCCAGGGGAGTCGTGAGCAGGCGTTCGAGGGTGCCGGAGGTCCGTTCGCGGACCATGGTCACCGAGGTCACCAGGAACATGATGATGAACGGGAAGATTCCCAGCAGTTGTGGTCCAATCTGGTCGAACAGTGCCGCGTTGCCGGTGTAGACGTACTTGAACAGGATCAGCAGCACGGCTGGCACGACGAGCATCAGCGCGACGCTGCGGCGATCATGGCCGAGTTGTTGCAGCACCCGCTTGGCCGTTGCCGACGTCCGGCGCGCGCTCTGCTTGGTGATCATGACGCCTGCCTCTCCTGGACTGCGTTCGGTTCTTCGGTGTGGCCAGCACGTTCGGCCAGGGTCAGGAAGGCTTGCTCGAGATCGTCCTGGCCACTCTGGCGGCGAAGCCCGTCCGGAGTGTCGTCCGCGATCAACCTGCCTTCGCGCAGAAGCAGAACGCGCTCGCAGCGGGCGGCTTCGTCCATCACATGACTGGACACGAGCAGCGTGTGGCCGGCGGCGGCCAGGTCGCCGAAAAGTTTCCAGAGGTCGCGACGAAGCACCGGATCCAAGCCGACTGTCGGTTCGTCGAGCAGGAACAGCTCGGGCTCGCTGAGGAGCGCAGCGGCCAGCGACACCCGGGTTCGTTGGCCACCGGAGAGATTGCCCGTGAGGTCGGTGCGGCATGCAGTCAGGCCGACCTGATCGAGCGCCGTGACCACGTCGCTCGCCGATCGGTCCATGAGCGCAGCGAAGTACTCCAGGTTCTGCACCACCGTCAGGTCGGGGTAGACCGAGCTGGCCTGGGTCACGTACGCGACCCTGCGTCGCAGGGTGGCGACGCCGGCCGGCTCCCCGAGCACCTCCACCGTTCCCGACTTCACCAGCTGGATACCCGCGATGCAGCGGATCAGGGTCGTCTTGCCGCAGCCACTCGGTCCGAGCAGACCGGTGACGGACCCGGCGCCGATCGTGGTCGAGAGCTCGTCGAGCACTAGCTTGCGACCACGGACGACGACCAGATCTCGAATTCTGATCGCGTAGTCCGGTTTATTCATCATATGTTGAATATTGACGCCAAGGGCGCAGTCGTCAAGTGCTGCGCGTTCTTGGCGGGGACTTCGACGCCGTAGACTGGCGGCCCGTGGCCCTCACTATCGGAATCGTCGGACTGCCCAACGTCGGCAAGTCCACCCTGTTCAACGCGCTGACCCGCAACGACGTGCTCGCCGCGAACTACCCGTTCGCAACGATCGAGCCCAACGTCGGCGTAGTGGGCGTCCCCGATGATCGGCTGAATGTGCTCGCCGAGATCTTCCGATCAGCCAAGATCCTGCCCGCGACAGTGAGCTTCGTCGACATTGCCGGCATCGTGCGCGGCGCTTCCGAAGGCGCCGGCCTGGGCAACAAGTTCCTGGCCAATATCCGTGAGGCGGACGCGATCTGCCAGGTGATCCGAGCCTTCACCGATCCCGACGTAGTGCATGTCGACGGCAAGGTTTCCCCGGCCGATGACATCGAGACCATCAATACCGAGCTGATCCTGGCCGACATGCAGACGATCGAGAAGGCGCTGCCGCGGTTGCAGAAGGAAGCTCGGGTGCAGAAGGACAAGGTCGCAGTGGTTGCGGCCATCGAGGATGCCCAGAAGGTTTTGGAAGAAGGCCGGACGGTCTTCGGTGCGGGGTTGGATCCCGAGCCGTTGCGCGAGCTGCATCTCATGACAGCCAAGCCGTTCCTCTACGTGTTCAACGTCGACCCGGGCGAGCTGGGAAATGCCGATATAATCGGCGGATTGCGGGATCTGGTCGCGCCGGCCGAAGCTGTTTTCCTCGATGCCAAAACGGAATCCGAGCTGGTCGAACTCGAGCCGGACGAGGCGCTCGAGCTACTTCAGTCGATGGGAGTTGAGGAATCCGGCTTGAACCAGCTGGCACACCTGGGCTTCGACACCCTGGGCTTGCAGACCTATCTGACCGCCGGCCCGAAGGAAGCTCGAGCTTGGACCATCCGCAAGGGTGCGACCGCTCCTCAGGCGGCCGGCGTGATCCACACCGACTTCGAGCGCGGCTTCATCAAGGCCGAGGTGGTTTCCTTCGCCGATCTGGTCGCGGCCGGCTCGATGGCCGAAGCGAAAGCTAAGGGCAAGGTGCGCATCGAGGGCAAGGACTACGTAATGGCCGACGGTGACGTGGTGGAGTTCCGCTTCAACGTCTGACAACCAGAAGGTCGCCAAATAGCCATGACGCACCAGCTGACAAGACAGCTCGTGCTGTTCAAGAGCCGATCCTAGGCGCCCGTGCCCGCCCTGTTCTCTGGCGACCTTCCCGAGCGGCCACTGCTCTACCATTACACCAAAGCCGATACCCTGCCGCTCATCCTTGGTTCAGGGCGAATCAGGCTGTCGTCCTTGGATGCGATGAACGATGCGCGCGAAAGTCGAAGTTGGCATCCGAGCGTGGTGGCCGACGACGGACTCGACGTGAGCATGAGCGACTTCATGAACTGGCAGACGCAGCTCGATGAGTCCCTCCGCAGGCGCGCCAAGGTTGCCTGCTTCACGGCTGACCGCACACCAACTGGACCGTTTGGGGGCGCTGGGCAGTTTCACCGCGGTTACGCCCGGGCTCGGATGTGGGACCAATACGCAGAGCATCACAGCGGAGCCTGTCTGATCCTCGACCAGGAGCGATTGTTTGCGCACGCGGCGGAGGCTCTCAGCGCTGAAGGCGATGTCCGGTTCGGTGCCGTGACGTATGTCGACCGCCGAGTGGGCGATTCGAACGGGATGCTGGAGTTTCGCGCGAGCGACCTCCGGCGAGGCATTGCCGTCGCGGCCGAAGAGTATCTAGCCGCGCACTGGCAGGAGTTACTTCTCACGAAAAATCTGGACTGGATGACGGAAGAGGAACAGCGGATTCTCTTCGTTGAACGGGGAGCCCTTGACTCGATTAGAGATGTCCCGATGGAAGGGTCACTTGTGGCAGTGATTCTGGGTGAGAGATTTGATCCTGACAGCTTGGACGCAATCCGAGACCTTGCCTCGACTCAAGGCGTCGATCGCGATTGGGTGGGGCGGTGCGTGTGGTTTGGCGGTAGCCCTCAAATCATGCCGTTGCCTTGATTTCGCGTGCTATCCGCAGGAGCGCGGATATCCTCTCGCGGCGTCGAACCTGGCGTTTCTCTGGCCCGCGCAGCCGCCCCCACGCCGAACGCGGCCGACCTGTTCGCTCGGCTGATGACTGTCGTG
>JAVEEN010000106.1 GCA_030840445.1 Pseudonocardiales bacterium
CCCGCCGAAGGGGGGCCGCCCTCCTTGAGCCGGTGAAGCTGGAACTACTTGACGGTCACCGAGGCGCCAGCGCCCTCGAGGGCAGCCTTGGCCTTGTCGGCGGCTTCCTTGTTGACCTTCTCGAGCACGGTCTTCGGGGCACCGTCCACCAGGTCCTTGGCCTCCTTCAGACCAAGGTTGGTGAGCGCGCGCACCTCCTTGATGACCTGGATCTTCTTGTCGCCAGCGCCCTCGAGGACGACATCGAACTCGTCCTGCTCGGCCTCGGCCTCGGCCGGTGCGCCGCCAACCGGACCTGCCGCGGCAACCGCAACCGGGGCGGCGGCGGTGACATCGAAGGTGTCTTCGAACTGCTTCACGAACTCCGACAGCTCGAGGAGGGTGAGCTCCTTGAACGCATCGATGAGCTCGTCGGTGCTGAGCTTCGCCATGATGGGCGTCCTTTCGTTTTTGTTTGCTTAGCCGGGGAGCCGGCGAAACGGGTTTGGGTACTTACTCCGCCGGCTCGGCGGGAGCTTCGGTTGTTGCAGCAGCGTCGGCAACGACCACGTCAGCGGCCGGAGCGTCATCTGCAACTGGAGCGACCTCGGCAGCCGGCGCCGCCTCGGCCACATCACCAGGGGTCTTCTCCTCGAGTGCCTTCACCAGGCGGGCGACCTGCGACAGCGGGGCCTGGAACAGACCAGCAGCGCGGGACGGCAGGGCCTTCAGGGCACCTGCGACCTTGGCGAGAAGCACCTCACGGGACTCGAGGTCGGCGATCTTGCTGACCTCTGCTGCGCTCAGCGACTTTCCGTCGAGCACACCGCCCTTGATGACGAGCAGCGGGTTGGTCCTGGCAAAGTCGCGCAGGCCCTTGGCGGCCTCGACCGGGTCGCCTTTGACGAACGCGATGGCAGTCGGCCCGACCAGCAGGCTCTCGTCCAGAGCGATGCCGGCCTCGGCCGCAGCGCGCTTGGTCAGGGTGTTCTTCAGCACCGTGTAGGTGGTGTCCTGGCCGAGGTTGCGACGCAGCTGGCTGATCTGCTTGACGGTCAGTCCGCGGTATTCGGTGATGACGGTCGCCGAGGATTCGGTAAAGCGCTCGACGATCTCCGCGACAGCGGTGACCTTTTCAGTGTTCGGCATGTTCCTCCTCTCGTTCAGCTCGTGCTGGTACGTAGCGGCGCGCAGTGCGTCGGAGTAGCTCCAGAACACGAGAAACGCCCCGGCGCAAGGCGCACGGGGCGAGGTGGCCAGTGGCGAACACTGGGCACTTCTGACCGGCCATCCTGCGCGGGCCGCTCCGGCGCTCCGGAGCTGTTCCGACGCATGTGGCGCATGCGACGACCAGCGGTCTTCGGGTGGATCAGCCTCAAGAGTACGGGGCAAGCGCGGTGCCGCCAAATCGGCCGCGCTCGGGGACCCGGGCGCGACGATCAGAGCCGCCAGGTCGCTCCGAAACATACGAACGGCGCAGGTGGTCCGTCCGACTCCGAGACAGCCAGGGCCAGCGCCTGGGCCGAATCCGTTCCCGCGGCCAAGAGCTGGTGATACCTGACCATCACCTGTGCGGCCACGCCGTCGTGGACCCCGGCTACACCTGAGACCACGCTTCGAGTGCCGAGATGGAGCAGCACGCTGGTCCAGCCGAGTGCCTCGTCGCCGGGCCGGATCGTCGCCTGGCCGAGTTCACACGCCGACAGGATGACATGCTCGGCGGCGCTGGCGGACCGGTCGAACTCATACGCGAAGACCGGGCCGCCGGAGAGCCGGATCGAGGAGAAGAGCGGATTCTCCGTCTGATGCTGGCCGTGCGCGGCGATGTGGACGACCCTCGACGTGGTCATTGCCCGCTGAAGTTCCTGCTGGGTGGCTCCCGCACCGGAGAAAGCCGTCACCTGGTCCCACACCGACTCGATGCCCTTGAGTTCGTCCGAGACGAATTCCAGATCGGGCCCGGCGAACAAAGCCACCGGCGAGATCGAGCGCTGCACATCGGACGACGCCGACGACGCGGTCAGCCAGGCCGTAGCCGACGGGGCGACGACAACCGGGCAACCGCGGAGCGAGGGCAACAGGCCCCACGGCACCGTAGCCAGCGGACCCGTCGGGGAGATGATCAGCCTCCGGTTGGTCAAACGCAACGGTCCCAGGAGCATTTCGTCCAACGAGATCAGCGAGCGCCGCATCGCACCCGAAACGGCCACGGCCAGCGCCGCAGGCAGCTGAGCGTGGGCCAGCACGTCGAGATCCGCCCGCAGCCGCCGTACCAGCTCGTTGACCCGCACCGCCGGAGCGAGCGCGACCATCCGTGGCTGTTGCTCCCCCAGCACCAATGCGTTCAGCCCGCCGTTGGCCTGAACGAAGGCGACGAAGGCGGACCCATCGGAGGAGAGGGCGTCCACCGTCTGCGTCAGGGTGGCCGGCTTCACGGCCTGCCCCGGACCCTCCGAACGCCAGGCCCGAGACCGCAATAGCTGTTGGATTTCGGTGGCGCGGCGGCGGTCGCCGGACACTCGCTTGATCGCGGTGGGATCGGATTCGATGGTCCGCAATTCCTCGGTCAGCTGTCGTAGCTCGGAAAGCAACTCGGCGGTGACCCGATCCTGCGGGGCGGCCACGGCCTGGAGCCGACTCGAAATCGCCCGGCCCCGTTCGACCGACGCGAGGACATCGGCCGGCTTGCCCCCGGCGACACCCAGCGCCACGTCGAGCTCGGCTAGCTGACGACCATGCACAGCGCTCGCCGTCTGCAGGTCGATGCTGCCGAATCGGGACTGATGTCGAGCCAGCTCACGTAGGCCGGTCCGGATCTCGCGTTTGGCGTCCGAACGGCCACCGGCGGCCAGCAGCGCCTTCGCCCGGACCAAGCGGGTGTGCAACCGAGCCGAGATGGGATCCGCCGGCCGCACCGGACCGACCGTCGTTGCCAGCGCACGCGCCTCGTCCAGCCGACCGGCGCTGAGCAATGCCTCGGCCGCGATCAGCTGAGCGGTCCGGGCTCGGATGCTCAGGCCATCATGGCTGAACTCGGCGGCCAATCGCAGCGCCGGCGGTGTCAGTCGGGATCCGGGGCGGCCGGCGGCGAGATCAGCCTGAAGCAGGACGAGTTCGGCGTCACGACGCCACCGATCGTTACCCCGACGGCGGAACCGGTCCCGAGCGCTCGCTGCCAACCGTCGCGCGGCCTGGGCCTCGCCGTCCAGCAGGGCACACTCGGCCCGAGCCAGCTCGACCTCGCCGACGTCTTTCCACAGTCGATCACGGCGGAACAGCTCGCCCGCGCGGACCAGGGCTTCGTCGGCCTCGCGGTACAGGCCCGCCTCGATGAGCACCTTGGCCCGATCAACCAGGGCGACGGCTGCCGAGACCTCCGCGTCAAGAGCGGCAGCCTCGTCCATGAGCTGCAGGGCAAGCGCCAGGTTGCCGGCAAAGAATTCGAGCTCACCGAGGTTGTGCCTGGCCTTCTTCTCCTCCACCGGCAACCCGTGGCGTTGAGCTTCCCGTACGGCCCGCAGGTAGTCGGTACGCGCCCGGGGTAGATCGCTCAGGAAGACATGAACCATGCCCCGGTTTATGAGGATGTTGCAGGCCTCGGCCGGTTGGGTGTGCGCGAGCATCGTCTCGGCGAGGTTGAGTTCGGCCAGACCGGCCGAGAAATGCCCCCCACGGACCCGCATGTAGCCGAGCTGGCAGTGCAGATGTACCGCGACGCTCAGGTCGCCCGTTCGCTCGACGTAATCCTCGACGCCCCTCAGCGACGCCAGGCCGCGCTCCAGGCCGTTCAGTTCCGACTCGCTCATCGCCATGCTGATCGCGATTCTGGCGCTCAAGACCTCACGCTGGTGGCTGGCCGCGTCCCCCGACCGGTCGAGCATGGCCAGGGCGCGCCGGAACAACCGGATCGCCTGTGCCGGGTGCCCAGCGTTGTTCTGCGCGACACCCCGACTACGCAGCTCGGCCGCCCGGGAAAAGACGGCTCCCCCGGGGCCGACGGACATCACCATCGCCCTCCACCTCGATACCGCCCGCCGCCGGGAGGCGGGACCGCCTCAGCCCGGCTTCGTCCGCGCGGTACCGGCTACGTCCCAGCGGGCGTGTGCCCGACCCTAGCGTTCATGCCTCTGGCCGCGTCAGAGGCTGTGCGCTCTCGAGCGTCCCTTGGCCCCGATTCACCACGGCAACTGCCGCCAGCCAAGCTCGTTCGGTGGCTGCGTCGAGGTCCACGTCCTTCAGGCCACCGGTGTGGACCAGCTGCTGGGCGATTTCGCCAGCCAGGATCGGCGCCGCGAAAGACGTCCCGCTCCACGTCCCGAAGCCGCCACGGAAGTCGTCGGGATCAATCGTCGCCCGCAAACCGTCGCCCGCAACGTCCACTTCGGCCGACGGCTGAAACGACCCGTTGAGCGCGGCCGGCAGGGAGCTGACCACGGCGGCGCCGGGACGCCGGCAGAGCACCCATTCGCCCGCATTACTGAACAGCGCGATTGACTTCTTGTTGGGGTTCAACGCCGCCACACTGATCACCGGCAGCGCATCCCGGCGCGCCATGAGTCTGCTCTCAGAGTGTGGAGCGAAGCCGGCCGGGTACATGTGGCGAGCCGTGGCGTCGTTGCCGGCGGCAGCCACCACGGTGACGCCGAGCAGACCGAGTTCGCCCAACGGGATCAGTAACCGATGATCCTGGGCCTCGTCGGCCGGCAATTCGTGGTAGTACCCGAGAGACAGGGACAGCACGTCGATCAGCAACTCGGGTTGAACCGTGAACAGCGCGATCTTCTGCCGGATCACCAGCCGGTTGAGCGTCGTGAGGAAATCGAATTCCGGCACCGCGCCGTCACCGTGCATGACCCGGGCAACGAGGATGTTCGCATCCGGACAGGTCTGGCGGATCAGGCCGCAGATGAAGGTGCCGTGTCCGGAGTCCGGATCCAAAACACCTTCCAGCGGATCGTCGATCGCGCCCTCCGATTCGGGACTGGGGCCGTTCGCGGCGACAGTCATGCCGATGGGCAGGTTTCCGACCTTCGGTTCACGCTCGACGATGCCGTCGGGGAGCCACTCATGTTCGCCCGCGCCGGTATCCAGAACCGCCACGACGGGACGACGGTCATTGAACAGTCCGTCCTCGCAGCGGGTGGGTTCCGGGCATATCCAGGAGACCGGTGATCGGCCGCCCCGGCCTGGAGCTCCGTACTCGAAGCTCGGCGACGTGCCGCCCATGTAGCCGGTGCCGCCCATGTAACCGGTCCCACCCATGTAACCGGTCCCACCCATGTAGCCAGTCCCGCCCAAGTCTGCGTTGGCGATGATCAGGTGGTCCAGGGTGACGAGGTCCTTGAGGTGAGCGAGCTTGGCATCGCGGCTGACCTGCGACCGGAAGGTCTGCAGCACCTGCCAGGCATCCGGCGGCGGCGTCGGCAGTGTCTCGTCCAGGACCGCCAGTTCGATACGGGTGGTTACCAGACGCTGCGCTAGTGCGGACACCGAGTTGTCGCGGGTGGCCCGCTGATCACGCTGGTCCGGGGAAGACTTACCGCGGTCGGGGGCAGACTTGCCTCGGTCCAGGCCAGCATCGACCTCAGCGGCCAGGTTCAACAGCTCGGTGTCGGTGCTCTCCTCACCCAACCGAAGGTTGAATTGGTTCGCGGCGCGCTGGAGTTCGCTCCGCAGCGTCTCGGTCAAGTCACTGGCCTGCACCAACAAGCTTGCCCCGACATATACCGTCGGACGGACCCGCAGCTGACCCTTTATCCGCAACGCAGAATCAGGGTCCAGCACGCGGCTGCCGTGCTTGTTCAAAACATAGGACGGCGGACTCAAGCTGGGTTCTCGCCGCCGACGCGTGCTGGGCAAAGGGTTTTGCGCGGGTTGTTCGGAGATCATGTACTTCCTCTACTACGCAGGTCGGAAAAGGCTGGGCAACCGGAGTGATTCAGACCAGGGCTAGATCTCGACTGCGGGCGTGATCACCGGCGGTCGGCTCGAGGGCCGTGCGGCCCGGACCACGAACCGGCTCAGGCCGTGGCGGACGTCGTCGAAGACGAAGCGGCCGTCCTCGTCGGCCTGCACCTCGACGGACGCATTCAGCTGCCGCAGTTCCACCGTCACGCCGCCGCCCGGCGCGCACCACCCGTCGATGCGAACCCGGTCGGGACCGGCGGGCGTGACCGTGACCATGGTCGTCAAGCTCTCGCTGGTGAAGGTAAGGGTCTTGGCTTCGTCCGCGTCTACCCCGCGTGCACCCGAAGGGGCCAGTGCGTCCATCTGCTGCAATTCGGCCAGCTCCGCGTTGAGGGCATCGAGGGTGATGGCGAACTGCAGCCGTTCCACCAGGTCCGAGGGCACCGGATCGATCTGGTCGTACAACGTGGCGAGCAGCTGCAACGTGGCCGCGTCCTGGTCGTCCATGGACTCGGCGGCCAGAGCTTCCCAGCCAGCTGGGTTCGGCGTGGTCATCGGGGTTCCCATCGAGCGTCGGTGGTGAGGGATGAGCGAAGTTTGGCCAGGCACCGGCCCCGGGTCGGGCCGATGCTGCCCACCGGCATGCCGAGGGATTCGGCGAGTTCGGCGTAGTCCGGTCGGTCGGAGAACGCGATCACCCGAAGCAGCTCCCGGCAACGATCCGGCAGCTTGGAGATGTGGTGCCAGAGCACGCGCTCGGTGTCACTGCGAAGCACAAGCGCTTCGGGTGACTCCTCGGAACTGACGACATCGTCGGCGATGAGCTCCTGCGGCGTCTGCCGGGACTGCCCACGCGAGACGCGCCAGGCTTCCCGCCGAGCAGTGACCATGAGCCATTGGAGCACTGAGCGCGGGTCGGCGATCTTGTCCGCACCCTTGACCAGCGACAGCCAGGTCGTCTGGAGTACGTCTTCGGTGGTCGTGGCGTCAAGACGTTGAGCCCGGACGGTGTGCCAGAGGATCGGTGTCAGCATGGCGACGAGATCAGCCATGGCATCGGGCTGACCCTGCCGGAATTGGCTGAAGGCATCACCGGCCCGGCCGGCGAGCGTGGAGGGTTCGGCTTCGGCGTTGATCATGACCGTGGCGTTTCCTATCGAACTGGCTCCGGCCGCGTCTCGGCGGCCGCGAGTGAGCTTCGGCGCGATCGTGTTCAACAGACTGTCCCCTAACTTCTCTTCACTTCACAAGGAGTAGCTAGGCCAGACCCTGATACCTCGCCCGGAAATGTCCGGATCATAACGATTGGTAGGCGATCAACGGCGTACAAACGTTCTCCTTGCACGTATCAACGCCGTCGGCCTGCCCTCTTGTTTAACCGATGGACGGGATGAGGCAACCGGGAGCTACGGGGGGATGCGCCGTGACGTGTGCAGTCATGGACGTCAGCACAGCGACCACTGTCGACCGTTCCGGACGGATGCGGGTCAGCAATCCGTTCGATTCGACTCCGGGGCTCGTCCGGAGGGCGGTGAGTGCGGGTCAGGATCCACAGGTCGTGGCCCGCGGGGGCCTCTCCGTCGCCGACGAGTCCCGGACCGAGCTGGTCCGCCGGCTGCTCGCCAGCAGCGGACTGTTGGGACCGGACTTCCCTGACCCGGCGGCTGTCCCGGGTGATCAGCCCTTCGTTGCGCTGCAGGACTTGATTCGGGCGATGCCGTACGGGCAGCTGAGCATCGCGGTCCGAGGCTGGGGCGCCGCTTTGGCCGCGCTGCACCGATGGCCGACCCGGTTCGGGTCACCGCCATCGGCTGTGCGGCCCTGGATGCTGGAAACGGCCGGCAGCGCGGCCGGCAGAGCCGCCGGCCGAGAGGAATCAGCCGCTCAGCGGACCGAGAACTGCCGGATCCGAGCCGCCGTCGCCGAGGTCTGCGCGGATCGCTCGATACGGGCGGCGTTGGCCGAAGCCGGTGAGAGCTGGGCGCCCACCCATTGGACGCACGGCGATATGACCACCGCGAACGTGGTCACCCGACGTACCGGGCATCATCGCTGGAGCGTCGCGCTGATCGGTCTGCAGGCCGCTGGGGTCGGTGATCCGAACTGGGATCTGGCCACCGCCTACGACTCGCTGGTATTGCACCGAGCCCACCTCGGACCACGGCTCCGTCCGTTGCTGCGAGCCCTGCTGGACGGATACCGCACCGCGGCCGGTCCCGCTCGGTTGACCCGGGCGAACGTGATAGCCCGGGCGGCGCTCAGTCGGGTCCAGCTGCTGGCATCCACCGACAGCCCGGAGCACGACCCGTCCTTGCGGTCGTCGCGATGGCCGGTCGGGCTCGTCGAACGAACACGGTCGGCCCTGCGGCAGCCGGCCTGAGGTTCGGCCGTCGAGGCTCAGGCGTTCGGGTCCTCGAGCAGATTACGGGTGCGGTTGGTGTCAACCGGGATACCAGGGCCCATGGTGGTCGCGAAGACCACCTTCTTGAGGTACTTGCCCTTGGACGAGGAGGGCTTGGCTCGCAGGACCTCGTCCAGCGCAGCGCCGTAGTTCTCCACGAGTTGCTCGGCGGTGAACGATGCCTTGCCGATGATGAGGT
>JAVEEN010000126.1 GCA_030840445.1 Pseudonocardiales bacterium
TTTGCGGTGTAACGACGCGGGTGCTCCACAGGCGATAGGCTGACCCGCACGTTCGACCAGGTGTGGTGGTGTTTCTGCATGACCGCAACATCGCTCGCTGTCAAGGTCAGGGGATTTCAGCAATGAGAGCGCCGTCGCCACGGGGGTATGGCTCAGGTTCGAATGGGCGGCAGCTCGGCCGTTTGAGCCTGCTCCGTGGCCGCGACGACCGGATCCTCAGGGCTCGTCCCTGAGGTAAGGCCCGTGTCGACGATGCCGAAGCAGTTTGCGAGCCGAACCGCCGAGGTGGTGGCGGTGGCGGACTTTCTCGGCTTGGCGCACCAGGGCGCCTCGGCGCTGGTGATCCAGGGAGAGGCGGGGATCGGCAAGACCACACTCTGGTTGGCCGCCCTAGAGCAGGCCCGCGACCGCGGATTCGCCGTGTTGTCGGCGCGCGCGGCCGCGGCGGAGACGGTACTGGCCTATGCGACGCTGGCCGACCTGCTCGGCGGAGTTGACGAGGCCGACTGGGCCGACCTGCCAGAGCCGCAGCGACTCGCGCTGGACCGGATCTTGTTGCGGGCGTCCGCTGACGGCCCTGCGACGGATGAGCGTGCGGTGGCGGCAGCCTTCTCGTCGGTCGTCGAGGGCCTGGCCGAACAGGCACCGGTCCTGGTGGCGGTTGACGATCTGCAGTGGCTCGATCCCTCAAGCGTGCGTGCCCTGGCGTTCGCTACGCGGCGACTGTCGGGACGGGTGGGACTGCTTGGCACTGTTCGTACCGACGGTGAGGGCCCGGACGCGGCCGCATGGCTCCAGTTGCCGAAGCCCGATGCGGTTCCCCGAATTGTGCTGTCTCCGTTGAGTGTCGGTGACTTGTACGCAGTCGTATCGGAGCGGTGTGGGCGCTCGTTCTCACGGCCTGCGATGGTGCGGATCCACCAGGTGTCGGGGGGAAACCCGTTTTATGCCATAGAGCTTGCTCGGGCGATGGACGATGAGATGGTAAGCGCTGACGCGTCGTTCCCGGTCACGCTTGCGGATGTGGTGCGGGCCAGAGTCGGCAGTCTGGAAGCCGACGTCCAGAGCGCTTTGCTGGCCACGGCGTGTCTCGCCGCGCCGACCGTGGAGCTTGTCGCGCACGCCGTCGGTACCGACACCGGACACGTCGTCGGGCTGCTCGAAGACGCAGAGAGTAAGGGAATCGTTGGGATCAACGGCCACCGACTACAGTTCACCCACCCGCTGTTGGCCAGGGGCGTCTACACCGGCGCCACCGCGGCGCGGCGCCGAGAGATGCATCGGCGCCTAGCCGAGGTCGTCGAGGAG
Source organism: Pseudonocardiales bacterium (assembly GCA_030840445.1). GTDB lineage: Bacteria > Actinomycetota > Actinomycetes > Mycobacteriales > Jatrophihabitantaceae > Jatrophihabitans_A. Next base: position 1,309 of record JAVEEN010000126.1, read on the forward strand.
CCCGAATTGCACGCCAGGCACCTGGCCTTGGCCGCCACCAGTGCTGACCGGTTGACGTTGGAGTCCCTCGACGGGGCCGCAGTGATGGCACGCATCCGGGGAGCGCCTGCGGCCGCGGCTGAGCTACTCGACCTGGCGGTGGAGCTTGGTGGTGACTCGCCGGAGCGGCGGATTCAGTTGGCGAGACACCACATGGACGCAGGGGATCCAGGGCGGGCGCGGGCCGTGCTCGAAGAGACCATCAAACGCCTCGGGGCGGGTACGTTGCGAGCGGCGGCGTTGTTGTTGCTCGCTGTCGTCCGCCTGTTCGACGACAACTTCCTCGAGGCCGCCGGCTTGCTGGAGCGCGGGCTGCCCGAGACCGGAGATGATCTCGCGTTGCGAGTCCAGATGTTGGTCACGCTGTCGTTCGCACTGCTCAACACGGGTCAACTCGCCGCGGCCGTGAATAGCATCGAGGACGCCGTCACGAATGCAACGCGCCTTGGGCAACCGCATCTGCTGAGTTATGCGCTCAGCATGCGGGTCATGTTGTGCCTCATGCGCGGAGACGGCCTCGACGAGCCCAGTCTGCGGCGCGCACTCGTGTTGGAGGACCACGACGCCGCTATCCCATTGGCTTTTCGCCCTAGCGTGCAAAATGCCTTGCTGTTGGCCTGGACCGGGGAACTCGAGCGCGCCCACGAGGCGATGCTGGCGATCCGGCGGCGCTGCATCGAGCGTGGCGAAGAGAACGAACTGGTCTTCGTTGCGTTCCATAGCGGTCTACTCGAGATCTGGCGGGGGAACTTCACGGACGCCACCCTGGTCGCCGATGACGCCATGGAACGGGCGCTACAACTAAACGGTGACCTCCCACTGTTCGTAGCCCTGACGATCCGGGCCGCGCTTGCCGCGTACGCCGGCCGAGTTGATGAGGCCCGTGCCGACGCCACCAACGCGGTCGCGGCCGGACAGCGAAGCCATTCGGAAACGTTGGCGGAATGGCCGGTCACGGTTTTGAGCTTTCTCGATGTGTCGCTGGGCAACTACCAAGCGGCGCTCACCATACTCGAACCCCTCCTCTCGAAGCTCGACGCAGCACCGAACGGGACCGAGATCATCGCCGCTTCGTTCGTCCCCGACGCCGTTGAGGCCCTTATCAATCTCGGACGCCTCGCCGACGCCGAGCCCCAAATCGAGCGGCTCGAACGTAACGGTCGCAGGCTGGATCGGCCGTGGATGTTGGCAGTCGGTGCGCGATGTCGCGCGATGCTGCTGGCCGCCAGTGGCGACATCGCGGCGGCGAATCTAGCCGTGGAGCGGGCGATGCATGAACACGATCGGCTGCCGATGCCGTTCGAGCGGGCGCGAACTCAACTTCTGCTGGGTCAACTTCAGCGTCGACAACGTCACCGGGATGCTGCGACGGTGCCGCTGCACGACGCGTTGCAGACCTTCGAGCGACTCGGCACCCCGTTGTGGGCCGACCGCGTGCGGGTCGAGCTGGTCCGCGGTGTGTCGGGCCGACGCCGCTCCGAGGGGTTGACCCCTTCCGAACAGCGGGTGGCCGAACTGGCCGCGTCGGGCATGAGCAATAAGGACATCGCCGCGGAATTGTTCATCAGCCCAAAGACCGTCGAAGTCAATCTCAGCCGCAGCTACCGCAAGCTCAACATCCGTTCACGGATGGAGCTGTACCGACTCTTCGACACTCCCAAACAGTAGGAAGATCCCTGATTCTGGCGGTGGCGCGGATCGCTAACCTGATCTTGTGGACGTCACTGAATCAGGTCTGCCGCGCTTCCTCGTCGAGTGGTACGGGCAGCGGGCGAGCGCCGGCGCCATCGGTGAGGCGGCGGAGCGTCTGAGCGAGGGCGCTGCATCCACCTCGGCAGGCGGTGCACACATTCGGCTGCTGATGGCGCTGACGATACCGACCGACGACTACTCCTTCGGAGTCTTCGCTGCCGATTCGGCAGACACCGTCGCGCAGGTCTGCGCCCGCGCAGGCGCGCCCCCCGACCGCATCAGCGCCGCTGTCGATGGTGGCGCCTTCGATCTCTGATCGGCTTCACGCAGCTGATCCAGGTCGCCATGGCAACCCTCCGGCGGCCCCCGTATTTGGAATCTAATCGAGCACCAGCTGGTTCGAAACCAGCCGGGACCACTACGAAAACTGCAGTTAAAGCATCGCGATTGAGTCACGGAAGCCTGCCTGACCGGCGTCAGACCATGCCGAACGTCACCATTTGGAAACGGTGGGGCGTGGCGTGGCGAGTTGGGCGACGTCGGCTGCTGATAATTCACGTGGTCGTCAAACCGCGACCTCGGTACGGCATGCGGTTCTGCGGCATCAATTGAATGCGGAATGCCTGAGTGTGAATGTAAGGAGTCAATGTCGATGACGATCTTTGATCGATTCAACGTCAGAGTAGTTGCTGCTGGGGCTGGGTTGTGCGGGGTCGCTATGGCATTGAGCCC
>JAVEEN010000175.1 GCA_030840445.1 Pseudonocardiales bacterium
CTCTCAACGATGACGCGACTCAACTATCAACGATGTCGCGACTCACCACAAGGGTGGAGCTGAGGAGATTCGAACTCCTGACCCCCTCGATGCGAACGAGGTGCGCTACCAGACTGCGCCACAGCCCCCAACCACCGGTGAAGATTACCAGCCGGTCAGGCGGCGTCGTCACACTGCCCGACGCGGTGCCGACGGCGTCGTCACACTGCCCGACGCATTGCCCGATCGTCGAACTCTTCCTCTTGGTACAACCCGGTGAGGTCCACGGTGTCAGCCATGCCGTGCAGGGCGACATCGTCATCGTCGATCCTGACCACGGTTTCAGAATCGGTGTAGACCGGTATTTCCTCGGTCAGATCGTAGGAGTGGCTCATGGCCAGACCGGAACGGTTGAGCCGGGATTCGCGACGTTCGCGGTCGCGCAGCGCCTGGCTCCGCAAGAAGTACAGATACCCGGTCAGGGACCCGGTGAACACAATTCCGGCCGCCCACGCCAGGGTGCCGCCGGCTGCGACCGCCCAGAGCAGTCCGATCACGGTTCCCAGAATGAGCAGCGTGAGCGAACGACGTCGACGTGTCATCATCTGCCGCCGGGCCTCCGACATGTCGGCCTTGGAAACGCGTTCGGGATACATGACTGCCTCCATGGCGGCGGGCACCGGGCGACGAGCGGCCGCTGACACGCTCGCGGGTGCACCAGGAACAAAGGTCTGTGGACGAGTGGCCGGGCCCGACTTGCCGCGGGCCTCGGCGGGGTTGTTGTCACGGGCGATCGGACGAGCGAGGGAACCCAGCGAGCGTCGGGTCCCGAGGGCGCGCATCGCGGACGAGAATCGGGCAGCCGATCGCTCACCGGCCCGGTCATCAAGCTTCTGGATGACCATGGGTATTACGACGATCAACCAGAGGACGGCCAGCACCACCACCGTCATCATTGGCGACAACATCGCATCTCCCGTCACATCCGTAACAACTCCACCGCCACGCTAGGGCGACGGGGCAACGGATCGCGGCAGGCGCGCCGAGTGTCAACATCAAGTACCGCTTGATGGTTGGCACCGATAGCTGGTGATCCACTCGCATCTTTCGGGGTCATGGCGCCCAAAAACGCGAGTGGATCACCTCGACGGGATCACGTGGATGGGGTCACCTGAGCAGCACCAGCAGCAGCACCAGCAGCACCAGCAGCACCAGCAGCACCAGCAGCACCAGCAGCCAGGGTCCAACCTCAGCCCGGTGGCAGCGGCAAGGACGCAAGCCGCGACAACAGGGTGCCGCCACGAGTCTCCTCAGCCGTGATGGCGAACGCCACGTGGTCCCGCCACGCTCCGCCGATATCCAGGAACCGCTCAAAATAGCCCTCCCGGCGCAGGCCGAGCTTCTCCACCACTCGCAGACTGGGCCGGTTCTCGGGGCGGATATCGACCTCGACGCGGTGCAGGCGCGCTTCAGTCAGGCAGTGGTCCAGCACCAAGGCCAACGCCGTCGGCGTGATACCCCGGCCGGCGACCGCCGAATCGATCCAGTACCCCACGGAGCAGGATCGCAGGGCGCCCCGGGTCACGTTCGACACGTTCATCTGTCCCACCAGGCGGTCGCCGTAGCAGACCACGAATGGCAACATCGTGCCGGATCGGCCCGCAGAACGCATTCGAGACAGCGATCGATGGAATTCTGTGACCGAGTTGCGCACCAGCCACGACTGGGTGGAGGACGGCTCCCACTGCGACAGCCAGTCCTCGTTGGCCAGTCGGACCCGACTCCACTCGCGAGCGTCGCGTCTCCGCGGCGGGCGCACCGTCACGGGGCCGGCGATCAAGACGGCAGGCCAGCCAGGATGGATCTCCGACATGTCAGCTCGAGATGCAGGTCAGCGCTGAGCCAGCATCAGCGGCAGGACGGTAACCCGGGATCCGGGAACCACCTCGGTCACATCCTCCTCGATGATGACCAGGCAGTTCGATGCCGCCATGGACGCAATGAGATGCGAAGCCTGGCCACCGATCAGTGACACCGAGTACCGACCGTCCGGCTCGCGGTGCAACAACCCGCGCCGGTACTGCCTGAGCCCGGACGGGCTCTCCATCCGTTCCAGGGCGATCGCCTGCAGGCTCTGCCGTTGCACATTGCGCTTACCGAGCAGTTTGCGGATAGCCGGCCGGACGAACACCTCGAAGGACACCAGGGACGACACCGGGTTACCCGGTAAGCAGAAGATCGGCGTGTGATCCCGGCCGAGATAGCCGAACCCCTGCGACATGCCGGGCTGCATCGCGACCCGGGCGAAGTCGACCGTCCCGAGCTGACCGAGCGCCTCCTTCACCACGTCATAGGCTCCCATGCTCACCCCGCCGGTGGTGATGATGACGTCCGCCCGCAAGAGCTGGGAATCCAGGACGTCGAGTAGCCGGGCATGGTCATCCGGGATGATGCCGACCCGGTAGGCATCTGCGCCGGCATCGCGAGCCGCTGACGCCAGCATGTAGGAGTTGACGTCCGAGACCTCACCGAAACCAGGGATACGGTTGAGGTCCACCAGCTCCGAACCGGTGGAGATGACCACCACCCGCGGTCGCGGCCGGACCAGCACCCGATCGTGGCCGGTCGCCGCGAGTAACCCGATCTGCTGGGGCCCGAGCGCTGCGCCGGGACCGAGCGCCACCGCTCCGGCCGCGAGATCCTCACCCGCGCGTCGGACGGATTCACCGGTGCGCACCGAGCGGTGGATAGCCACCCGGGCCACCCCGCGGTCGGTGTCTTCCAGGCCGATCACCGCGTCCGCGCCGGGCGGGATCGGGGCGCCGGTCATGATCCGCATGCACAATCCCGGACCCATCCCGGAGACCGAACGGGCGCCGGCGACCACGTCACCGACCACCGGCAGGACGATCGGTTTGTCGTCGGTGGCCTGTCGGACGTCAACCGCGCGCACTGCGTAGCCGTCCATCGCCGCATTGTCGAAGCCCGGTAGGGGGCGGTCGGAGATGATCTGCTCGGCGAGGAGCAGCCCCTGGGCATCGAGTAGCGTCAGCTGGATCGGATCGATGGAGCCGATGGTGTCCAGCACTTTGGCCAGGTGTTCGGCCACTGGGCGCAGCGCCGACTCGTCCTGCCGGGTCCCGGCGGCGACGCCGGACGAGCCCGCATCGGGCACGACGCCGAGTCGCTCGGTCGGCGAGTCAGGGCTGTTCTCGGTCACTCTGGCGCGCTCCTACTGGTCGGTGCGGCCAGCCTCGTCGATGGCGTCCGCAGAGATACCCTTCGCGAACTCGACCAACCAGCCACTGAAGTCGGCCCCCAACTCGGGATGCTCCACGGCCAGCCGGACAACCGCCCGCAGATAGTCCTGCCGGTCACCGGTGTCGTAGCGCCGTCCCGAGAACACGACTCCATGGATAGGTACCCCATCTTGCCCCAGGGTGCGCATCGCATCGGTCAGTTCGAGCTCGCCACGCTTACCGAGTTCGGTGCGGCGCAGCGCGTCGAAGATCTCCGGAGGCAGCACATAGCGTCCGATCACAGCGAGATTCGACAATGCCTCTTCGGGTTTCGGCTTTTCGATGAGCGTCGCTATCTCGATCACACCGTCGATCACCTCACCGGCCGGCTTGATACTGCCGTAGAGCGAGATGAATCGGCCCTCGACCTCGATCAGACCGACCACGATGCCGCCCCGCTCGGCCTGTACGTCGAGCATCTTGCTCAGCAACACATCGCGCTCATCGATGATGTCGTCGCCGAGCAGCACCGCGAACGACTCGTTGCCGGCGAACGCTTCGGCGTGCGCGACGGCGTCACCGAGGCCCCGCGCAACCCGTTGCCGGGTGAAATGAATGCGAGCCAGATCCGTCGACCGGCGGACCCGGGCCAGCCGATCGGTATCGCCCTTCTGCTCCAGGGCCGCCTCGATCTCCGGGGCCGCGTCGAAATGCTCCTCGATCGCGTTCTTGCCCCGGGCCGTGATGATCAACACGTCCTTGAGGTTCTCCCGGCCGGCCTCGGCGACGATGTACTCCAGGGCCGGGACATCGACCACCGGGAGTAACTCCTTGGGGACGGCCTTGGTGGCGGGCACGAACCGGGTGCCAAGACCTGCCGCCGGAATGACCGCCTTGGTCGCACGAATACCGGTACCGAAGGAGCGAGGGTTTGCCATAGCGGCACACTAGCCAAGTGACGTCAAAGGCCGATGCACGCGGGCGTGCCCTCGCGGCCCGAGCGGCCCGATCCCAGCCGGCCCGGGACGCGGCCCGAACTCAGATCCGCAGTGTGCTGCGGGACTGGCTGACCGCGGCCGAACTGGCTCCCGGAAGCCGGATCGCCGCGTACGAGCCGCTTCGGACCGAACCCGGGTCCGTCGAATTGCTGGCGGACCTGACGAACGCCGGATATGTAGTGCTGGTTCCGGTGACGTTGTCCGACAAGGACCTGGACTGGACCGTATGGACCGGCACCGGCGAGAACCGGCGAACTCTCGGCGTCGACGCGATCGGATCGGCCTCCCTCGTCCTGGTGCCGGCCCTCGCCGTGGATCCGGTCGGCAACCGCCTGGGCCGCGGCGGCGGATCCTACGACCGGGCCCTGACCCGGATTGCGGCCGGCACGCCCGTCGCCGCCTTGCTCTTTGCCGGCGAAGTGCTGGCTCAGGTGCCGACAGATCCCTGGGACCACCCGGTGACTGCGGTGATTACGCCGGACGGTTGGCAGAACCTCCCCATTCCGCTCTGACCACCCGGCCGAGGACGCACAACGAGAATCCGACCAGCCGTCCGGGCCGGATCTGGTCGGACCCGAGTGGACGCCGGAACACCCCATGACGCACCATTGTTAGCAGTCGTGAGGCCCGAGTGCTAACCCGCCCGGACCGACCAGCTCTAGCTCCAACGTGTGCGCTGCCCAGTTCAGCTCTGATGAAGGGTTCCCTCGCAATGCCGACCTACCAATACGCCTGCACGAATCCGGACTGCGGAAACCAGTTCGAGCAGTTTCAGGCGTTCAGCGATCCGTCCTTGACCGAGTGTCCGGTATGTGGCCAGCGGGTCCGCAAGGTGTACGGCTCGGTCGGCGTGGTCTTCAAGGGTTCCGGCTTCTACCGCAACGACAGCCGGGATGCGAAGGTGCCCGCGAACGCCTCCGCGTCGGGTTCAGATGCCAAGGCCGACTCTGCAACGTCGCCAGATTCGTCGTCCCCGGCCAAGTCCGACTCGGCGAAGGGCTGGTCCAAGGATTCGTCCAAGGATTCGTCCAGCGGCTCGGCGGCCAAAACCGAGTCGTCGTCAGCCGGCTCCGCATCCTCCGGAAGCCCTGGGTCATCCTCGGCCGGGAGTACCTCGAACGGGTCGTCCAACGGATCGAAGAACTCCTCGGGTACGTCATCGTCGAAGGCTGCCGCGGCCCGCTGACCCACCGGCCTGTGGACAACTGAGGCGCTGTCCACAGATTCCCGATTGCAGCCGCGGTGCCGGGTCACGGGCCGCATCGTGGGGACATGGTTTCCTCCCGCGGCCGGGCGCCGTCCCTGCTGGGCACCGTGCCGTCCTTCGCCGGCTGGCCACGACGGCTTGCGGCGTTGCTTTGCCTGACTCTGGCCGTGCTGTCTGCCCTCACGTCGCTGCACTCTCGTAGCTCGGCGCAGTCGGAGGCTCGCATCCAGGTCGTCCTCACCACCCGAAGCCTGCCCGCGGGAACTGTGTTGACGCGCGCCGACCTCAAGCTCGTACAGTGGCCGGCTTCATGGGTGCCCCCGGATGCCTTGGCTTCGACGGGCGCGGCCCTCGGGCATCCGATCGGCGCGGCCATGTCCGCGCGGGAGCCGCTCACCGCCAAACGCATGCTCGACGGTTCGATCACCGGCTCCTTGAAGCCCCGTCAGGTCGCTCTGACTGTCACCTTGCCCGATGTCGGCCAGGCGGCCATCCTGTCGGCCGGTGCCATGATCGACCTCTGGGCCGCCAACGACGCGGGCGTCGTTGCAGACGGCAAGCCTGTCAGGGACAGCGCTCCCGGGCGGGAAATCGCAACTGCGGTAAGGGTACTGGTCGTGCTACCACCCTCGGAACGCACCAGCGCCACTGGACTGACGGTGGTGCTCGCGGTTGATCGAACCGCCGCTTCACGTCTGGCGAATCAGCCATCCGGAACGCTGCTGGCTACGCTTAGGGCGGATTCCTGATTACTCACCGTAGTCAGGCTGGCATCAGGGGCACGAGTGATGGTGCTTCCGAGGTCAGAGCGCAACAGCTGAAGCCCGCCGGGACACACGAAGGAGAGGCAGCATGCTCAAGGGATTCAAGGACTTCATGATGCGTGGCAATGTCGTCGATCTCGCGATCGCCGTGGTGATCGGCACCGCCTTCGCCGCCGTCGTCAAGTCGTTCGTCGACGCGATCGTGACGCCGATCCTGAATGCCTTCCCCGGTTCCTCGGTCAACGGCTGGGGGTTTTCGTTGCGGGGCGGCAACCTGCGCGCTTCGACCTTCATCAACTTCTCGGCAATCATCAACGCCCTGATCGTGTTCGTGATCACGGCTGCCGTTGTGTACTTCATCTTCGTGCTACCTATGCAGAAGCTGCAGTCGCTGCGAGCGCGCGGCCAGGAGCCTGAGCCGGAGGCTGTCCCCGAGGACGTGCTCCTACTGCGCCAGATCCGCGATGCACTCGGCGCCCGCCCCACCGACGGGTCGGCCGGACCGACGCCGCAGAATCCGTTCTGATCGGAAACCGGTGCGACCGTAGCAGTCCCGAGCGAGCGGTTCGTGCCCGTCGTCGGCGGAAAGACCGTCGCCAGGAGGTCAGCCGTGATGCGGTGGACGCTCGGACCGGTACCACGCGTCGCTGTAGCCGCCGGGCTCGTCGCCCCAGCCGATCTCCTGCTCATCGGAGGTGCCCGACGGTAAGACCTCGTCGGACGGGTGGCGCCGAGGGTGTTGATCAGACGATGATGGATGTTGATCTGTGAGCTCAGTGGGACCGGCGTCAGCGTCGACGTCGTGATCCTCGGGTGGTGTCGCTGGCATGGTTCCAGTGTGCCTCCCCTGAGCCTGCTACCAAGAGGAGGCTGTTCAGCGATGGCATTGTTCGACAAGGTCAAGGGATTGTTCGACCGGGCGAAGGACAAGGCCGCTCCGCTCGCGGAGCAGGCCAAGGACAAGGCCGGCCCGCTCGCCAAGGAGGCGCTGCAGAAAGCGCAGGAGGTGTCCGGGCAGGTACGGGAAAAGGCTGGCCCGTTGGCGGCCGAGGCGAAGGACAAGGCCTCCGAGCTCGCCGGCAGGGCGGCCCCGGCGGTCGCCTCCGGCGTCGACCGGGCGGCCGAGAGGCTGGTCAAGGCCACCGGTGGCCGGTTCACGGAGAAGATCGACACCGTCCAGGAGAAGGTGCACGAGGCCGCCGCCAAGGCAGCGGCACCCGAGACCGGGCCGGTGGCAGAGACCGCTGCGGCGGCGACTGACACCACCGCCGCGAAGGTTCCGGAAGGCGCCGTGCCGGTTACCGAACCAGTGGTCGATCTTCCCGCAGCGGCTGGCACCACCACCGAGAAGACGTCCGACGCGACCGGTACGACCGAGGACCGGCCGACCTGATCGCGGGACGAATGGGCACGGATTCCGAGGTCACCGTCCGGTATTGGGCAGGAGCCCGCCGGGCGGCTGGCCAGGACTCGGAGCGGTTGACCGCCGCCACGCTCGGAGAGTTGCTGGCTCAGATCCGCGCGCGCCCGGCGCTCACCGCAATCATCCAGGCCAGTTCCTTCCTGGTCGATGGCGTGGCCGGGCAGCCGGGGACGGTGTTGGTCGACGGGGCCACTATCGACGTGCTGCCGCCCTTTGCCGGGGGTTGAGCGACCCGCTGGCGAGCCGGTGCCCGTCCGATCCCTACCTCAGGGCAGCGAAGGCACGACCCATCATGGGCAGTTGACCCACTCATCGGTTCCGTCGGCGAAGACCTGGCGCTTCCAGATGGGCAGCCGGGACTTGACCTCGTCCACCAGCCGGGCGCAGCTGTCAAAGGCTTGCTTACGATGGGCCGCGGTCACTGAAGCGACCAGGGCCACGTCGCCGATGGCAAGCTTGCCGATCCGGTGGCTGACGGCAACGGCGATTACCGCGGGATCGGCCGCGATCTCCCCGGCGACTTCGCGGATGATCTCGGCCGCTGTGGGGTAGGACAAGTACTCGAGTTCTGTCACCTGACGTCCGTGGTCGTGGTCCCGGACCACCCCGCAGAACGTCACGTCGGCGCCGGCACCGTGGTCACGGACGGCAGCGGCGTGGGCCTCGACGTCCAAGGCACAGTCGCGCACCTCGGCGATGCGAACCTTGCTCTCGGTCCTGGGCTCCTCGCTCACACACCACCTCCGGGTCGGTGATCGCCGCCGGCCAGTTGGTCCAGCACGTGGTGCACCAGCGGCTCCAGCACCGCCAGCCCGTCCCGCACACCTCCCGGCGAACCGGGCAGGGTGACCACGAGGGCGTCTCCGATGGATCCGGCCACGCCTCGGGACAAGACCGCGGTCGGTACCCGTTCCGCGTTAGCCTGCCGGATTCGTTCGGCGATACCCGGGATCATCCGATCCAGCAACGGGATCACCGCTTCCGGCGTCACATCGGTCGGGCTCAAGCCAGTACCACCGGTACTGATGATGAGGCGCGCGCCGTCGGAATGCACGGTGCGGATCGCCTTCTGGATCGCGGGGATCTCGTCGGGCACCACCAGCTTGGCGACGACGGAGAATCCCCAATCCCCGAGGGCATCGGTCAGCAGTGTTCCCGAGGTGTCGGATCGCTCCCCTGCGGCCGAACGATTCGAGCAGGTGATCACGGCCGCCCGCACATCGGTCATGATCGGTCCCATCGGCCGCGCCGTCCGCCGCTCTTGTGCACGAGGTGAACGGCATTCAGTTCGGCGCCCCGATCGACCGCCTTCACCATGTCGTACAAGGCCAGTCCGGCCACCGTGACGCAGGTGAGCGCCTCCATCTCGACCCCGGTACGGTCAGCCGTCCGAACGGTCGCGGTGATGTCGATGCTGCTTTCCAGGACGGTCAGGTCCACGGTGACCCCGTGAATCGCGACCGGATGGCACAAGGGCACCAGTTCCGGTGTGCGCTTGGCGGCGGCGATCCCGGCGATGCGGGCCACCGCGAGCGCATCGCCCTTGGCGAGACCGTCCCGGCGGAGCAGGTCGATGACCTCAGCCGTGGTGTCGAAGCGCCCGTAGGCGGTGGCCTCGCGCGCCGTGACGTCCTTGCCCGAGACGTCGACCATCCGCGCCGCTCCGGCGGCGTCCACGTGAGTCAGTTCCACAACAGCAGCGTACGGCCAGCCGGACCGCCTAGGCTGATCCCACCCGCCCCTCGACCGCGCTCGACAGGGAGAGACGACTTGCCGCCTTCGATCGAGCCAACCGCCGCGGTTAACGCCCTGGAAACGTCCGCTACCTACGGTGCGGGCGTGGCCGACCTCTTCTCCGACTATCCCTTCGGACGGGCCTGGGACGAGATGTTCTCATCGAGCGGGGTGACCCGGCCGGCCTATGACGCGGTCGTCGCCGCCGTGCAGTCCCTCGACGCTGATGAGTTGCGGGCCCGTGCCGAGGGCTTGGCGCGGTCATTCCTGGACCGCGGCGTCACCTTCGACGTGGGTGGGGTCGAGAGCCCGTTCCCGACCGACCTGATCCCCCGCATCATCGAAGCGGCCGAGTGGGAGGTGGTGGCCCGCGGTGTGGCGCAACGGGTGAGAGCCCTGGAGGCGTTCCTGACCGATGTCTATGGTGACCGCCGGGTGGTCGAGGACGGTGTGGTGCCGCACCGGGTTCTGATCACCTCCAAGTACTTCGAACGCCATGCTTATGGCATCGAGCCGCCCAACGGTGTCCGGATACACGTCGCCGGCATCGATCTGATCCGCGACGAGCAGGGCAAATTCCGGGTGCTCGAGGACAACGTGCGGATTCCGTCCGGCGTGAGTTATGTGCTGGAAAACCGCCGGGCGACCATGCAGGCCCTGCCCGAACTGTTCTCCGGGGTCCGGGCCCGAACGGTGTCCGACTACCCGGCCAAGCTCTTGCAGGCGTTGCGCAAAGCGGCTCCGCGCGGCGTCACCGACCCCACGATCGTGCTATTGACCCCAGGTTCGTACAACGCCGCGTACTTCGAACACACGCTGCTCGCCCGGACGATGGGAGTCGAACTGGTCGAGGGCCGGGATCTGGTCTGTTCGAACAACACGGTGCGGATGCGCACCACTTCCGGTGAGCGGCGGGTGGACGTCATTTACCGCCGCGTGGACGACGCGTTCCTCGATCCGGTGCATTTCATTCCGAACTCGGTGCTCGGTTGCCCTGGCCTGCTGACCGCGGCCCGGGCCGGCAACGTGACGATTGCCAATGCGGTCGGAAACGGCGTCGCCGACGACAAATTGCTGTACACCTACGTACCGGACTTCGTTCGTTACTACCTGAACGAGGAGCCGCTGATAGACAATGTCGATACCTTTCGGCTGGAGGAAGCGGAACATCTGGCCGAAGTGATCGACCGACTCGATGAACTGGTCCTCAAACCGGTTGATGGTTCGGGCGGCAAGGGAATCGTCATCGGACCTCAGGCCGGCCGGGACGAGCTGGACGAGCTCCGGGTGAAGATCCTGGCCGATCCCAGAGGTTGGATCGCCCAGCAGGTAGTGCACCTGTCAACGGTGCCGACCGTCATCGGTGACAAGATCGCTCCCCGGCATGTCGACCTCCGGCCGTTCGCGGTGAACGACGGTGACGATGTCTGGGTGCTGCCGGGTGGGTTGACCCGGGTCGCGCTCCCCGAAGGGTCACTCGTGGTGAACTCCAGCCAGGGCGGCGGCTCCAAGGACACCCTGGTGTTGGATGCGCCGCGCAGCTACCCCGCCTTCGCCGCCAGCGCGGACGGCGCGGACCTCGACCGGCCAGTGGAAGACGTCGCCGACACCAGGATGGCGGCCCAGGTAACCATGCGTAGCCCGGATCCCGGGCCGATGGCGATGCAGGATCAACAGCAGCAACAACAGTGAGGGGGAAGCGATGCTGAGCCGGATCGCCGAATCGCTGTTCTGGATCGGCCGGTACATCGAACGGGCCGACGACACCGCACGAATCCTCGACATCTATCTGCAGCAAATCCTCGAAGATGCCTCGGTCGAGGAAGAGGCCTGTCGCACGCTGTTCGACGTGATGGGCCGGGCGATGCCGTCCGACGGCGGTCGCGTCGGCGTGCGTGAAGTGCTCCAGCAGCTGGCCTACGATCGGCAAGCTCCCAGCTCGATCACAGGCGCCTTGTCGGCGGCCCGGGTGAATGCGCGCAGCGCCCGGGACTCGGTATCTTCGGAGATGTGGGAGGCGCTCAACCTGACCTTCCTCGATCTGTCCGAGCAACGCAGGCGCGCCGAACGGGTGGGGGCCCACCGGTTCTTCCAGTGGGTCAGGGAACGGACGTCGTTGGCCAATGGCGTCGCCGATTCCACTATGAGCCGGGACGAGAGTTGGCTGTTCCTCGACCTCGGACGCAGTATCGAACGGGTCGACATGACGGCGAGGCTGATCACGACCCGGGCCGCCGGCGCGACGTCCGGACCGGCGTGGACGACCTTGCTGCGGGCCTGCGGCGCCAACGAAGCCTACCTGCGCACCTACCGGGGGCGGGTCAGCGACCGGACCGCGGCCGAATTCCTGTTGCTGGACCGGTTGTTCCCGCGCTCGATGTTCTTCGCCCTGTCCCGAGCCGAGGATCGGGTGGGCATGCTCGACCGAGGCGGCGAGGGCCGGGTCGGCACCGAGGACGCGGCGCGGCGGTTGCTGGGCCGAGCCCGCACCGGATTGGAATTCCGCGGTGTGGACGAGATGTTGTCCGACCTCCCCGGGTACCTGGAATCCATCCAATCGGCGTGCGCTGATGCGACTTCGGCGATCGGTACCCGGTACTTCCCGCACGCGGTCATCCAGTGGGTCGGAAAGGGCGCCTGACATGTGGCGGGTCAGAGTTCAACATCGAACCGGATACTCCTATGACGGCGAGGTGATCTCGTCCTTCAACGAGGCGCGCATGACGCCGCTGACCGATCCGAGTCAGGTCACGCTCGAGTCCCGGGTCGAGATCACGCCGGCCGCGAGCGCACATCGTTATCGCGACTACTGGGGAACGCAGGTCACAGCTTTCGACATCCACACGCCTCATGACGAGTTGGTGGTCACGGCGACCAGCGTCGTGGAGACCTTTCTGCGACAGGGTATTTCCGGTGACCTGACCTGGGACGACCTGCAGAACGAGCTGGTCCGTGACCCTTACGCCGAATGGCTTGCTTTCACCCGCCGGACGGAACCGGGAGCCGAGTTGGCCGCGCTGGCCCGCGAGGTCGCGCGGGGACCGGCCGGTCCGCTCTCACCCGCGTTGGCCGCGATTGCGTGCGTCGAGACGGTGCGCTCGAAGATGGAGTACCGGCTCGGCGCGACCGGCGTGCACACCTCTGGCCTGGAAGCCTGGCATGAGCGCAAAGGGGTTTGCCAGGATTTCGCCCACGTCACGCTGGCTATGTTGCGATCGCTGGGGCTGCCGGCGCGTTACGTGTCCGGCTACCTCCATCCCAATGCGACGGCGGCGATCGGCGAAGTGGTGGAAGGGGAAAGTCATGCCTGGGTCGAATGGTGGGACGGCGAATGGGTAGGCTATGACCCGACGAACGGTAAACCGGTCGGCGAACAACATGTCGCAGTTGCCCGCGGCCGCGATTACGACGACGTCACCCCGTTGAAGGGCATCTACTCAGGCCCGAAATCCTCCGGCCTGGGAGTGGTGGTCGAAGTGACCCGCCTGGCCTGACACCTCCCTGGGGTCACCAGATGGTCAATGATCGCCGGAAGATGCGGGCAAGGTCCTCGGCACCGACCGGACGAGGGCAGGTTGCCAGCAACCGTTGTTGCTGCATGGCGCCCGCGACCAGGTCGTCGACGTCGTCCTCGTGATACCCGACTCCCGCGATGCCGTTCGGCAATCCGATATCTCGCATCAGCGTCGCAAGGACCTGGGGCAGGAAGTCCGCGAGGTCGTCCGGCCGCTCGGTTTCGGGGGCGAGCAACTCGGCCGCGCGCACGTGACGCGCCGGATCCGCCGCGAACGTGAACCGGAACGCCTCGGGCGCGGTGAGCGCGACCGACAAGCCATGCGGGACCATCGGCTCGGACTGCGGGTAATCCGGCGGGCGGAAGTCCCGCACCCGCCCGGCGATCGGATATGCGTTGGCATGCGGGATGTGCACGCCGGCGTTACCGAAGCCCATGCCGGCGAAGGTAGCGGCCATGGCCATGGCGGCGCGGGCGTCCCGGTCCGCACCGTTGCGCACCGCGGCGCGGAATGAACCGGCCAACAATCCGAGCGCTCTCTCCGACCACATGTCGGCGATCGGGTTCGCACCGCAGTAGGGAACCCGTTGATCCGGCTCCTTGTGTTCAAAGGAGGTGTACGGGCGTGCTGTATAACTCTCCAATGCGTGGCACAGGATGTCCATGCCGGCGGCCGCGGTCACCCCGGCTGGTTGGGTCAAGGTCAGATCCGGATCGATCACCGCAAGAGCGGGACGCAGCCACGCATGACTGATGCCGGTTTTGACCTTCAGGGCCAGCACATCGAGCACGCATACCGTCGTCGACTCCGAGCCGGTCCCAGTCGTGGTTGGCACCGCGACCAACGGCTTGAGCGCCCGGGTCGGAGCACGGCCGAGGCCCACCGGCAGATTGACGTAGTCCAGGAGCTCACCCGGGTTGGTGCTCAACAGGTTGATGGCTTTTGCGGTATCGATACTCGAGCCTCCCCCAACCGCGACGTAAGCATCGAAGTTCCCGTTGGCCTTGGCCCAGTCGATCGCGTGCCGCAGGCTCTCGTCCGTGGGCTCGATCCGCGATTCGTCGAAAACTAGGGCCTCGATGCCGAAGGTCCCCAACTGCGCCGCCACCCGCTGGGGAAGTCCGGTCGCCGACAGCCCGGCGTCGGTCACCACGAGAACTCGGGAAACACCATACCGGGAAAGGTCGAACCCGATCTCATCTGAGGCCCCGGGACCGAACTTCAACAGCGGCGCACCGTAGGTGAAGATATTCTCGGGAGCTGCCGGCGTCGGCAGGGTCATTGACGGGCTCCAGACGTTTGGCGAAAACGTCAGTGTAGAACCGTCCCGAAGCTGACGTTGGGCCACCAGTTCCAGCGCTGAGAGCGGATGCCTTGTTCCTCATTGGCCGCGGCCACCATGCCGTTGCCGCCTTCGTAAACCCCGACGTGCCAGACGTAACCGCCTCGACCCTGATGGAAGAAGATCAGATCTCCCGGACGCGCCTGGGGCTGGGTAATGGCGCGGAATTGGTGGCGTTGCGGATCAGCGGTGTCGGCGATCTTCTTGCCGAGGCGGCTGTAGAGGTACTGGGTCAATCCGGAGCAGTCGAAGCCGACCTTCGGGTTACGCGCGCCCATCACGTAGCGGTACTTGCCTACGAACGTCTTGGCCAGGGCTGCGAGCTTCGCGTTCAGGTTTACCGGTTTGGCGAACCTGACCTGCAGGCAGCCCAATGCCGGATTCGAGCTTCCAGCGCCGAGATTGCGGGCTGAGACGCAGATTTTGGTTGCACCGCAGCCTAAGTTCCAGGTCCGGGTGAAACCGTGATTGCCTGGCAGCGAGTACTTCTTGTCGACGCCGGCGTTCACCTTGTTTGCGGGATGGATCTCTCGCAGCACATTGTTAAAACGCGCTGAGCGGCGCAGTGACGAATGGGAAACCACCCGTGGTAGCAGCCCGTGCGTCCGGGCGCGTGGCCCGCTGCATCGGAGGCGGCGGCAGTCGTGGAGCCGAGCACCCGACTGTCCAGCTGGACGCGCACCGACAGCGCCGCGGCCCGCGCATCGAGGTCCAGAGCACATCCGGTAAGTGTGACCGTACGGTTCTTGGCAACGGCCGGACTGTCCAAAGCGCCGACCGGCAGATGATTGACAGCCGCAGCAGCCGGTGGCGTGCCGTTGATGAGTCCGACCGTGATCGCGACGGTGGCGCTGAGTCCGGTCCTCGGCAGGGCACGGGTGCTCGGCGGCTTCAAACGCATGCGGAAAGCTCCTTGAAGTCTGATGCACGGGGCGTACTGCTTGCGCGCTGTGTGCTCTGCCGCCACCTGGGTGACTGCACGTGACGATGCGGACGGCTCGTCGTTCGGAGGACCTTACACGATTCTTACGCGGTGTCTAGGCGAGTTCACAGGTTGCCGAACTATGCCGTGACTTGGGGGCGACCTGCACCGAGGATCGATGCGGCTGTGGCAGGCCGTTCCGCATCAACGCGGGCGAGGATCTGCCTCGCCCGCGAACGACCAACCGGCAAACGTTAAGGTTGTCCGGTCGACGGCGGGCGCTCGGGCAGCAAGAGCCTGTCAATGTGCGCCCCGAGTCGATGCGACCCACCGTTTCAGGCCAGTAATCTCGGCCTGTAGCACTCCCCGCCCTCGTAGCTCAGGGGATAGAGCGCCGGACTCCTAAGCCGGGCGTCGCAGGTTCGAATCCTGCCGGGGGCACTGAACGTAGGTCCCATTTTCCGGGGCCCTCAGCCGCAGCCGGGCCCGCGGGCGGGTTGTCGACGGGGGTTCCAGTCCGCAAACAGTCCGCATCGCGTCGATCCGCATCGCGTCGAGCCGCCGCGTCCATCGCGTCGGCAACCTCCCCGAGCTGGTCGGCGAAGAGATGACCGTAAAGGTCGAGAGTCATTGTCGCGGACCTGTGGCCGAGCATGGCTTGGACCACCTTGACGTTCGCGCCAGCTGCTATGGCGAGGGACGCGG
>JAVEEN010000193.1 GCA_030840445.1 Pseudonocardiales bacterium
GTGGCGGCATTGCGCGGGTCGTCCTCGGGGATGCCCGCTTCCACCTTGCCGACGAGGTCGGCGCCGACGTCGGCGGCCTTGGTGAAGATGCCGCCGCCGACCCGCATGAACATGGCCAGTGTGGCCGCGCCGAACCCGAAGCCTTCCAGCACCTTGGGCGCGTGATCGGTGTAGCCGAGCACCACCACCGCTGCACCCAACAATCCGAGGCCGACGGTCGCCATACCGACGGCACCACCGGTCCGGAATGCGATCCGGATCGCGCGCTCACGTCCCTCGGTGTTCGCGGCCGCCGCGACCCGCACATTGGCGCGAGTGGCCAGCCACATGCCGTAGTAGCCGATGGATCCGGAGAAGCCCGCTCCGACGAGGAAGAACACCGACCGCCCGATGCGTTGAGCGGTGTCATCGGCCGGCAGCGCGAAGAGCAGCAGGAATACGACTACGACGACCACCGATAGCGTCCGGAACTGACGCTTCAGGTACGCCTGGGCGCCTTCCTGGACCGCCGCTGCGATCTCGATCATCTTCGGAGTGCCCGGGTCCGCGGCCAGCACTTCGCGGAACAACAGGTAGGAGAAGGCCAGTGCGACGAGGGCCACTAGGCCTACGACCGCAACCAGGCCCTTGTCGCCTGAGGAGAACGCCGAGGCGGCGAGCACAGACGACGCGTGGGACAGCGCCATGCGAGAAGCTCCTTCGATCATCAATGACTCGTATGAGGAAACGCTCGGTCAGTGGCGGACACCCGCCCCGGTACCTGTTCGACCGGTGCTGTGTGTCAGCTCACGCTCCAAAGCGGCTGCGGCGGAGTCTATGGGACAGCTCCGCTGGACGGGCGTGGCGTGGGTCACTCTGCGATCACACCCTAGTGACGCTGAGTCGGCTCCGGGCCGCGCATCTGGTGCTCAAGACGTCTGCGCCCGAGCGTCTTCAGGACGCGGTCGACGGCAGCGCGCCCGGCGTGCCGGCCTGAACCGCTTGCGCTACCGAGCCGTAGATCGCAAAGACCTCGACCAAGCCGGTGATGCGGAAAAGTTTCAGCAGCCGCTCACTCGCGCATACCAGCTTGAGGTCGGCGTTGTGCTCTTCAGCGTGATTGCGAGCGGCCACCAGCGCTCCGAGGCCGGTCGAATCGATGAAGCCGAGCTGGGAGAGGTCGAGGATCAGGCTCTTCGAGCCGGTGTCGATCCGCGAGGTGAGTCGGTCGCGCAGATGCCCGGCAGAGTGAACGTCGGCTTCTCCGCGAGCCTCGATGACCAGCCGACCATCGACAATGTGTTCGCCCAAGCTCAGGTCCACGACGGCCCCCTCTAACCACGCTCGACTACGCCCTCGTTCACACTGGCGATTCGCCTGTGCCCCGTCGACGACACTGCGCCAGTTTCAGACGTCCGGCTAACAGGCATCATGGTGCCACAGGTCGAAGCGATCGACTCTGTCGCCCCATTACACCGAAAGCGCTATCACCACGTGGAACATCCCATGCTTTCCGTGCTCCTCAGTGGCCGATCACCGCAGGACGCATCGCTGTGCCATGTCGAACGGGTTCCGGGCCAGAGTGAGTTGCTCGACGACTGGCCGTCATGGGTTCCCGAACAACTGGTCTCAGCGCTCGGCGTGTCGGGTTTGTCCGCTCCCTGGCCGCATCAGGTCGAGGCCGCGGATTTGGCTTGGTCAGGTCGATCCGTGGTCATCGCCACCGGTACCTCGACCGGTAAATCGTTGGCCTACCAGTTGCCCGCGCTCTCGGCGGTGCTGTGCGACGATCGGGCCCGAACGCTGTACCTGTCGCCGACCAAGGCCCTCGCCGCCGACCAACTGCGCGCGATCAACTCGCTCGGAGTCAGCGGGGTCCGGGCCGCCACGCTGGACGGGGACACGCCGATCGACGACCGGGACTGGATCCGCCAGCACGCGAACGTGGTGCTCTCGAATCCGGACATGATTCACCGCGCGGTGCTGCCACAGCACGCTCGCTGGGCGTCGTTCCTGCGCCGGCTGAGGTTCGTGGTCATCGACGAATGTCATCACTACCGCGGCATGTTCGGCTCTCATGTGTCGCTCGTCCTGCGGAGGCTCAGACGGCTGTGTACGGCCTATGGCTCCTCGCCGGTTTTCGTGCTGGCCTCGGCGACTTCACGGGCTCCGGCTGAATCAGCATCGCGGCTGGTCGGGTTGCCGGTGGTCGCGGTGGAGTCGGACTCCGCACCACGCGGGCGCCGGACCTTTGCCCTCTGGGAGCCACCGTTGACGCCGCTTCGCGGGGAGAACAACGCACCGATCCGGCGCGCTGCAGGAGCTGAGGCCGCTCGGCTGCTGTCGGATCTGGTCATCGAGGGCGCGCGGACGCTCGTGTTCGTCCGGTCCCGCCGAGGCGCGGAGCTGACGGCGCTGACCGCGAGGCGGCACCTCCGAGAGGCCGGAGCAGGTGAGCTCGCTCACAAGGTCGCGGCCTACCGAGCGGGCTTTCTGGCCGAGGAACGCCGAGCACTCGAGGCCGACCTGACCGCGGGACGACTGCTCGGCGTGGCCTCGACGAATGCGCTGGAACTCGGTGTGGATATCGCCGGACTCGACGCCGTCATTCTCGCGGGATACCCCGGCACCTTGGCTTCGCTCTGGCAACAGGCCGGACGGGCCGGTCGCCGCGGGCAGGAGTCACTGGTGATCTTTGTGGCCCGCGACGATCCACTGGACACGTATCTGGTGCATCACCCCGAGGCGATCTTCGGGACCTCCATCGAGGCGACCGTGACCGATCCGACAAATCCGTATGTGCTGGGCCCGCAGTTGTGCTGCGCCGCAGCCGAACGCGCTCTCTCCCAAGCAGACGTCGAGCTTTTCGGCGGCCCGGCAGCCGAAAGCGTGCTGGCCGAACTCGTGACCCGTGGGCTGCTCCGCAGGCGGCCCTCGGGTTGGTACTGGACTGATCGAAACTGGCCACAGACCGATATCCGTGGCGCGGGTGGTCAACCGGTCGCGGTGGTCGAAGCGGTTTCCGGTTCGCTGTTGGGCACCGTCGACCACGCGACTGCGCCGGCGACGGTGCACCCCGGGGCGGTGTACCTGCACCAGGGCAAATCCTTTGTTGTGGACGACCTCGATCTGGACCGAGCGTCGGCTGTGGTGCACGCAGAGGATCCCGACTGGACGACGAACGCCCGCGATGTCACCGATATCGCCGTCCTCGAGGTAGAACACAGCCGGTACCGGGACGGCGTCGGTATCCATTTCGGCGCGGTCGAGGTCTCGAACCAGGTGATCAGCTACCAGCGACGGCGGCTTTCCGGCGAGATTCTCGACGAGGTGCCGCTGGACATGCCACTCAATCGCCTGATCACCAAGGCGGTCTGGTACACCCTCGACGACGCGCTGTGGCTGGATACCGGTTTGGCGGAGGCAGATCTGCCCGGCTCGTTGCACGCTGCCGAGCATGCCGCGATCGGGCTGCTGCCGTTGTTCGCCACCTGCGACCGCTGGGACATCGGCGGCGTCTCGACGGCCCAACACGCCGACACCGGACGGCCTACGGTCTTCGTCTACGACGGCCACCCGGGGGGCGCCGGCTTCGCCGCCCACGGGCACCTGGTCCTGGGGCAATGGCTGGCCG
The DNA here is from genome assembly GCA_030840445.1 of Pseudonocardiales bacterium. Classification (GTDB taxonomy): domain Bacteria; phylum Actinomycetota; class Actinomycetes; order Mycobacteriales; family Jatrophihabitantaceae; genus Jatrophihabitans_A. Next base: position 3,614 of record JAVEEN010000193.1, read on the forward strand.
CCACGCGCGAGGCCATCTCGAATTGTGAATGCAACCATGGTTGTCCTTCGTGTATCCAGTCGCCCAAATGCGGAAACGGCAACAATCCGCTGGATAAGCGAGGCGCGCTGAGCGTGTTGAGCCTGGTGCTCGAGTCAGGCGCGCCCGCCGAGGCATCGCCCGCCTCAGGCGGTTAGCCTGTCTCGGGCAGCTAGCGTGCCGGGCGCGGGCATGCGCAACGATCTGAATGGTGCCGGCCTGCGCCAGCTAGTGCGGTGTGACGACATAGATCGCGCTAGCGGCTGCACCATACGGGTTGCCGTTCGTCGAAAGATCTGAGGAGAGCCGGACGGCGTATCCCTCGGTGGACGTGACGGCGGGTCCTGTGAGTGTGATGTTGCCGCTGGTATCGGTGGCCCTGTTGTCGCTGTTTCCGATCCGGAACGTCGTTGCTGCGACGAAGGTAACTCTGCCGCAGATGACGCTTGCCCCTTTCGACGGAGCGATATCTGGCGGTGCGTTGAGATTCGGTAGATTCGCGCGCCGCTTGACAGCGAATCACCGAAGGCGTTGCCAGCTGAAATGCCGAACGCCGTCGCGCAACGCAGATGGACAGGCAGTGCCAGCTTGCGCGGGTGGTGGGTCCCCGCACAGATTCTCCTTGTTGTGATGCGTGTCAGCCACCGATGGTTTTTGCCAGGACGGTGAGGTACGTGTTGACGGCCGCCTGTTGGGACTGGATCGGGTAGTTGAGGTGCACGAATACGACAAGGTTGGGTGCTCGGAGGAACCCGGTGGCTTCGGAGCCGCTCGGAGTGTTGAGGCTGAAGCTCTTCTTGTTGGCGCTCATGATGGCTGTCTTCGGGTTCTGGCTGAGCAGGCTGTTCTGTACCGCTACGGTGACGTCGTTGGCGGGAGGGTCGACGCTGAATTGGTATGCGTACACCCGTCCCAATACATGTCCGGCGCTGTCGATGATTCGGATCCGCGCGCTGGTCGTGGAAGTCGCGATGGTCGTGGACTGGGGCTGCAGGAACCGCGGTAGGTTGCTGGCCGGCGCTTGATCGGATTCGGATACGGCGCGGGTTCCGGTCGGTAGCGCGGCCGTTGTCTGGGCGAGGGCGGTTCTTAGGTCGGCATCGAGGGCTAGGGCATCGGTGGGCACCTGGGCAACGGCGCTTTGATGCAGGTTGGGCGCGGTGTGCGCTGGTTTGAGGTGGGCCAGGATCGCTTGCAGTTCCCAGGCATTGATGTCGACCTGGGTGCTGATATACAGATGGCCAGTCTCGTCATACACCCGCCGTCCGTGCAGGACCGGCGGACAGGTGTGGCTTGATCCGCACAACCGTTGCCGCAGGTCGAGCAGGTAGACGCCGTCGCTCGAGAAGCTTGCTGCCGCGCTGGTGATCATTCTGTTCATGCAGTCAGAATTTGCGCGCGCTGCGCCGTCGTGGTCGCGGACGTTGGTCATGAATACCGGCGTCTGGTTCATCGTCAGGACCGATAGTGCCTTATGGAGCAGAGTCCGGTAGCGGGCCCGGAAGCCGGAGTCGCACGACTGAACATATGGCCCGCCGGCGACAAGCTGTTGAGACGCTTGATCCCAGTTGCCGATGTTGAGAATGACCGCGTCGGGATGCTGCTCGCTGATCATTGCTGCCCATTTGGTGCGCCACGCCAGGCATTGAGCCGTCGGCCTGAACACACCGGCGTACCCGGCTTCGCTGAGCGGGTCAGCGATGCCGCAGCTCGGTTGGGCGGCGTTGAACACCTGCGCAGGGCGGGGCGGAGCCATCACGGTCAGTCCGTATGCGGTGCGCAGGCCCCAGGAGTCACCGGCGACCATGATCCGCAGGTTCGCCGCCGACGACGGGACCGTGCCCGCGAAAGCATCGGGCACCACGTTGGCTGGCGCGAGACGGGCGGGCAGCGGAGCGAAGGACACCCCGAAGACCAATGCAGCCGGAATCAGCATGGCTGCAATCAGCCGCCGCGCGGGAATCGCCGAACGCCTGATCGGTGATTCGACAAGCCGATACGTAAACTCGGTTGCTGTAGCCGTGAGCACGATCCGCCAGCCGAGCAGCGCATTCCCGCTGAGCGATGTCCACTGGGAAGACACCAACACGTACACCGGATAGTGCCACAAATACAGTGAATAACTGCGTCGGCCAAGCGCAACGATCGGAGCGACACCGAGCAGCCGATCCAAGAATCCGCCCGGATACAGGGCAACGCCGGATACCAAGGCAAGCTCGGCAATCGAACTGGCAGCCAGGCCTCCCCGGTACAGAGACGCAGAAGTGACAGACGCAATCACGCACGCATAGGCGAGCCACCCGGCGCCCAGGACGGCGCAGATAGTCAAACCAGCCTTGGCTATCGGCGGAGGTGCTGTCCGGGCTGTCGAAACGCGATGGGCGAACAACGCCAGCGCCGCACCAACAAGGATCGCACCCACCCGCGTTTCCGTGCCGAGATAGGCGGCGTTGGCGCCGAACCGTGCAAACACCAACGGTGTCGCCAACATCGACACCGCAGCCGATGCAACCGCCAGCCAACCGAGCATGACCGGGCGACGCCATCGGTTGAGGAAGACCGCGGCCAGCAGCGGCCACACGATATAGAACTGCTCCTCAATGGCAAGTGACCACATGTGATTCAGCGGGGTCGCGGCAAGACTCACGTCGAAGTAGCCAAGGTGGGTCAGAATGTTGTACCAGTTCGAGCTGTATACGAGTGCTGAGCGCGCTTGACCGACTGTCAACCGATGCAAGCTGGCTCCGTCTAAGAAGTGCACCCACACCAGCACAGCAAATAACAGGACGAGGATCGCCGGCGCTAGCCGCCGAACGCGGCGCAACCAAAACCATGCCAAGCCGAAACGACCGTCGCCCTGCTGCTTACTCAACAACAAACGGGTGATGAGATAGCCCGACAGCACGAAGAAGAGATCGACACCGAGGAAGCCACCCGACAGATGCCCATAGTGGTAGGCGACGACGAGCACGATCGCCACCGCCCGGAGCCCGTCCAACGATCGGATCGTGGCAGCGCCGCTCTCTAGGACGCCGCCCGGATCGGCGCGATGCCGCGACCCGGTACCGCTGGCAACCTCCGTCGTCACAGGCAACGCCCCAACCCCTCTTGTCTGCCGGTCACCGTCCGTTGAGATACCGGTCGGTTGCCGTCGGAATTCGGCCCCACGACGGACGCGCCGAATCGCGGGCCGACCAGTCAGCCACTCCGACAGAGCGCGGTCAGGCCAAATGATGACGTCACATCGCCACGCGAGAACATGGAGCAAGCGCCAAGCCTGGGTTCCGCTCACGCGTACTGACCGCCTAGACCGTCGCACGACCGTCCCTCGGCGCTGCGCCGGGACTGTCAGGAATATTGTGTGGCGGTGGCGAGGGTCAGGACGCTGACGGTGAGTCGGGTGTTCCGGCTGGTGGGGACCACTTCTCAGGCGTTTAGCCTGCCCGCGCGGGCATGTGCGGCTATCTCAGTAGTCCCCACAATGGGGAGATTCACTTTCTGAAGAAGAAAGATTCTCACCGTCCCGCTTCGTCCAGTCGGGTCAATCGATGGTCGGCAGGTTATCAAGGTTGCTCCGTTCGCCGTGGCGATTCTGGCGGCCGCGGCACAGATATCGCCACTACGGCCGATCTGTTCGGCCGCTGCGAGTGCTGCCAAATCGGCAGCCTGCTCGGCGTGATGGCGGGCCAGCACAGCGTCGGACCGTGCCACGCCGACGAGTACCGTGCCAACGATCAGTGCGATGAGCGAGACGACCCAGATGGTCGCCGACCCTTGCTCCGGTGGGGCGAGTTCTGCACTTCCCACGTCGCCGTGCCTGTGGTTCAGCGTCATGGCGGAACGCCCGGTTCACCCGCCGCCACCCCTGGCCCGGCCGCCGCTCGGGGCTCCTCCCCCACTCCGGGCTCCGTTGCCACCACGGCACTTTCTGAGACTGTGACCGTGCCCAGCCAACTGACCGGACGGAGCCGCATTCGCACCGTCACGGTCGTGTCACCGTTGGCCGTTTTCGAAGACTCCACCGCGACCGGCCGTCCCGCCGCCGCTCCGGCCAGGCCGGCGGCGGCGGCAGGGTTTCCCCTGGCTACCGCCCTGGCCGCCTCGCGTGCAGCATCACCACATCGAATCCTTGCCCCGCCAACCCCGATCGCCATCACGCCGACGATGGCCAGGAGCACTAGGACCGGCAGGGCAGTGGCAAGTTCCGCGGTCACCATTCCGCGGTCGTTTTCGGTTGCCCCGCTGCGGATACGTCGCATCCAGCGAGTCACAGCGACACGTGCAGGGCCGAGGTGATGATGTCCGTCAGGGCCGACTGCACCGCCGGTGTCCGGACCACCTTGTACAGCACCGCGGCGAACGCCACTGCGGCCACGGTGCCCACTGCGTACTCGGCCGTGCTCATTCCAGCTTCTTTGCCGAGCAGTTTCAGCCTGCTCGCTAGCCGGCGGACGACACGTCGCAATGACGCCATATTGACCTCCCTGATCGCTAGTCCCCCAAGGATTGAGAGGAGCTAGATCGAGAGTGGCCGATGCAACAAGGTAAAAGTGGTCCGGAGGAAATCTGTGGATGACCGTGAGGCCTGTGGATCGGCGGTTCCGCCTGTCCACGACCGTGAGATCGTCGTGCTCAGCCATTCGTTGCAGGTCGCGCCCATCTTGACGTTCTTCT
>JAVEEN010000196.1 GCA_030840445.1 Pseudonocardiales bacterium
AGCGGGCTACCTTCGAAGGCGTGATGGGCGATACCGGTGATCACCGGCGCGAGGTGCGCGAGTTCCTCACCTCGCGCCGTGCGCGGCTCTCCCCGCAGCAGGCGGGGCTGGCTGCGTTTGGTCACAACCGCCGGGTGCCCGGTCTTCGCCGTGAGGATGTTGCAACCCTCGCCGGCGTCAGCATCGTCTACTACACCCGCCTCGAACGCAGGAATCTCGCCGGCGTCTCTGAATCGGTGCTGGACGCGGTGGCGACGACCCTGCAGCTCGATGACGCCGAACGTGAGCATCTGTTCGACCTGGCCCGCACCGCCAACACCACCGCGTCGGCTCGTGCCCGGTCACATGGTGGCGCTGGGCGGGGGCGAGTGCCGGCCGGCATTCAGCAGGTCCTCGACGCGATCACTGAGGCGCCGGCAGATGTCCGCAACGGTCGGCGCGACATCCTCGCGTCGAACAAGCTCGCCCGCGCGTTGTACTGCGACATCCACGCCGAGACCGTGCAGCCGCCGAACGTCGCGCGGTTCACGGTCCTCAACCCGAAGGCGCGGGACTTCTTCGTCGACTGGGACCGCGCTGCCGGCGACATCGTGTCCAGCCTGCAGATCGAGGCTGGTCGCCACCCCTATGACAAGCGGCTATCGGATCTCGTGGGCGAGCTGTTCACCCGCAGTGAGGAGTTCCGCGTCCGGTGGGCCTCGCGCAACGTGCGCCACCACACCGCCGGCACCAAGAAGATGCACCATCCCGTCGTCGGGGAGATTGAGCTCGCGTACCAGTCGCTCGCGCTGCCCGGCGACATCGGCTTGAACCTCAACGTGTTCACGGCCGCTCCGGGCTCCCCTTCGCAGGAGGCCCTTCAGTTCCTGGCCAACAAGTCTGAACCCGCCCTCGACAAGGAGAACCACCATGAACAAACGAACCCTCGGCAGCCCCGGCCTCAAGGTCTCGCCGCTCGGTCTCGGCTGCATGGGCATGAGTCAGTCGTTCGGTCCGCGACCGCCACGCGAGGAGATGATCGAGTTCATCCGAGCCGCAGTGGACCGGGGTGTCACCCTGTTCGACACCGCCGAGGTCTACGGACCGTTCCACAACGAGGAACTCGTGGGTGAGGCGCTGGAGCCAGTCCGCGCAGACGTCGTCGTCGCCACGAAGTTCGGATTCGCCTTCGACGAGAGCGGCAAGCAGACCGGTGTCAGCAGCCGACCCGACGACATCCGCGCCGCGGTCGACGGCTCGCTGCGGCGCCTGCGGACCGAGGCCATCGACCTCCTCTACCAGCACCGGGTCGATCCGAACGTCCCCATCGAGGACGTCGCCGGCACCGTCAAGGAGCTCATCGACGCCGGCAAGGTCCACCACTTCGGGATGTCCGAGGCTGGCGTCGCCACGATCCGCCGCGCCCATGCCGTCCAACCCGTCACCGCGCTACAGAGCGAGTACTCCCTGTTCTGGCGCGAACCCGAGGACGAGATCCTGCCAACTCTCGACGAGCTCGGCATCGGCTTCGTGCCCTTCAGTCCGCTCGGGCGCGGATTCCTGACCGGGCAGGTCACCGCTTCCACTGAGTTCGGCGACGGGGACATCCGTGCCTCCCTCCCTCGCTTCGAGCGCGAGGCCCTGGAGGCCAACTTCGCCCTCGTTGATCTCGTCACCCAGGTCGCCAAGCGCAAGAACGCCACGACCGGCCAAGTGGCACTCGCCTGGCTCCTGGCGCAGAAGCCGTGGATCGTCCCGATCCCCGGCACCAGACGGCTCGAGCGTCTCGACGAGAACCTCGGATCCGCGAGCCTGGACCTCACCTCTGAGGACCTGGCCGAGCTCGACCAAGCCTCAGCCGGCATCCAGATCCAAGGCGACCGGTACCCAGAAGCCATGCAGAAAATGATCGACCGTTGACCCTCGCCGCTTGAAGAGACAGGTCCCGCAACGCGTGCTCATTGCATAGCGCGCGTACCTGACCGATCCATCTGTGCGGCGGTGTCGCTCCACGCCGAGCGCGCATAGCGACGGTTCATTCTCGGTGCCGGCGTGGTTCTCCGCGGCTGCACCAGTCGACCGTCGTGTCATCGGCTTGTCGTTGGATTAGGGCGGCGACGAGCTTGAGGTGTGTTCCTCCGCCGCCGGCACAGCAGAACTTCCACAACTCTTGGGTGGCCCGGTGGTACTGGTGGATGACGGCGTCGACAGCGTAGACGTCGAGGTCTTTCGCGCCGTGCTGATCGACAGCCGCCGCGACGTGCACCAAGAGGTCGGCTAGGCACTGCTGGTGGTAGGCCTCGACCCGATCACGTGCGCTTCGGCGCTCGGCACTGGTGCCCATACCGAAGGAGGTTAGCGACGCCCGCCCCGCGCCAGCGAACGGCGGGACCAACAATCACGACATCGGCAGATCCGCCGCTTCCGAACGAGCACGACAGCGGCAGGTGAGTGAGTTCGCTGAGGGTGAAGGGTACGCCGGTCCTAGCGTTGTTGGCCCCAGCCGAAGTTGGACTCGGCGGCGAAGGTGAACTCGTTGACCAGGTGCTTCTTTAGCTCCTCGCGGTGGTAGGTCTGCATGCCGATCGTCCACGGGTGAGAGACAACCGATGATCTCGACGCTCATCATGGGCGGCCCCCGCCCGCCATCACACCAACCCGATCACACGTTGCCGGGACCAGCTCCATTCAGCTACGCAGGGGCAGACCACGGACGAGCGAAGGTCCACCGGATCGCGCTGAACAGTCCGTGCCGCGAGCACCTCGGAGAGCGCATCCGATGCAGGCCAGCCAAGCCTCGGCCAGGCGCAAGGGAAGCCGGCGGGACCGGGCACTTGGCCTCGGCCCCGCTCGGAAGCTCCGCCGCAACGGCGGGGCATGGGCTCGTGTGGCTTAGCGACCACCGGGGTGTTCTTTGAGACCCGGGAGTACCTGGGTTCCTTCCTTCTGGACGGCTGTCAGCGCCGCGGGGTTGAGGCCGAGGACCGAAAGGATTGTCGGCGCGACCTGGGTGGTCTCGACGGGGCGCGAGTTGACCTGGGCCTTGATGTCGGGGCCGTTGACGACCATCAGGACGTGCGTGTCGCCGGTGTTCATGCCGCCGTGCTCGGCGAGCTTGGTCGGACCGGAGTACACGATGCCCACTTGGACCTTGCCGAACACGTCTGGGTAGTGGCCGTTATTGACGGACACTCCGAAGAACTTCGCCGCGTCCGCTCCGGCCCAGATCTCGGCGAGTCCCGAGTGCTGAACGGTCACTGGGTTGTCGTTGACGTCCAAGCCCTGTGCCGTGTGGTTCCAGAGGTAGTTCTTGACGAAGTTATCCGCGGTCTGCGAGTTGTCCGACAGGTAGGACTGCCACAGGTCGTCGTCCGTGCCGGCCACGATGAGCTTGGGGTTGCTCGGGTGAGTTGTGGTCCAGGCGGCGTTGATCGCGTTGATGATCGGGCCGTCCGGGACGGTGACGAGCTGGTTGGGGTTTTGCGGTGACTGGCCGTGCTTAGCGGTGACGATGATCGTCGTCGAGTTGGCGAGGCCTTCCTTGTGGATGGCGGCGACCATGCTGCCGAGCTGGGCGTTGACGTAGTCGAGGGCGCTGGAGACGACCGGTCCCGGCACGACCTTGCCGTTGACCAACTGGTAGCCACCGGCCTGCGGAGCGCTGGTGGTGTAGTTGCCGTTCTTGTCCGGGCCGATCAGCGTCGTCGGGTCCGAGATGATCTTCTGCGCGACCGAGAGGGTTTGGAAGTTGAGCCCGAAGATGGCCGGGGTGCCGACCTTCGTCTTGCCCGAGTGGTCGAGCCCGCTGATCTCGTTCAGCACGGCTTGGACCTTGTAGCCGTCGTACTGCTTGGTGGCGGCGTCGATGTGGGCCCAGTCGTTGTCCTGCGGGTAGGGCACGCCGTTGGGCTCGACGGCCTGGGAGTCGATCTCCGGGGAGAAGAGGTCGTCGATGCTCGTCCCGTTTGAACCTGGGCCGTTGAACGACGCGTACACCTCGTGCTTATCGGACCAGGCCGTACGCAGGCCGGCGTTGTGGATGACTTGGAAGATGGTGTTGTCGCCGAGGTAGTCCCATGGGGTGATCGGCTGGCAGGTCGTCGGATCGACCGGGAACGTCGCCGGGTTGAGTGACGTCTTCGGGTTGAACGTCAGATTCATGATCGCGGCCGGGTTCTTGTCGACCCCGGCAGGGTAGAGGGAGCCGTTCTCGTCGAAGGACGGGAACGTGCCGTTGGCCGGGTTGATCAGATCGGGGACGCTGGCCAGTGCGTCGTCCGGTGAGTCGTAGATGACGTCACCGCCCGTGGCCGGCTGACCGGGGGTGCACGCAGCGCCGGGCTCGTCCACGGTGTGGCTGTATTCGACGTCGTAGTAGACGCCCGTCGTTTTGGGGTTGCCGCCGGTCATCAGCGCGGTTCCACCCGGGTCGGAGTCGGACGGGTTTGAGGTCGAGGCGTCCGTGTATTCGCTGCCGCCACGGGTCAGCTTGGCCAGGGTCGAGCTCGGGTGCTTTGCCACGTACCAGTCGAGGTCGCTCTGATGCATGCCATCGACTGAGATCAGCAGAACGTGCTTACCCGTGTGCCCGTGCGACTGGTGGCCTGGCTGTGCAACCGCAGCGGTCATCGGAAGCACGCACAGCGCTGCGCTGGTGACCGCAGTTAATCCGATGCGTGCGCGACGGGAGGATTTCGACATCTCTCTCCAGGGGTTCGATCCTGCGCGTAGGGCTGCGTAGTCCGTAGTAGGTCTATTCACCGATGGAGACGGGAGAGCGAACAGTAGGTTTCTTGCAGGCGTTGGTTAGGTGACAGCTAGGCAGTGCTCACAGGTAACTGACACGCCGAGAAGGATTCTCACCTAAGGGCACGGTCTGCTGCCCGCGGCAGACGATGGACCTTTGCTCACTGGCTCTGAGCTCGGCGTGATCGCTGCTGTTTCGACTGATCTCGGTCTGAGGGAGCACCAGAAGGATTCATCTGGCCGGCGGAAGCTCAGGTCGAACTGTCCGGGAGGCCGCGCAGACGGTTCTTGCGCGTCAAGTCGGCAGCGTTCTGACGTTGTCCCGAGGCTGGCTGTTCGATACGACGAAGGCGTCAGCTGCCGCGTCGAGTCGATCGGCGACGTCGTCGAGGCGGTCGTCGAACAGGTGGCCGTACTGGTCGAGGGTCATCGTGGCCGACTTGGCCGAGCATCTTCTGGACGACCTTGATGTCAGCGCCGGCGGCGATGGCCAGGCTGGCGGCGGTGTGGCGAAGCTCGTGCGGGTGCAGGCCGGGCAGCCCGATCGCCTCGGCGGCGCGGTCGAACGCAGCGCGGCGGAAGATCGGTCCGCGTAATGCTCCCCCACCGCGGACGCCGGCGAAGACGAGGTCGTCGGGTGCCTTGCCACGCACGTGCTCGGCGAGTTGGTCGACGAGGAAGCGCGGGATCGGGACTTCCCGCTTCTCGTGGCCCTTGGGCGTCCCCCACACCTGGGTGGCTCCCACCAGCGTGACCGACTCGGCGATCGTGGCCCGACGGCGCAGGAAGTCGATGCTGCCGTGGAGCGCCAAGGCCGAGCAGCTGCTGCGCGACCAGTACGCCGCTGTCGGGGCCGCGGCCCGGGCGTCCCTCCCCGTGGCTGTGTCGGCTCTGGAGCAGGCGACCGCTACCGGGTTGGACGTGACTGCTCTCCTGTCGCGGACGCGGTTCCGGGTCGCTAACGCTCGCCCTCGAGTCCGAGCCAGTCGATCCCCGGCTGTAGGACTTCTACAGCTCGGCCTATCGATTAGGCGCACAACGCAGCGCGACCGACAGCGAATCCCGCCATTAGTACATGATTAGTTGGCTCTCGGCCAACTAACCGCGTACTATTCAGGACGTGCCCGACTTGGTAACGACTGCCGTACCGCGCGAGCTTGCCGGCTTCCCGCTTCGGACGCTTCGCCCTCAGGACGCTGAAGGCATCTACGCGCAGCCGCGCGGCGAGATGCGTCGTCTCGAACGACGCGGCGCGCTCCATCGACTAGCTCATGGCTACTACGTGGTCGTACCGCAGGATCAGACCGGTACCGGGTGGATGCCCGCACTCGAGGCCGCAGCAGCCGGCATCGCCACCACGGACTTCGGGCCGGCCAACGCGATCCTGATGGGAGTGTCAGCGGCTCGGTTGCACGGAGCGATCCCCCGCGCGATCGGCACCGCCGTCGTCGCCGTGCCCGCACAGCGCAATGCGATCACACTGGCTGACCGGACAGCGACCGTTCGGTTCGTCAAGCGCGACACCGGTCGCCTCGATGCCGAGCGCATGAACACCGAGCTCGGCCCGACCCTGGTGACCACACCCGAGCAGACCGTCCTCGACCTGGCGCGCCGCCCCGACCTCGGCGACGCGGAAGACGAGGTGCGAGACGCGGTCCGCATCCTGATCGCTCGCAGCAATGTCGGGCTGCTCGACGAACTCGCGGCGGCTCAGCGTGCGCGTGCCTCGTTGCGCCGCGCGCGGGACTGGGCGAGCGCTTCGTGAGCGGATTCGGACTCGACGACAGTGAAGCCCGCGCGGTCGCTGACAGGTTCGGAGTGGCGGTCGAGCAGGTGCGTCGAGACCACCTGATCTCGCACATCCTGGCCGCGCTCAGCGCCTCCCACGGCGAGCAAGTGATCTTCTTCGGCGGTACGGCACTCGCCCGCACCTACCTGCCGGGCGGACGACTTAGCGAAGACATCGACCTGATCGCGATGGGCGTCCGGCGCGAGACTGCCGCAGCGATCGAGCAAACGCTCGAACGTGCCCTTCGCCGCAGCCACGGGCGGATTTCCTGGGCTCCTGGGCTGACCGTGGTTCGCGACACCGACGCGGCCGTACTGCTGGCAAACGACGCGCAACTCGCAGTCCGGATTCAACTGCTCGACCACCTCGGCTACCCACCCTGGCCGACCGAGCTGCAAGCGATCGATCAGCGCTACTCGGACGCCGGCGTGGCGACCCTCCGTGCGCCGACGGCGGCCGCGTTCGCGGCGTGGAAGACCGTCGCCTGGCACGACCGACGCGCGCCGCGCGACCTCTGGGATCTTTGGGCCCTCGCCCGGGGCGGCGAGATCACCAGACACGCGGCCGAGCTGTTCGTCGCCCACAGCCCGATCGGCAACGCACCCCAGCCGTGGATGTTCACCTGGGCACCGACCGAGGAGCGTTGGCAGGCCCAGCTCGGCGGCCAGACACGCCTGACCGTCACCGCGACCGAAGCCCTCCAGGTCGTCGCCGACGCGTGGGCACGTGCGAGCGCAGAGACGGCCTCATAACGCCCGTTCGAAACGCGAGTTGATCAAGGCTCAAGAGCTGATTCGAACGGTGATCTTGAGAAAGTTGATCTTCGCGGGTACACATCGGTACACACCAGAACTGAAAACGGCCGTTGTTGATCAACTGCAACAAACGCTTTTAGACCAGCAAAATCGGGGCCTACAAGCACTTTCCAACGATTTTCGAAAACGCAAAAATGGCTCTCCGGAGGCGGGAGCGCAGGTTCGAATCCTGCCGGGGGCACAGAGCTAGAAGTACTTCAGATCATTGACTTCCAGCCACGCACCACCTTGTCGTTCGCCCGGACGCGATCGCCAGACGGTGTCGTCGTCCGCGGTCTCGCTTCAGTTCTGCTCGCCCTGGGAACATGTGACCGGTTGATCGTTACCTCCGCATGGCCGGAACGCGGGTAGGGTTCGAAGGGTCAGACGGACTCGCGCTCGCCCGCGGCCGACACCGTCCTTGCAGCCGCCGAGGCTCGGACGCCCGTCCTATCTGCTGAGGAGAAACAA
>JAVEEN010000201.1 GCA_030840445.1 Pseudonocardiales bacterium
CGAGGCACACGGCGCCGGCACCTCGGTGGGTGACTCCATCGAATACGCGAGCCTTGCCAAGGTGTACGGCGTCGACGGCCCGTGCGCGCTCGCATCGGTGAAGACCAACTTCGGACACACCCAGTCGGCCGCCGGAGCGCTTGGGCTGATGAAGGCCGTCCTCGCCGTCCGGCATGGTGTCATTCCGCGCAATCTCCATTTCACCCGGATGCCGGATGAGTTCGCTCAGATCGAGACCAACCTCTTTGTCCCGCAAACGAATACGCCGTGGCCAGTAGAGAACGGTCACCAAGCGCCTCGACGGGCGGCGGTGTCGTCTTACGGTTTCTCGGGAACCAACGTGCACGCCGTCCTGGAACAGGCCCCCGAAGCCACTGCGCCCGAGGATATCTCAGCCGAATCGCCGACAACGGCACCACTGCTTTTCCCGCTATCGTCGACGTCGGCCGACGAACTGCGCCGCACTGCCGGCCGGCTGGCCGACTGGGTGGACGCACACGAGGACGTCGCGTTGGCGGACCTGGGCTACACGCTGGCGCGGCGGCGCGCCCACCGACCCGTCCGAACCGCCGTTATCGCCAGCACCTTGCCCGAGCTGACCGAGGCGTTGCGCGAGGTCGCCGACATTGATACTCCGCGTCAGGCCACGGTCGGGCGCGATGATCGGCGTCCGGTGTGGGTGTTCTCCGGGCAGGGTTCGCAGTGGGCGGCGATGGGCGCTGACCTGCTCGCGAATGAGCCCGCGTTCGCCGCGACCGTCGCCGCGGCGGAGCCGCTGATCGCCCACGAATCCGGATTCTCGGTGACCGAGGCGATGTCGGCACCCCGGATCGTGACCGGTATTGACCGGATCCAGCCGACGCTGTTCACCATGCAGGTCGCCCTGGCCGCCACCATGAAGGCACACGGGGTACGCCCGGGCGCAGTTATTGGCCACTCCCTCGGGGAGGCTGCGGCGGCTGTGGTTGCCGGCGCCTTGTCGCTGGAAGACGGGGTGCGGGTGAGCTGCCGCCGTTCGCGGCTGATGACCCACATCGCTGACGCCGGGGCCATGGCATCGGTGGAACTACCGGCCGATCAAGTGCTTTCGGAGCTGGTGGCTCGCTGCGTTGATGACGTCGTGGTGGCAATGGTGGCCTCGCCGCAGTCCACGGTGATCGGCGGCGCCACCGAGACGGTCCGCGATCTGGTAGCAGCGTGGGAGCGGCGTGATGTGATGGCCCGCGAGATCGCCGTCGACGTCGCATCGCACTCCCCCCAGGTAGAGCCGATTCTCGAGGAGCTGGCAGATGTCTTGGCAGGGCTGAACCCGATGACGCCAGACGTTCCCTATTACTCCGCGACGCAGTTCGACCCGCGAGAGCCGCCGGTGTGCGATGGCTTCTATTGGGCCGACAATCTGCGCCACACAGTACGGTTCGCAGCGGCTGTGCAGGCCGCATTGGAGGACGGGCATCGGGTTTTCGCAGAACTGGCACCACACCCCCTGCTTACCCACGCTCTCCAGCAGACCGCCCGCTGCCTGGATATGCCACTGTCCGCACTGGCCGGCATGCGCCGCAACCAAGCGCTAGCACACGGGATGCGCGACTTTCTGGCGGAGTTGCACAACGCGGGTGCGGCAGTGGACTTTTCGGTGCTGTACCCGGCGGGGCGGCTGGTGGACGCACCGCTGCCGACCTGGACGCACCGTCGCCTGTTTTTGACCCGCGACAGCGAGGAATCCCCAACACGCGTTGGTTCAACCGTTTCAGTTCATCCGTTGTTGGGGCAGCATGTGCGCTTGCAGGAGGAACCGGAACGGCACGTGTGGCAAGCCGAGGTCGGCACTGCCGCGCAACCGTGGCTGAGCGATCACCAGATTCGCAACGCCGTTGTCCTTCCGGGAGCGGCCTACTGTGAGATGGCGCTGGGCGCGGCCCGCGCGGTTCTCGGCGAGAAGTGCGAGGTCCGTGACATCCGCTTCGAGCAAGAGCTGCTGCTGGATGTGCAGACCACCGTCGGCGCCGCCGCGTCGGTGGCATCGCCGGGAGTCGTCAACTTCGCGGTGGAGACCGACCAGGATGGGGAACACGTGCGGCGGGCCGCCGCAGTCCTTTATGCCGTGGAGGACGAGGACCGACCACCCGCGCAGGACGTGGCCGCTCTGCTGGCGACACACCCGCGCAGTGTGGATGGAGTTGAGCTTAGGAAATGGTGGGATCAGCGCGGTGTTCGGTTGGGTCCTGCCTTCTCCGGTCTAGCTGCCGTGCGCATAGCCGACGGAACCGGCGCCACCGTGCTGGCCGAGGTCCGGCTGCCTGGCTCGATCCGCTCTCGGCGCAGCTACGGGGTGCACCCTGCGCTGCTAAATGCCTGCTTTCAGTCGGTTGCAGCTCATCCCAGTTTCGTTGACGTTTGCAATGGCGGTCTGCTACTACCGCTGAGCGTCCGTCGGCTCCGGGTGTACGGTTCCACCAGCAACGCGCGCTACTGCTACTTGCAAGTGACCAGAGCCGCTGACGGGGAGATTGAGGCTGACCTCGACGCCTTGGACCAGCACGGGGAGGTGCTGTTGACCGTACGCGGGCTGCAGATGGGCCTGGGGATCTCGCAAAGCGACGAGCGCGATCGTGTGCTGAACGAGCGGCTGCTCACCATAGAGTGGCAGCAGCAGGCGCTGCCTGAGGTGGCGCACACCGATGCGGGAGCGTGGCTTCTCGTCAGCACTTCCACAACCGCGGATGCACTGGCAACCCAGTTGACCGATGCGTTGAAACTCAATGGTGCGCAATGCACTTCCGTGTGCTGGCCGCAGCACGCCGACCACTCGTCGAATCGCGAAGCGTTGCGCAGCCAGCTCCGAGCCGCTCGATTCGACGGACTAGTGGTCCTGACGGAACCAAAGAACGGCGACCCCGACGAGCACATTGCGTTCCGGGGCGGCGAATACGTGCGGCA
>JAVEEN010000232.1 GCA_030840445.1 Pseudonocardiales bacterium
GCCCGCACCGGACTGGCACCCGCGATCAGACCACGGGGCAATTCCACCCCCACAGCCACAACCGGGAGCGCCCGCACCGGACCCGCACTCGCCACCAGACCATGGGGCGCCGCCACAGCTAACGCCCACACCGGCCAGACCCCGGCCGACGCTAGGACCGCATTCCCCGCGCTGTGAGGATCTTTCCTGCTTCGATCCTCGGCCCAAAGAATCGGACCCATCGACGCCGCAACCGCCAGGGAACGGGCCGATCCCGCCGCCGAGAACCACGGCGACGCCAGACAGTCGGAATCCTTGAGCCACCCGATGAGCAAGGTCCGCGCGGCGAAGGAGCCACTGACCGAGGGTGGCGCTGCCGCCCCTCATGGCTCTGCCGCGCCAGCCGACGGAACTGCCCCTGGTGGAGATCCCAGCAGGGTATGGGCCATCATCGGTGCGAGCACCTCGCAGGTAGTGGTGATTACCGCGCTGCTGTACTACTTCGGATGGGTACGTAGCGACAGCGAGCTGGGCTACTTCGGGGTTGACCCGAGCCTGGCTGGTTATGGCACCGTCGATTACGTTCTGCGTAGCATCGATGTGGCGTTCCCGCCGTTCATCCGTGCTGCCTTCACCGCCCTGGCGTTGTTCGCCTTTCACCGGCAGGTGGTGACGCCGACGCTGGAGGACGCTGAGCTGGAGTTCACTACGGCATCGGCCCCCGTTGCTGAGACGATCACCAGCCCGGCAGCTCTGCGTCCAGCGCGATCGGCGGTGATGCGGCCTGTGCACTGGGCTGGGACGCTCGCCCGCCGGCGGCCCGGGATTTGCGGGGTGCGGTGGTTCGTCGGAGCGGTACACGCCGCCGGGGTGGCCCTCGCCATGGTCGTGCTCACCGGAGTGCTGCTGCCCGAACGGATCGGGGTGCCGCTTGGGCTACTGATGCCGCTGCTGCTCGTGGCGGCTGTCACCCTGCTGGGCTACGTCACGCACTTGCGGTCGACGTACCCGGCCTCGCTCGTCCCGACTGGCTCGCGGCAAGCCCCTTCGCTGGCCTGCAGCGTGATGCTCCTCGCGCTCGGTTTAGTCGCCGCCCTATGGGCGGTGAGCCTCTACGGCGAGCAAGTCGGCACCGACCTCGCCACTGACGTAGCAGATCACCTCTCTGCCGAGCCCAGCGTCACGATCTACAGCACTGAACGGATCTCGATCGCCGGCCCCGGCGTGGTGGCCGCTGAGATCACGCAGCCCGGCAGCAGGTACCACTATCAGTACAGCGGGCTGCGGCTACTGTTGCACTCGCCCGACAGGTACGTGCTGCTCCCTGTTGGATGGCAACATGGACAGGACCCGGTCTTCGTGCTTCACGATGATGTCACCACCCGGGTAGACATCACCGCCCGATAGCGGTGTTGCCGGCGGTGAGTCACCTTCTCGGTTAGCCAGCGTGAGCTGACTGTGAGACTTCGCGGGCGGATCCCCGACCACGCGGCGGCCCGGGGGCAGCCCTCGATGCGACCGATGGCGGCCTCGTGTAGCTCTGCCCCGGGCCGCCGTGTGGTAGCCCTTGGGGAGGTCGACGGATGCCACACACTTGGTCCACACCTGGCCCGGCGTCGCCCATGCTTTTAGCTGGCCATCCTGGAGACCTGCCTCAGTGTGAGAGTTGGGAGGCCGCCGTTGTTGCGGTGGGTTGGGATCCTGGGTTCGGTGGTCTGGCTCGGAGACCTGCTGCCGCCGTTTGGCTGGCATGAGGGCGGTTGTGCCGATCACCGGGTCCGGGGCGACCGGCGTGACAAGTCAGCGCCTCTGTGTGTCAAGCGCTCGATTGGAGAGCGCGTTGGTGGTCGGCGAGCAGACGCTTGTAGATGATGTTGGAGAGCTGGCGTTTGAGGCTGCGCCGGGCCTCTGCGGGGGTTTTGGATTCGGTGAGTTTGCGCTGGTAGTGGTTACGGCCGGGTCCAGGGTCGCGGGCTTGGCACACCGCGATGACGTGTACTGCGGCGTTGAGCTGGCGGTTGCCGGCGCGGGAGAGTCGATGGCGTCGTTGGTCGCCGCTGGAGGCTTCGATCGGGGCGGTACCGCAGTAGCTGGCGTAGTGATGCCGGCTGGGGAAACGGGTGATGTCGCCGCTGTGCGCCAGGATTTTCGCGGCCAGGACGGGACCGAAGCCGTGGACGTCAGTCAGGGTGCTGCCGGCGGTGTCGAGCGCGGTGGTCAGCGACTTGGTGTGGGCCTTGATGGTGGTGTCGAGCCGGCGGAGATCGGCGAGCAGATCCCGCGCCAGGACTTTGCGCTGCTTGTCGACCGGAGTCAGCGGACGGATCAGGCGCAGCAGCGCGGCTGCCTGGATCGTGGATAGGTCGCGCTTGGCGCCGCCGGGATGCTGATCGCGCAGCAGTCCATGCAGCCGGTTCAGAGTCCGGGTGCGTTCGGTGACCTGGTGGTCACGGTGGTCTGAAAGCAGCCGCAGGATGACAGTGTGGTCCTCGGCTTGGACCATCCGCAGCCGCTGGTTTCGCTAAGCGACCGCGGCGACGGACGCGGCATCGGTGACGTCGGTCTTGCGGGCGCTGCCCGACCCCA
>JAVEEN010000290.1 GCA_030840445.1 Pseudonocardiales bacterium
CCCGCTGATTAAGAGTCAGCTGCTCTGCCAGTTGAGCTAGCGGCGCATGTTCTGCGATGAATCTGTGGTGTAGCGACCTTGCATCACTCGGCCCGCATCTCTGCGGGCCGAGGCGAAACTTTAGCAGATCCGCGAGCACCGCTGAAATCCGGCAAGACCGCGACGGCTCCCGCGTCCGGGTGAGTGACGGGACTCGAACCCGCCACTAATCCGGCCGCGGCCAGGCGAGCCGCGGCTCACAACCTTACAGGTGCCGTCGTAAGTCGCCGATCGGCCCAGAGCGTCCCAGGTCGTCCCAGAGCGTGGTGCCGAAGCATCCGTTCGCAACAACGGATCAGCGGAGTTAACCCCCGTTAGTTCACTGCGTCAAGCAATAGTGGGAGGTTTGTACCGGTAATTTGGTAGTTACGTAACAACTTGGAAACCAAGTTGAGCCAATTAGTTGACGTCCGAAAGCAACCAGGCATACGCTCTGCGCCGCGCCTCCAAGGGCTCGGTACATGCCGTCCGGCAGGACAACGGACAGCCGACGGAAGGTTCCCGTAGATGAAACAGACCGCAGAGCCAGACGGTGGCCTGGCTCCGCGCACGGTGACCGAGCCCGGCCCGATCCGTCCGTTCGGCAGCCGTGAGCAGCATCTGGGTGCGCTGTTCGAAGCAGTGCTCACCCGTGGGCCGCTCTCGCGTCGAGACGCGGCCAGGCTGACCGGGTTGTCTGCGGCCTCGGTGACCAAACTGGTCAAGCCGATGATCAGCCACGGCTACCTGATCGAGAACGTCCGCGAGGCGGGGGTTCCCGGCCGCCCGCAAATCCCACTGCAGGTCGATGCCGGTCGCCACCATGCGGTGGGCATCAAGCTGATGGACGGCGAAATCGTCGGAGTCGTCGCCGACCTGCACGCCGAGGTGCAGTCCGCGCACCGGATGAAGTACCGCGACACCTCGCCGGAAGGCGTGGTCAGCGCGATCGAGGAGATGACCCGGATCCTGCTCGAGCGCTCCCCGGTGGACAGGGCCCGGCTTCTCGGGATCGGTGTCGGTCTAGGCGGTCACATCAACGCGAACACCGGCGTGGTGGTCAAGTCTCCGTTCCTCGGCTGGCGAGACGTCCCGCTGCGCAAGCTTTTGGTCGAGCGGATGAACCTGCCGGTCGTCATCGAGAACGACGTCAACACCCTGGCGGTGGCCGAGCAATGGTTCGGCGCCGGTAGCAGCTTCCCGAGCTTCGCTCTGGTCACCATCGGTGTCGGTGTCGGGTGCGCCCTGGTGCTGGAAAACCAGCTCTGGCGTGGCGTGAGCGGGGCTGCCGGCGAGTTCGGCCACATGGTCGTCGACCCGGACGGGCCGGAGTGCCACTGCGGCAAGCGGGGCTGCCTGGAGGCAGTGGTCGGTGACACGGCCATCGCCGCGACGATGTCGGCCGCCGTCGGCCGTCGGTTCACCAAGGTGTCCCAGGTCGTCGCGCAGGCGCACGCCGGAGATCCCGATGCCCGTCAAGTGTTTACTCAGGCCGGTGTCGCGCTCGGCCGGGCGATCGCCGCGCTGCTCAACCTGCTGAACCCGCCGCTGGTGATCCTGTCTGGCGAGGGCATGACCGCCTCAGATCTGTTCATTGACGCGTTGCGCGCTGAACTGGACCGCGATGCTTTCTCATCCACGGCCACCGACTGCACGGTGCTGGTGCGGCCGCTGCCTGACGAGACCTGGGCCCGGGGGGCAGCCGCAACCATGTTGCGCGAGGGCGTCCTGCGCTCGCTCAGCAAACTGTCCGACCAGGTACCGGCATGAGCGGCCGGTCCCATCAGTACAACCGCCAATGCCCGCATCACCCGGTGAGATCGATCGTCCACCGGCCCGCACTCTCTTCAGGAGAAATCATGGCACGACGTACCACCAAGCTGGTCAGCGTGGCAGCAGTTGCTGCCCTGGCTCTGACCGGGTGTTCCAGCTCATCCAAGACCAGTAGCAGCGCTCCGTCCTCCGCCAAGCCGGTCACCCTCACCTTCTGGGGTACCTACGGCAACGGCGGCAACAAGACCCAGACCGACGCGCTGAGCCAGACCATTATCCCTGCCTTTGAGAAGGCGAACCCGAACATCAAGATCAACTATGTCGACATCCCCTACGATTCCTTGCTTCAGAAGCTGACCACCAGCGCCGCCGGCGGCGAGCTGCCCGACCTGGTGCGCTCGGACATCGGCTGGGTGCCCAAATTTGCCGCGCTGAAGGTCTTTGCCCAACTCGACGGCAAGCTCGCCAGCTTCGACACCTTGTCCGCCGACAACTACCCGGGCAGCCTGGCCACCAACAAGTGGGACGGCCATTACTACGGGCTTCCGCTGGACACCAACACGCGGGTGCTCGTCTCCAACGGCACCGCGTTGAAGGACGCCGGCATTTCCAGCCCGCCGGCCACCTTCGACGAGCTGAAGTCGGATGCCGGCAAGCTGGCCGCGAAGAAGATCTCGGTTTTCGCGGACAGCGGCCTGCAGGGCTGGAACGTCTACCCGTGGATCTGGTCGGCCGGCGGCGAGGTGACCAGCCCGGACCTGACAAAGGCGACCGGTTACCTGAACAGCCCAGCCAGCGTGGCCGGTGTGCAGTTGCTGGTCGATCTCTACAAGCAGGGTGCGATCCCGAACCTGATCATCGGCAACAAGGGCGCTGTCCAGACTTCGGACGGCCTGCCCAAGGCCAACTACGCCGACATCCTGGACGGCCCGTGGATGCAGGGCATCTGGAAGGGGCAGTACCCGAAGTTCGCCCCTGTGTACTCCCAGGTCCCGGCCGGGCCGGGCGGTTCCATCTCGGTCGTCGGTGGCGAGGACATCAACATGACGACCGCGTCCAAGCACCAGGCTGAGGCCATGAAGTTCATCCAGTTCACCCAGACCGCCGATTATCAGATCGCGATGGCCAGGACCGGCCAGATGTCGGTAGTGAAGTCGCTGGATGCCCAGGAGGCCTCGACGGTGCCCGCCTTCGCGCCCTACATCAAGCAGCTGCAGACCGCCCGTCCGCGCCCCTCCGTTCCGCAGGCACCGGCCATCGACACCGCGCTGCAGGACGCGCTGACCAAGGCATTCCAGGGCAGCGAGTCCGTCCAGCAAGCGTTGGACAACGCCGCCAAGATCATCGACCCACTTCTGACACAGACCAACTGACAGCCCGCTCGAGCAGAGCTTGTCTCGTTTACCTAGTCCTCGTAGGGAAGAAATGACTGCCGTGTTGGATACCACCGAGCCGCGGACTCCCTCCGCGGCCGGTGGCCCGGCTCGGGTGCGCCGGACCTTGAACCGGCGCACCCGGTCGAGCGTGACCGCCTACCTGTTCCTGGCGCCAGGCTTAATGCTGTTCCTGGCCCTGATCATCTACCCGATGGTCAAGGCGTTCCAGATGAGCTTCTACGACTGGAACGTGGTTGCCGGGGCAGCCAGCAAGTTCACCGGCTTGGCGAACTACCGCACGGCCTACCACGATCCGGTGTTCTGGCGGGCAGTGGTGAACAGTGCGGTGTACATGCTGTTCACCGTGCCGCCGCAGATCGTGCTGGGCCTGGTGGTGGCGACACTGCTGAACAACAAGGCACCCGGCAGGGCACTGTTCCGGGTGCTGTTCTACTTGCCGGTGGTCACCAGCTGGGTGGTCGTGTCGCTGCTGTTCCAGTACCTGTTCGCCGACAGCGGCCTGGTGAACTGGATGCTGCACGATGTCACGCACGTGACAGGGCACAACATCTCCTGGCTGTCCGGACGATGGACGGCGATGGCTGCGGTGTCGGCACTGGGCGTCTGGAAGGGCGTCGGCTGGTCGATGATGATCTTCCTGGCCGCGCTGCAGGGCGTGTCGAAGGAGCTGCTGGAATCGGCCGAGGTGGATGGGGCCGGGCGGTGGCAGCGATTTCGTGCGGTGACCCTGCCGGCGATCTGGCCGGCGGCGGTGTTTGTCACGGTGATGCTGGTGATCGGCGGGTTTAACGTGTTCATCTCGGTGATCCTGGTGACCAACGGCGGTCCGGCCGATTCCACCCAGGTGTTGCT
>JAVEEN010000353.1 GCA_030840445.1 Pseudonocardiales bacterium
CGCAAAGCGCGAACACGATGGTCGAGTGACCCAGGGAGAACCAGAACCCCACCGACAACGGACGTTGTTTGCGCTCCATCAGCGCCCGGGTGGTGTTGTCGATCGCCGCAATATGGTCGACGTCAAAGGCGTGTCGCATGCCCAGCACGTACGCCGTCGTGCCGAGTCCCACGCCGAATACCCGGCCTCCGACGGACAGATGTTCCGGCGACACGATCAGTAGGAGGGTGCCCCACCCGAGGATATGCAACAGGGTGATGAAGCCGAACATGCCGACCAGTCGGCGCTTCTCCGCCGGCGACAGGCCGGCCCGGATACGCCGCACGATCCCCTGCTCGGCCGGTGCCTCGGCCGTCCGCAGTCGGGGGCTGTCGTCCTCGGTCGCGGGCGCACGGGAATCCAGGGTCATGATGACCATCCTTCACTTGTTGCAAGTCTCTGGCAACAACTGTTGCCGGTGATTCGCAACAAGCTCGACAACCGGATTGGCTCAGCTCGAATGTCCGACCGTGACGAAGTCGATGAGCTCCTCGACCGAGCGAAGCAGCGGCACCTCAACATCGGCGAAGCTGTTGACCGAACGCAACACCCGTCGCCACATCTCGCGGGTGTCCGACACGCCGAGTGCGGAGGCGATGCCCTCTTTCCACGGGAGGTGCCGGGGGACGATCGGCCAGGCCGCGATGCCGAGCGCGGTGGGCTTGACCGCCTGCCAGACATCGACATACGGGTGGCCGTTGATCTTGACGTGCGGGGAGGTGACGGTGGCCGCGATCCGGCTCTCCTTGGAACCGGCCACCAGATGATCGACCAGGACGCCAAGCCGGCGGGTCGGGGTCGGCTGGAATTGCCCAACCATGGCCGCGAGGTCGTCGATGCCACCCAGCGGTTCGACCACGATGCCCGCAATGCGAAGATCCTCGCCCCAGATTCGTTCGACCAGGGCGGCGTCATGCACGCCCTCCACCCAGATCCGGCTGGCCTTGGCCACCTGAGCCTTGACATTGGCGACTGCGACCGAGCCGGACGCGGTCCGTCCCGGCCGGGCCACCGCGACCGGGGCGACGGCCGGGCGGACCAGGGTGACCAGCTCCCCCTCCAGCAGAAAAGCCGCGGGAAGCATCGGAAACACCCGCTCGCGATCGTGGCGGTCGGCCAGAGTCACGACATCGCGCTGCTCACCGGCGACCACCGAGCGACCTACCCGTACCACTGCGCCACAGAACCTCCCGTCGGCGGTTTCGACCACGAGCTCGGGCTCGGCCGGCACCTCGCGCACCGACCGGCGGCGTTGTCCAGACGACCCGGACGAACCGGATCGTCCAGGCCCGCCGGACAGGACATCTTCGGAATACCGCACCCGGACACCTTAGGTGCGTGGCGGGGTCAGAACCGGTAGGTAGGCTTGTTTCTCGTGTCGCATCGTCGCTGTGCCCAACTCGCCGCGTGGGGTTCTGCCTGGCTGCGGGGCACGGTGGCGTTCGACGACGTACTGGACGCAGTCGCGGCCGGTACGCGCAATGTGGGAGGCCTCGGTTTCGACAGCACCGACCTGCACCCGGTCGGTAGCGCATTGTCCGATTGGAAGCGGTCCGGCACCAAGACCCTGACCCTGGTCCTGCCGGTGCCCGGTGACGTGCGCGGGTTGGCCGGTGCTCTGGAGTTCCGCGATGCCGCGCTGGCCAGCGGTCAGGCCGTGTTCGGCCTGGACACCGGCCTGACCTGCATCGCCGGACCAGTGACACCGAGCAGCGCCGGCAGGCAGCTGTACTGGCATCGAGCGACGGTCATCGAAAGGGCCCCGGACTTCGTGAGTCTTTCCGATGCCGAACACGATCTCACGGAGGCGGTACGCGAGACCGCTTCCATATTCGCGCGACGCGGGTCCTCGAGCTGGATGTCCGACGTCGCCGGCGCCTTGTCCGATGCCCGCCGGGCCGGTGAGCGCCTGAACCTGCCGACCAGCCATCCTCCCCGCGGCGTACGGGTAGTGGCGCAGGCCGAACGACTGGCCGCGGTGCTCGAACTGGTCGATGCCGACGGCACCGGCGAACTTACCGCCGCTGGCATGCTGGAGCGCGACCGGGCCCTTGCCCCCTTGCGACTCGCGGTGCGCAGAGCCCTGCTGGCCGGCTACAACGCCCACTCCGAGGTCGCCGCGAACTGACTCGCTGTCTCAGCTCGCCCGGCGTCGGGGAGCAGGGCAACAGGTGGCCGGGCAGTCGATACCGCAGGGACCGAGATCACCCAGTAGTTGCGGCGGAGCACCGGAGAGGTACTCCTCGAACAGATCGACGAGGCCGCTGACGAAGGCCGGATGGGTTCCAGCGGTTGCTGCCCGGACGAAACCCATACCTAGTTCGTTGGCCGTGTCCCTGGCTTCGTTGTCAAGATCCCAGACCACCTCCATGTGATCGGAGATGAAACCGGTCGGAACCACGACTACGTCGGTGATCCCGGCCGCGGCCAGCGTCCTCAGGTGGTCATTGACGTCCGGCTCCAGCCACGCAACCTGCGGTGGTCCACTGCGTGACTGCCAGACCAGGTCGTACTCGGCAGCCGGCCCCCGCACGGCCTCGGCCACCAACCGGGCGGTTGTGCGCTGCTGGGCCAGGTAGAGCTCACCCGACGGTCCGGAGCCGGCGTTCATACTCTCGGGAATCGAGTGCGCGGTGAACACCAGCCGAGCCGTAGCCCGTGCCGATTCACTGAGGCCGAGCAGGGCCTGTCGAACACCGTCCGCGTTTGCGGTTATGAAACCTGGATGATCGAAGTAGTGGCGGACCTTGGTGAACGCCGGCGCGGTAGTGCCCAGTTCGGCGGAGGTACTCGCCAGATCCTCGCGGTATTGACGGCATCCCGAGTACGACGCTGTCGCACTGGTCGCCAACACCAGGGTATTGCGGACGCCGTCGACGACCATTTGCCGCGCGGTACCGATGAGGAACGGGTGCCAATTGCGGTTGCCGAAATAGACCGGCACAGCGATGCCGCGCCGGGAGAATTCTGCTCGGATCGCCTCCATCAACGCCTCGTTCTGTGCGGTGATCGGCGAGATACCGTCGTAGTGCAGGTAATGCTGGGCCACCTCGGCCAACCGCTCCTCCGGGATTCCCCGACCCGAAGTCACCTTCCGCAGAAAAGGCATCACCTCGTCCGGGCCCTGCGGTCCTCCGAACGAGAGCAACAGCAATGCGTCGAATGCAGTCTCGGTCACCACTCGACGTTACACAGCCGCGACGTGGCCACCGAGCCGGGCACGGCCAGGCTGTGACCGGCAGACCAGGCGGGAACTTGAGGCGGTTACACGCCCATCGCGTGGAAACCGCCGTCGACGTGCACGATCTCGCCGGTGGTGGCGGGCAGCCAGTCCGAGAGCAGCGCGGCACAACTGCGCCCTACCGCTGTGGCGTCGTCGATATCCCAGCCGAGCGGCGCCCGCGGGGCCCACGCCTCCTCGAACGCGCTGAAGCCGGGGATGCTCTTGGCGGCCATGGTGCGAACCGGACCGGCGGCCACCAGATTGACTCGGATCTTGCTCGGGCCGAGTTCTCGCGCCAAGTAGCGCGAGGTCGATTCCAACGCGGCCTTGGCGACACCCATCCAGTTGTAGGCCGGCCAGGCCACCGTCGCGTCGAACGTCAGGCCCACCATCGAGCCGCCCTGCTCACCGAACAGTGGGCGGCTGGCCACGGCCAGCGACTTGAAAGAATAGGCCGATACCTCGAATGCCGTGGCGACATCGGCAATCGGTGCCTCGAGAAAGGCCTCGCCGAGACACGAGGCGGGCGCGAAGCCGATCGAGTGCAGCACGCCGTCGAGACCGTCCAGGTGCTCGCGGACCTTGCTGGCCAACCCGTCGAGATGTTCGGGGTCCGTGACGTCCAGTTCGACCACCGGGGCGGGCTTGGGTAGCCGGCGGGCCACCCGTTCGACGAGGGACATCCGTCCGAAGCCGGTCAGCACGACCTCAGCCCCCTGCTCCTGGGCGATCTTCGCCACCGAGAAGGCGATGGAGGCATCGGTGATAACCCCGGTGATCAGCAGCCGCTTGCCGTCCAGAATTCCCATGAACTCTCCTTCGTTGGTTGCCCGTGCACACTCTCAGTGCGGTGGGCTTTGTCAGCAGTGGGCTTTATCGGCCGTGGGCCGTGTCGGCCTTGGACTTCGCCGGCCGAGGTCTACAGACCCATTCCCAGGCCACCGTCGACGGGCAACACGACACCCGTGAGGTAGGACGCCTGCTCCGACGCGAGGAATTCGACCGCCGCGGCGATCTCCTCCGAGGCCCCGTAGCGCTTGAGCGGTACATTGGCGAGAATCTCCTTGCGACGAGCCTCGCTGAGTTCGGCGGTCATGTCCGTCTCGATGAAACCGGGAGCCACGACGTTGGCGGTGATGCTGCGGCTGCCGAGTTCGCGCGCGATCGATCGGGCCAACCCCACCAGGCCGGCCTTGCTGGCCGCGTAGTTGGCCTGACCTGGGGACCCGACGAAGGCGACCACCGAAGAGATGAAGATCATCCTTCCACGTTTGGCCTTGAGCATGCCGGGTGTCGCGCGCTTGGCGACCCGGTAGGCGCCGGTCAGGTTGGTATCGAGCACCCGGATGAACGAGTCCTCGCTCATCCGCATCAGCAGGGTGTCGTCGGTCATACCGGCGTTGGCCACCAGGACCTCGACCGGGCCCTGCTCGGCTTCCACCGCGGTGAAGGCCGCATCGACGGCGGCGGAATCGGTGATATCGCACTGAACACCGAACAAGCCTGCCGCGGCGCCACTACCCCGGTGGGTGACGGCCACCCGGTCACCCGCAGCCGCGAATTTCTGGGCTATGGCCAGCCCGATGCCACGGTTTCCGCCGGTTACCAGCACAGATCGAGTCACGAGGAGTCACGCTAGCCGATCTAGTGCCCGGGACGGAGTTACCACCCGGTACGCCGGCGAACGCGACGGAGGACGTGGGTAGCGTGACCGGTATGCGAGCCATTCAGATCGACTCATTCGGCGGTCCCGAGGTCCTGCAGATCGTGGACCTTCCGGAGCCGGTGCCAGCTACAGGTGAGGTCCTCGCCACCGTCCGAGCGGCGGGTATCAACTTCGCAGACACCCATGCCACCGAGGATTCCTACCTCGCCACGCAGACCCTTCCGTTGATCCCCGGCGGTGAGGTGGTGGTCGATCTGCCCGGCAACGGCCGAGTGCTGGCGTTGGCGCCGCACGGCGGCTACGCCCAGCGGGTCGCAGTCGACCCACGGCGCACGTTTCCGATACCCGACGGTGTCGACGACGCCCAGGCCCTGAGCGCGCTGGTCCAAGGCGCCTGTGCCTGGCACCTGTTGCGGACCAGCACGCATCTGGCTCCGGGTGAGTCCGTGGTGGTGCACGCCGCGGCGGGCGGTGTCGGGACCATCGCCGTGCAGCTGGCCAAGCGCTGGGGTGCCGGTCGGGTCATCGCGACCGCGTCGACGGCGGCGAAACGCGAGCTCGCCGTCAGCCTCGGTGCCGACGTGGCCATCGACTCCACGCAGGACGACCTGACGGCGGCGTTACTCGAAGCCAATGGCGGTGCTCGAGTGGACATCGTGCTGGAGATGACCGGCGGCCCGGTGTTCGATCAGAGCCTGGCTGCGCTGGCCCCGTTCGGACGATTGGCGACCTACGGGATGGCCAGTCGCAAGAATCCTCAGCCGATCAACGCTGGGTCGTTGATGGCGCACAGTGCGGCCGTGATCGGATTCTGGCTGGCTCACACGGTGGCCAGGCCCGGCATGCTGGCGACCGCGGTGACCGAGCTGTTCCAGCTCATCGAGGCAGGCGAGCTGAAGCCGGTAGTCGGCGGCCGGTACACGCTGGATACTGTCGCCGATGCGCACCGAGCGCTGCTCTCGCGAGAAACGGTCGGCAAGCTCGTGCTCGATCCGCGGGACTGAATCAGATCAGTCGGCCTGACCACAGCAGCGAGACGGCACCCGCCACCACCAACGCGAGCAGACCGCCGATCATGAACCGCCAGCTGATATCGCGCTGGGCAATGGTGTAACCGATCTGCGAGCCGATGTCCTTGTACACCGACTGCAACTCCTGGGCTGAGGCCGCCGTGTGGAAGGTGCCGCCGGTTGACTGGGCGAGGCCGCGCAGCGTGGGCTTGTCGGCCGGAACCGGAGTGGTCCGGCCCTCGACGGTGACCGTGCCAGTGTCGGTGCCGAACGCAATGGTCGAGACGGGTGTGTTGGCCTTCTTGGCGGCCGCGGCGGCTTCGGCCACCGTCCGCCCGACGGTGTTCGAGCCGTCTGAGAGCAGCACGATGCGAGCCGGCGCGGGCTTGTCGTTTGCCGCCGTGGTGGTTTGGCTGAAGGTCTGCAGCGCGTCCAGGCAGGAGAAGACGCCCTCGCCGATCGCGGTGTACGGCTCCAGCTGTAGCCCGTCCACGGCCCGCTTGAACGAATCCCGGTCCAGGGTCGGCGGCACCAGAACACTGCCGTTACGTCCGAACTTGACCAGCCCGAGATTGATCCGTTTCGGAAGCAGATCCGCGAACTGCTGGGCCGCCAACTTCGCCGCGTCCAGCCGGTTGGGCAGCACGTCGGTGGCCTGCATGGACAACGACACGTCAATGGCTAGCATGACGGTCGCCTTCTCCTGTGGCACCCGCACCGCCGCGGTAGGGCGGGCAACCCCCAGTGAGAGGACGGTCATCGAGATGAGCAACAACGCGAACGTCAGGTGTCGGCGCCAGCCAGGCCGGCGCGGTACGACGCTGGCCAGCAACTGAGTGTTGGAGAAGCGGGCCACGAATTTGCGACGCCGCAGCTGGACCAGCAGGTAGCCCAGCGCCACCGCGAGCACCGCGATGAGCAGGAACAGCCAGGACGGCGAAGCGAAATGCATCAGTGGACCATTCCCGCGCGAGAGGGCGGCCGCACTCCGACGCCGCGGCGCCGCGTGACGACGAATTTCGCGATATCGGACAGCCAGTCGGAATCCGTGCGTAACTGGAGGTGATCGGCACCGGCGCGCCGCAGGATGGCCGCGATCTGGTCTCGCTGTTCTCGCGCGGCGGTCGCGTAGCGGTAGCGCAGCCGGGCGTCGGAGGTCTGTACCTCAAGTTGCTCGCCGGTCTCGGGATCGACGAAGGTGACCAACCCCGCCTCCGGCAGGTCCATCTCGCGCGGATCGACGATCTCGATACCGAGCAGTTCGTGCCGGTCCCCCAGCCCGCGCAGCGGCCGTTCCCAGCCCGCCTCGGCCAGGAAATCCGAGATCACGACCACCATGCCCCGGCGTCGCGGTGGCCGGCGCACGAGCTCGAGAGCTTCCTTGAGGTCGGTACTGCCACTCCGGTTCGCCCGTGGCGTCCCGGCGATCCTGCGCAGCAGATAGCGGGCGTGGTTGGTGCCGGACTGCGCGGGAACGCGGTACGTCGACTCGCCGGTGGTGATGATCGCCCCTATCCGGTTGCCGGCCTTGGTGGTGAGGTGCGCCACGGCGGTTGCGGCCGCCAGTACAAGATCGCGCTTCTCCAGATTGATCGTTCCGAAATCGAGGCTCGGGGACAGGTCGGCCACGACCCAGGACTCCAGCTCCCGATCCGCGATGGTCTGCCGTACGTGGGGCGTCATGGTCCGCGCGGTGACGGGCCAGTCCATCCGGCGGACGTCGTCGCCCGGGTAGTACTGCCGCGACTCGGCCGGTTCGGTGCCCTGTCCTGGCACCAGGCCGAGATAGCTACCTTGCAACAGGCCGTCCAGCTTGTTGCGCACGGCGTATTCCAGCCGCCGCAGGACCGCTTCGGTCTCCGGTGGGAGTGGTGCCCGCGGCCCAGTCACGCCGGCGGACCCCAATTGCCCGAACGGTCCGGCGCGCCGTTCTGGGCCGGAGCGATCTGGCCGCCCGTTTCGTGGGCAGCACTGTGCGCTCCGGAGATCCGAGCCTGCGCCGGTGCGGTGGCCGCGGCCGGGATGAATCCGCTGGTGGCGCGCTGACGGGGCGCAACCTGGGGCAGGGCGACGCTCTGCAACACCCGGCTCACCGCCTGCGGTGCTTGGACCCCGTCCGCGATGGCGTCGTAGGACAGCACGAGGCGGTGCGGCAGCACGTCGATGGCGACGTCGAGAACGTCCTGCGGCAGCACGTAATCGCGCCCCC
Source organism: Pseudonocardiales bacterium (assembly GCA_030840445.1). Lineage (GTDB taxonomy): Bacteria > Actinomycetota > Actinomycetes > Mycobacteriales > Jatrophihabitantaceae > Jatrophihabitans_A. Next base: position 8,148 of record JAVEEN010000353.1, read on the forward strand.
GGAGCAAGGCCAGGGCCCGGCCGGCCGCGATCAGTCCGAGACTGGCCCGGGGGCTGGCCCCGTAGGAAACCCAGCTGGCCACGTCCGGCATCCCGAACTCGGCCGGCTGCCGGGTGGCGACAACGAGCCGGACCACGTAGTCGACCACCGCATGATGGACGAACACCCGACTCGCCCGCTGCTGAAGGGATATCAGGTCATCGGTGGAGATCACCGGCTGCGCGACCGGCGGATCGACCCCCATCCGGTAGATGATCTCCCGCTCTTCAGCCGACGATGGGTAATCGACGTTGATCTTCATCAGGAATCGGTCGCGCTGGGCCTCAGGCAGCGGATAGACGCCCTCGGACTCGATCGGGTTCTGGGTGGCCAGCACCAGGAAGGGGTTCGGCATCGGGTACCGCTTGCCTCCGAGGGACACCTGGCGCTCGGCCATCACCTCGAGCAACGCCGATTGAACCTTGGCCGGTGCGCGGTTGATCTCGTCGGCCAGCACGAAGTTGGCGAACACCGGGCCCAGCTCGGTGTCGAACTTCTCCGCCCCCGGGCGGTAGATGCGCGTGCCCACGATGTCGGACGGAACCAGGTCCGGGGTGAACTGCAGGCGCGCGAAGGTGCCTCCGACCGTATGTGCCAAGGTCTCGACGGCAAGCGTCTTGGCCACGCCGGGGACCCCCTCGAGCAGGCAGTGCCCGCGGGCGAGCAGGCTCACCATCATCCGCTCGACCATTCGTTCCTGGCCGACGATGACCCGCTTGACCTCGAACATCGCGCGCTCGAGCGCGGTCGCATCCGCGGCCGGGGTGGGATTGGTCGCCGGCTCGGTCATGGAACTCCCCATCAGAAATCTGCCAGCGTGGCCGGCGGTACACGTGCGGTAGGTGTCTGCGCCTCAACCGTAACCGAGGAGCGACAAACCCGACCGGACGGGACCGTAGAACTCTGCTGTGTGCTCAGCCCCCGATAGCCGACATCGGTCGATCAGGCTGCCTGAAGCCGGGCGCGGCGATTCCGTGGCCGGACGGCTTGGCCCGCACCGCCTCGCGGATGATCTGCTCCAGCTCGGTGTCCGTCGATCCGCCGCGCAGCGCTGCGCGCAGGTCCGTCTCCTGGTGGGCGAACAGGCAGGTTCGCAGCTGACCGTCTGCCGTGAGCCGGAGCCGGTCGCAATCCCGGCAGAACGGCCTGGTCACGGACGCGATGATGCCGACCCGTGGCGGATCGGTCCGCCAGTGCGAGCGCCCGGGTCCGTCAAGGACCTCGAAGGACTCGGCCGGGGCATGGTCGAGATGCCCGATCGGGCGCAGACCGAAGACCGAGGTCAACGCCGCCTGGACGTCGTCGGCGGTGACCATCTGCTCGCGGGTCCAGGCATGCTGGGCGTCCAACGGCATGTGCTCGATGAACCGCATCTGATAGCCCGATTCCAGCGCCCACTGCAGCAGTTGCGGGGCCTCGCTCAGATTCATGTCGCGCATCAGGACCGCGTTCACCTTGACCGGGCTCAATCCGGCGTCTGAGGCGGCCTGCAATCCGGCGAGCACATCGGACAGCCGGTCGCGGCGAGTCAGCTCGTGGAACTTCTGCCGATCCAGGGTGTCCAGGGAAACGTTGACCCGGTCCAACCCGGCGGCGGCGAGATCGAGAGCCTTGTCGGCCAGCGCCAGAGCGTTTGTGGTGAGTGACAGGCCGGGGCGTGGTTGGAGGGTAGCCAGCCGACGCACCAGTCCCGCTACGCCGGCGCGGACCAATGGTTCACCTCCGGTGAGCCGGATCGTGGTGACGCCCAGGCCCACGAAGATCGAGGCGAGCCGCAGGATCTCGTCGTCGCTGAGGACCTTGTCCTTGCTGAGCCAGTCAAGTCCTTCGGCGGGCATGCAGTAGCTGCAACGCAACGAACACTTGTCGGTGAGCGAGATGCGCAAGTCCTGGGCGCGCCGGCCGAAGGCGTCGACGAGGCCGCTCTCGTCAGACACCGGCGCGTTGGCGGTCGGTAGGTCCACCGGGCCGGCCCCGGACGGTTCGACCTGCGAAAGCGGCGTCATGCTGCCAGCGTAACGACTCCGGTCGCCGACCGAGCCTCTGTCATGTCAGTACCCGGCGCTAGCTGAGCGGTCGGGTCGCGCCGTAGTAGTCCCCCGAAACCTGATCCCACGGCGTGACCTGGACGACCGTGCCCGAGTATGGCGCCTGGATCACGTTGCCCCCGCCGATGTAGATCGCGACGTGGTGGATGTCGCCCTGGCTGGGCAGCCCCCAGAACAGCAGGTCGCCCGGCATGAAGTTGCCCGGCGACGGGTGGATGGACCCGGCGTCGAACTGGGTAGCCGCATAGTGTGCGGTCTGCAGGCCTTGTGCGGCCCAGGCGTAGATGACCAAACCAGAACAATCGAACCCGGTCACCGAGCCATCGTTCCAGCCGTCCGTGCCGGGCGAGTTGACGCCGCGCGTCGGGCCGAAGGCGTTGCCGCCGGCCCAGGCGTAGGGCTGGCCGAGCGCAGTCATGGCGCGCGCCACGGCCGCCCGGCCCTTGGCCTCGGTCCAGCTGCCCGAGGGTGAGGGCGTGTAGCTGATCTGGCCGCCGCCACCACCATTGTTGTTGTTGGCTGCCGCGGCAGCGGCGGCGGCGGCGGCGGCGGCGGCGGCCCGTTCCTGGGCCAGCCTTTGCTGACGCGCCTTCTCGGCCGCGATTCGGGCCTGTTCGGCGACGTAGGCGTTGTACTTGGCTCGCTGGCCGTTCAGAGTGGCGAGATTCGCCTGCGCCGTCGCGAGCTGCCGGCGATAACTGGCTTGCTGGGTCTGCAGTTGGGCCTGCAGTTGCACCTGGCGCGCGCGAGCGGCCTTCGCCGCAGCAAACGCTGTCTGGGCCTCGGTGGCCAGCTTGGTCTGCAACTGGACCAGCGCCTTGGCCTTGGCGTCGGCATTCGATTTGGCCACCGTGGCCCTATCCATGACACCCATGACGTCGAGGTGCCGGTCGGATACATAGCGGAGGTAGTCGCCGCGCTGCAGCAGTGAATTGGGGTCCTTCGCGGTCAGCAACCCCCCGGCGCCGGTGTTGACCGACGGCGAGATGTAGGAGTTGCGGACGAAGTTCTGCAGCGAGCGACGGGCGGCGTCGAGTTGCTTCTGCGCCGCGACGATGGCGGCCTGCGCGGCGACTGCCTGCTGCTTGGCTTCATCGAGCTTGGACATGGCCAGCGCGTATTTCTGCTCCTTCAGCGCGGCGTCCGCCGTCAGCTGTTGGAGCTGAGTGGTGGCCTGAGCCAGCAGGGCCGACAGTCGCCCGACCTGGTTGGCCATGTTGTTCTTCGCTTGCTGGGCGGCGCTGAGCTGCCCGTCGCTCGGATTGCGCGGTGGTGCCGCGCTTACCGGCGAGGCAGCACAAAGGACGGTGGCGGCAACGAGCGCGCCGCACACCATGACTTTCAGCCCCCGCGGTGTCTCAGCCATCCTGATCGTTGAATCTTGGGCCTGTCGGAACACCGTGTAACCCCTTTGTTCTGGTACTGCCAGAGGAAAGAATGCCAGGTGAATCCCTTCTGCGCCACTAGTCACGCCAGTAACACTGGTTTCTTGCGTTACAACTTGGTTACCGACGCAGCCCGGTGCGGCCCGGAAACTGGGAGTCCCGCCACTTGTGGCGCTACCCACGGTGAGTAGAAACGAGTCATAGGCAAGGATGTGATCGTTGCAATGACTTGACCTTCGCTGAGGTGTCGCCGCCCGATTGTGGAGGCAGCGGACGGGCCCGCTCGGGCTGGCGACGGTCGCGGAAGGAAGTGACCTAGGAGATGAACGTGCCCGGAGGTAACCCGAACAGCTTCGACTCGAAGGACGTGCTTCAGGTCGGAGACACCAGCTACACGTACTTCCGGCTGGACCAGGTCGCCGGGGCCGAGGCGCTCCCCTTCAGCCTGAAGGTGCTGCTGGAGAACCTCCTGCGTACCGAGGACGGGGCGAACGTCACGGCCGAGCAGATCCGCGCCGTGGCCGGCTGGGACGCCGACGCCGAGCCCGCCACCGAGATCCAGTTCACGCCGGCCCGGGTCGTTATGCAGGACTTCACCGGTGTGCCGGCGGTAGTCGATCTGGCCACTATGCGTGAGGCGGTGGCCGAGCTCGGCGGCGATCCGGCCAAGATCAACCCGCTGGCCCCGGCGGAGCTGGTCATCGATCACTCCGTCATCGCCGACCTTTTCGGTGTTCCGGGCGCCTTCGTGGGCAATGTCGACCTCGAGTACGAACGGAACTTCGAGCGCTACCAGTTTCTGCGTTGGGGGCAGACCGCCTTCGACGAGTTCAAGGTCGTCCCACCGGGCACCGGCATCGTGCACCAGGTGAACCTCGAGCACCTTGCCCGCGTGACGTTCGGGCGCGTGGTCGGCACGCCCGACGGCGAGGAACTGCAGGCCTACCCGGACACCGTCGTCGGCACGGATTCGCACACCACGATGATCAACGGCCTCGGCATCGTCGGCTGGGGCGTCGGTGGTATCGAGGCCGAAGCGGCCATGCTCGGCCAGCCGGTGTCGATGCTGATCCCCCGGGTCGTCGGCTTCAAGCTGACCGGCGAGATGCCCGAGGGTGCCACCGCGACCGATCTGGTCCTGACCATTACCGAGATGCTGCGCAAACACGGCGTGGTCGGCAAGTTCGTGGAGTTCTACGGCACCGGTGTGGCCGCAGTGCCGCTGGCCAACCGGGCAACGATCGGCAACATGAGCCCGGAGTACGGCTCGACCATCGCGGTGTTCCCCATCGACGAGGAGACCATCAAGTATCTGCGGCTGACCGGACGGTCCGAGGACCAGATCGCACTCGTCGAGACCTACGCTAAGGCTCAGGGGCTATGGCATGACCCCGACCGCGAAGCTCGCTACTCCGAGTACCTGGATCTCGATATCTCCAGTGTCGTGCCGTCCATCGCGGGGCCCAAGCGGCCGCAGGACCGGATCGCGCTGACCGAGTCGAAGTCATCCTTCCGCAAGGCGCTGGCATCGTACGTGCAGAGCGACGAGACCGGCTACGACGAGACGGTGGCGGAATCTTTCCCGGCCAGTGATGCCCCGGCCCACCACAGCAACGGATCTGAGCCGCCGCCCGGAGAACTGGTCTCGGCCGCCGCCATTGACGGCGGCCGGCCGAGCACACCGACGCGGGTAAGGCTGGCCGACGGCTCGGAGTTCGAACTCGACCACGGTGCCGTCACGATCGCCGCGATCACCTCGTGCACGAATACCTCCAACCCCTCGGTCATGATCGGCGCGGCGCTGTTGGCCAAGAAGGCCGTCGAGAAGGGCCTGACCAGCAAGCCTTGGGTGAAGACCACCCTGGCGCCGGGCTCCAAGGTGGTCAGCGACTACTACGAGCGGGCCGGTCTGACGCCCTATCTCGACAAGCTCGGCTTCAACCTGGTCGGCTACGGCTGCACGACCTGTATCGGCAATTCCGGCCCGCTGATCCCCGAGGTCAGCGCGGCCGTCAACGAAGCCGATCTCGCGGTGGCCGCGGTGTTGTCGGGCAACCGCAACTTCGAGGGCCGGATCAACCCGGACATCAAGATGAACTACCTCGCCTCACCGCCCCTGGTGGTGGCCTATGCGCTCGCCGGGTCGATGGACGTCGACCTCTTCAACGACCCGCTGGGCCAGGACCAGGACGGCAACGACGTGTTCATGAAGGACATCTGGCCGTCGGCGTCCGACATCGAGGACGTGATCGCGACCGCGATCACCTCCGACATGTTCACCGACGACTACGCCGACGTGTTCGCAGGCGACG
>JAVEEN010000364.1 GCA_030840445.1 Pseudonocardiales bacterium
TGAACGCCGGCAACTGCCGAAGCATACGATCGGCCAGGTCGTCCGCGCCGTCGAACTCATCACCCGCGCGTTGATCAAGCGTCTCGGCCCGATGCAGGATCGTCTTGTCGGAGTGGGAGTTTCGGTATCCGGTGACATCGACACCAACGCCGGACGGGTGCGTCACTCTCCCTTGTTGGGATGGCATGACGTCGCGTTGCGCGACCTGCTCGAGCAACGCCTGAACGTTCCGGTGCGTATCGACAACGACGTTCACGCACTCACCCTCGCCGAGCAATGGTTCGGCGTTGGTGGCGGAAAGATCGACTCGTTCGTGGTCGTGACGATCGGGTCGGGGATCGGCTGCGGCATCTACCTCAACGGCGACGTCGTGAACGGATCTTTCGGCGTCGCCGGCGAGATCGGCCACCTCCCGCTGGCTGACGCCGGGCTGGTTTGCACGTGCGGTCGTACCAACTGCGTCGAGACCGTCGCCTCATCGGATGCGATCCTGACCACGGTACGTACCGCGACCGGCCGCGCCGACCTCGACATGGCAGCGGTCGTCCGACTCGCGCATGAAGGCGACTCCGCGGCTGTCGGGGCCTTCAATCGCGCCGCATCCGTGATCGGCAGCGCGATCGCCGCTGTCGTGAACCTCATCGGACCGAGAGTCGCGGTGATCGAAGGCGAAGCCGTCAACAACTTCGACGTCTACGACGCCGAGCTACGCAAGGCCTTTGCCGCCAACGCGTTCGGTGCCGCGGCCCAGTGCGAGCTGCGGCTGCGGCCGCACACCTTCGACGCCTGGGCTCGCGGCGCCGCAGTATCGGTGCTCCGCGCTTTCGTCGGACAAGACTGAGCTCGAGGCTTTCGCGCAATAAGCACCAGGCCGGCCCCCGGGGAGTTCCCGGAGACCGGCCTAAGTGACCTCAGGTCAGCTTGCACTCATCGCGCAGGTCAGACCCATACCGCGTCGACGTCGGAGACATAGTCCGACGGATTGCCGATCTGGACGGAGTTCGTGCCCGCGTGCAAGGTGATCGGGAACGTCGTTGTCTGCGGCGTGGACCAGTCGTTGTTGTTCGTACCGACGAGGTTGAGGTAGACCGGTGTGCCGCCGTTCGGTGTCACGATCGCCTGGCGCGAGGAATCGCCGTCCAGGTAGGAGATCTTCATCAGGTAGGTGCCGTCGGCAGGCACGGTAATCGTGGTGAAGAGGACGGACGATCCGGCCCCGAGGTTGCCGACCTTGGCGCCACCCGAGCATGTCGCGCACGAGCCGACGCTCGCGGAGCCGATGCGGACGTTGTCGGGCGACTCGGCCTCGTACAGGGTAGGGCCACCGGCCGCCGCAGTCGTCAGTTGCACAACGCTGCTCCAAACCGAGGTGTTCTTGCTGCCGGCCACCGCCTGGACCTGGAACGTGTGCGCGGTGCCCGACCGCAGACCTGACACCGTCGCGGTGCTGCCCTGAACGGTGCTGACAATGTGGTTGTCGACCCGCACCGCGTACGCGGTGCCCGCCGGCGCATTGGCCGAGGACTGCCAGGCGAGCGTGAACCCAGCGGCCGTCGACGCGGTAGCGTGCAGTCCGGTCGGTGCGGCCAGAGCCGACCGGCGCGGGGTGAAGGTCAGCAGCCGCGAGCCGTGCGCCGGAAGTTGAGCGCTGAAACTGGAGGAGACCCCCCCGAGTTCGGTGTGCGACCACAGATCCCGCACCGTCGCGGTGCTCGACAATCCGATATCACTCAACGGCATGGTTACGGTGTGCGCGGCGTCAGCCAGGTTGAACAGCCCGACGGTGACGCTGCCGTCGGGATTGGCGGAATACCACGTCTGCTGCTGGCTGAACTGGTTCACCGGACGTGCCGCCCGGCCGGCCTGGTCGACAGCGATCACCTCGTCGTTGGTGAGCAGGCTCTTGCCGAATGCGTCGAGCTTGGTGAGGTCATCGCCGGAGTAGAGCGGTGCCGCCTCGATCGCCCACAGCGTCATCTCGCTCTGGCGTTCGGCATCTGTCAACCCGTCCATCGCGCCGACGCCGACATCGACCGAGTCAAGATTGTTCCAGTGTCCCGGGCCGGCGTGATCGATGAACGGAATGACATCGTTCCAGCGCTGCTTGACCGAGGAACTCCAGGTGCTGATCGTGTTGCAGTAGCATTCGACGTCGGTGTCGATCCGCCAGCCGTTGGTGTAGGCCTGCCAGGTGGGCATCTGCAGCGGGCTGAGCGACCAGGAAATCACGAACTGGATCGGACGTCCGGTGCCTGCGAGCGCCTTCGACCACGCCGCGACATCGCTGGTGTTGTCGTAGTTGGCTCCGCCCTTGAACGAACCGGGGCCCACGCCGTCCAGCTTGAGGAAGTCGACATGCCAACCCGCGAACATGTTCGCGATCGAGTCGAGGTAGGCCTGGCTGCACGGGTTGTCGAAGTTCATCTGGTAGGCCGAATCCCACCCATTGGTGCTCCGCAGGTCGGGATAGACAAGATCACGCGTGAAGCAGTTCGTCGTGCCGTAGATCGGTGTATTGCCGCCGTTGTAAGCGCCCTTGTCGAGGCCGACGGGCATGTAGATGCCCAATTTCAGGCCGTCGGCATGAACTTTGTCGGCGATGTAGGAGATCCCGTCCGGGAAGGTGACGCTGTTGGTCTGCGGACGGGCGTATTGATCGAAGCCCTTCCACCAGCCCGCGTCGATGTTGATGTACTGGTAGCCATGCGACTTCAGCGTTGAGGCAACGACGGCTTCCTGCTGAAGGACGTGCTGTTCAGTCAGCCAACTCTCCGAGCCGGTGGGGTTGACCCCGGGATAATTCGTCGACTCGAGGCTCCAACTGCTCCAGCCCATGTATGGATGAGCAGCCTGACCCTGCGATGGGTCCAATGTCTGCGTCGCGAGCGAACCCGACCGCCCAGGAGATGCCGGGGCGCTCGGCGCGGCCCCTGAGGGACCGGCCAGCGCCAGCACGAACGTGCTGGCGAGAGCACCTGCCGTCGCGAGGGCAATAATCCCGCGAGAAGGCAGTCCGGCTCGGTATCGACGCCTGAAGACAGGCAGGGACATGAGGACCTCCATAGGCGTGAGGCAGGGTGCCAAATGTCTCCCCGCCGCGGATCTGGTGTCCTTGTCGGCGTGCTGTGGGGAGGCACAAGGCAGCCTAAGAAGAGTTTCTACACGATGTCAAGTAATTCACCCAATACCCAGACGAACTCGACGCGCGGTCTTGTTGTTGGACGTTTTCATCGAGTAGCTGAGCGGTATCCGACCCATCGCAGAGCGTTCTGCAGCTGAAGCGTGGCGCCGATGATCCGGGAGCCAGGGCGTTCGGCTGAGCCAGTTCGCACTACGGCACGATGTCGCTGATCGCTGTCACGAAACCCGGCAACGCCACTGCGAACCAACCCGCTAGTACGACCCGGCCTGCCAGCGTCGTTCGTCGCGATGCCCAAGCGCGTGACAGCGTTGGCGCGAGACGCGCAAGGACCGCAACGATCACGGCGCCTGCCGCCGCCGAGATCACAACGGGCGCGGCGACGACAACCAGGAACAGCAGTAGCAGCGGGACCAGCACGTAGTGCCACGACACGGCCCATCCAGCCGCAGGCAGCGGCAGGTGGCGGCTGTACCAGCCCATCAGCGCCGCGGTAACCATGCCGTCGACGAGCACCACCAGCCCGAAGGTGAGCACGGCCAGCCATGTCGGACCCAGCAGGCGGAAGTCTGGGTTGTCTGAGCGCAGCGGTTCAAGGCGAGTCCCTGTTGCGACGAGAAGGAGTGTTCCGAATAGCAGCCCGGCGAGACGACCGGTGGGCAACCACCGGTGCGCGAGTGCGAAGACGAAGGCGGCGAGCACGGCGAACGGCAGTGCACCGAATAACACGAAGCCAACGGTGCCGCCGACAGTTATCTTTCCTACCGTCTGGTCCGCTTCGGTGATGACCCCACGAGCGTCCGGTGACGTCGCGGCCAGCAACCGCATGACCAGGCGTCCGCCTGCGCCCGCAGCGACGACACCGGCTGCCAGCCCGGCAATGATGACAAGGTTCATCCACCACAAGTAGCGGCGAAGGGCGGCGGTGACAGGCCGCCTTCCGGCTGGCATTGCTGGCGGCGAGACAATGTCGTATCCGCCCCATGCCGCAATCGCAGCGACTCCTGCGGCGGCCAACAATCCGCATACGACCATGAGGGCCATATCGCAGTGTGAGCGCCGCTTACTAGGAGAACAAGAGGACTTGGGGCTCGCCGTGTCCGTTACTGTCGAACAGTGCACTCGCAGGCTGCCTGTCGCACGCAGCGGGAAGAGCTGACCGCCGGACTCTTCCGAGGTGCGGTGTGAGATGGTCGTGATGCCATGTGTTATAGGACCTACCGAGTCCGGGTCCCGGGGTCAGCGGTTTCTCGCCTGTATAGTCGCAGAACTTTGGCGTTTCGGGGGCTGAACGTCGACAACCGCATCCTGCTGATTGGGCTCTTCGTGCCGATGCCTCGCGCCCCTCGCCTGCGAGCAGTGCTGGCCGTTCTGGCCGCCATCCTCGCTGGGCTTGCGTTTGTGGTGGCCTCGGCTTCTGCCGGTCAAGCGGCTTCGATCGAGGCGGATCTGGCCGTCGCCATCAGCCCGGCCGCACCCAGCCCGGCCGTGCCGGGGAATTCGGTGTCCTGGACGGTGACGCTGATCAACAGCGGTCCGTCGGACGCCGTCAACCCGAGCCTGACCGACACCGTCCCCGCCACAGTAACCGGTGTGGTCGTGACGGCCGCCCCGGCCGACTGGGCCTGCAACGTGACGAGTCAGGACGTGGCATGCACCGCCCCCAGCTTGGCGCTCGCGACGTCGGTGAGCTTCACGATCACCGGAGCCCTGGCGCCCGATTTCACCGGCAGCGTTTCCGACACCGTGACAACGACTTCGGACACGCCTGACGTGGATCCGTCGAACAACAGCGCAACGTCCAACACTCTGAGCGCCCCATCGGCGGACCTGCTGGCTATCAAGTCGCAAGCCACGCCGAATCCGGTGGTGCCGGGCGGGCCGGTCAGCTGGACGATCACGGTCACCAACGCCGGCCCATCCGACGCGGTCAACCCGGTCGTGACCGACGCGGTGAACTCGCAGGCCCCGTTGCCGACGATCGACCCGTTGCCGGCGGGCTGGACTTGTGTCCAGGGCGGTCAGAACCTTTCCTGCACCGCGGCATCGATGGCGACCGGCACCTCGGCGACCTTCCAGGTATCCGGCGAGCTGGTCCCGCGCTATATCGGTGACCTTCCGAACACCGCTACAGTGACCTCCGATACGGCCGACCCGGACCTGGGCAACAACGTCTCAACCTCCGTTACGCCTACCGCCCCTTCGGCGGATGTGGCAGTAGCGATCACACCGGCGGTCCCGAATCCGGTGGTACCGGGTACATCGGTGTCCTGGACCGTGACGGTGGTGAACAACGGCCTGTCCTGGGCGGTCAACCCCTCGGTGTCCGACGTACTTCCCGACGGGATGACGGGGATCACGGTGTCGGGTGTCCAGAACCTCTGGTCGTGCCAGGTCACCGGTCAGACGGTTTCCTGTACCGCACCGACCCTGAGCGTCGGAGCCGCGGCGACGTTCACCATCATTGGCGATCTCGCCCCGGACTTCACCGGCGTCCTGGTCAACCCGGTCACGGCCGGCTCGGAGACCTTCGACCCGGACCTGGCGAACAACACAGCGACCTCCAGCACACCGAGCGCCCCAGCGGCGGATCTGGCGGCCAGCATCTCGAAAACCACGCCGAACCCCGCGGTGGCGGGCAAGCCGGTGAGCTGGAGCGTCTCGGTCACCAATGCCGGCCCGTCCACCGCTGTGAACCCGAGCATCACCAACTCCTTGCCGGTCGGCGTCAGCGGTATCGCCGTCGGAAGTCCCGGGCCCGCCGGCTGGACTTGCACGGTCACCACGCACCAAGTGGCATGCCAGGCACTGAGCCTCGCTGCCGGCGCGACCGCGACCTTTTCGATCAGCGCGGACCTGGCCGGGGACTTTTCGGGCGCCGTGGTCGCCAGTGCCGGCATCACGTCCGATACCCCGGATCCGGTTCCGGCTGACAACTCGGCCAGCTCCAGCACGCCGAGTTCCGCGGCCGCGGATCTGCTGGCGGTCAAGTCGGTGGCCACGCCCGAACCGGCGCGTCCCGGCCAGGCAGTCATCTGGACCGTGACCGTCACGAACGACGGCCCGTCCACCGCGGTGGCGCCGACGCTGAAGGACGCGGTCACCGACGGCGTCAGCGGTGTCCTGGCGACGACCACCGCCACCGGTTGGACCTGCGCGGTCGTCGGGCAGAACGTCACCTGCACAGCCGCCGCCATGTCGGCCGGCACCTCCATCACAGCCACCATCACGGGAACCCTCAGCGCCACGTTCACCGGCGCCCTGGTCAACACCGCCACGGTCACGTCGACGACCGCCGATCCGACCCCCGCCAACAACACCTCGACCTCGACTACGTCGACCGCCTCGTTGTTGCTGTCCAGCAAGGCGACACCGGTCACCGTCACCGCAGCCGGCCAGACCGTCGCGTACAGCTTCGAGGTCACCAACAGCGGCAGCGCCACGGTCACCAACCTGGCCATCGCCGATCAGTTCCAAGGGTCCGCCGGGCCGGTACCGAGCATCAGCTGTCCGGTGAGCACATTGCCGGGCGGCGGCTCCACCATCTGCACCGCCGCGGACTACACGGTCAAGCAGTCCGACCTCGATGCCGGCTTCATCGGGAACACCGCGACCGTGAGCGGCGACGATCCGCTGGGCCACCCGGTAACCTCGCGAACAGCGACGGTTACCGTCCAGGCGAATCAGGCCGCCACCCTTGGACTGGTGAACACAGCCGCCCTGACCGACACCAATCACGACGGTGCTGTCGGCCGCGCTGACACCCTGACGTGGTCGTTGACCGTCACCAACACCGGAAACGTCACCCTGGACGGCCTGCTGATCCACGACCCGGTTGCCGCGTCGATCAGCTGTGCCGCCACCACCCTCCTACCAGGGGCGGCCACTAGCTGCACCAGTGCGCCCCATCCATTGACCCAAGCCGAGGTCGACGCCGGCTCGCTCACCAACAGCGCCACCGCCACCGCGATGCGGCCCTGCCCGGCGGACGCTGCCTGCCCCCTGGTCAGCTCCGCGGCGGCGACCGTCACGACCAAGCTCGCCGGTACCAGTGTGCTGACCCTGGTCAAGAAGTCATCGGTCGCAGACACGAACTCTGATGGCCGGACCGACGCCGGTGACGTGATCGCCTGGACCATCGTGGTCGGCAACGGGGGTACCACGACGATCAAGGGACTCAAGGTCAGTGACCCCACGGCCGGGACGGTGACCTGCCCTGGTGCGACCATCGTCCCCGGCTCGGAGCTGACGTGCAGCGTCCCGCGGCACACCATCACCGATGCCGAGGCCGCGACCGGTTCGGTGAGCAACACCGCCACGGCGTCGGCCACCAATGTCGCAGACCTCCGGCTCTCCGCGGTGGGCTCGGCGACCGTGCATCCCAGAGTGGCCCCGTTGGAGCTGCCGATGACTGGCGTGCCGCTCCTGCCGCAACTGCTCAGCGGTGCCCTGCTGCTCGGGGTCGGCGCCGGGTTCACCGTGCTGGCTGGGCGTGGCCGCCGCCGCGTTTGAGCAGGCCCTGTCAGCCGGTCGGGGAGTGCGCGGCGGGCCAGCTGAACCCTTGGCTGCGGGCCAAGGCGCTAAAGGCGCTTCCCGCCGACGGTGAGGTGCCGACCTGCCAATTGCAGTTCGCCGGCGGTGCCGGCAGGTTGAAATACACCAGGGCCCGCAGGTTCGGAAATGACCGCATCGCGCTCGGGATACCGGCCAGCCAGGCAGCCTTGGCATCGGCCTGTTGCGGCTGCTCGATGGTCCCGTACTCGGCCAGCATGAACGGCTTCCTCCCGAATCCATTGGCCTTCAGCCACTGGTAAAACGGGGTCACGGTCTCAGCGAAGGAGTGCCAGGGCTTGCCCCGGCAGGACGCGAAGTTGTAGGGATCCCAGGCGACCCAGTCGACGACGTCGTCGCCCGGCCACATCTGTTTGTACCTGGCCTGCCAGGTGCTGCCGGACAGTCCCATCGTGTCCCACACCCAGCGGACGTTCGTGGCACCGGCCTGCCGAGTTCGCAGGACGACGTGCCGGAAGGCTGCGGCGAACTCACCGGCATTGCCGTGTTGGTGGAATTGCAGTTCTGGCTCATGAGAGAACGAGACCAGAACCGGCACTCCGATCAACGCAAGGCGCTTCGCCTCGGATTCGATGACCGCGTCCTGCTTGCCTGCCGCAATCCCTTGCCAGGACATCGGAGAATTGTTGCGGTCATTCGGTTCCCAGTTGAGGAGCAACAGGTGCCCGGCGCCGGCCAGTGTTCGCTCACTGAGGGTGGGGAAGGCATCGAACCAGCGGTGATAGGTGTGCACGATGTCCAGGCGTCGCCCGGTGGTCTGCTCCGCGGCAACCACCGCCGCGACCAGTTTTGATTGGTGGTCCGGCAGCGCCGAACCCCACCAGCTTCCGCAGGTCGGGCTGACCGCCTGCGTCACCTGGCAGGGCCGAGTCTCGGAGCGCTGCCACAGCAACAGCGAAACTCCGAGAACGACGCTTCCGGCGATCAGTACCGAGACCACCCGAAATCTCCTCGGGAAGGAACCATCTGTCCGCCGTGGGGCCATGCACGGAGAGTAACCGTCTCGGGGCTTCGCTTACACGGGGTACACATGAACTTAAAATTTCGGTCTTTTCACTGCTGTATCTGCGCCGACTCGTAACTCTCGGTACACCGCTTACCGCGTTCTTAGTAACACAGCGTGTTCATTCTTGACTCGTCCGGTTCGCCGGACATCAGTCGCTTCGTCGTCCGCAGCGTGGAGCGACCACCGAACCCAACACCTTCGGAGGATCCACGCACATGTGCTTCGACCAACCCCACTCCGCCCGATCGGCGGTGCCGGCACTATGACGCAGTTACTACAGCGGCCTGAACCGCCCGTCGTCAGCACGTCGCGCCGCACCCCCGCCGCGCCGGCCACCCTCAGCCGTAAGTTCCGCCCGGACATCGAGGGCATCCGGGCCTTCGCAGTGCTCTCTGTAGTGCTGTACCACGCCAATCTCGGAGTTCGCGGCGGGTTCGTGGGTGTGGACGTCTTCTTCGTCATCTCCGGGTTCCTGATCACCCGGCAGTTGACCAAATCAGTCGGCGTGGCCGGCTTGCGAGCCCTGCCTGGTTTCTACGCCCGCCGGATCAAGCGGCTGCTGCCGGCCTCGGCCGTGGTGGTGGTGGCAACGGTGCTCGCGGCCAGGGTCTGGGCTCCTCCGCTGCAGGTGCGATCGATCACCATGGACGGCCTTTACACAACGTTCTACGGGCTGAACTACCGACTGGCGCTCGAAGGTACCCAGTACTTACACCAGAACGATGCTGTCTCGCCCTTGCAGCACTTCTGGTCCCTTGGTGTCGAAGAACAGTTCTATGTCGGGTGGCCGATCCTGATCATTGCGGTCGGCTTCACCGGCCGGCGGATCCGCGGCCCGCTGCTGGCGGTAGCGCTGCTCAGCCTCACCGCCCTGTCGTTTCACTGGTCCATCACGATGACGGCAGGCAATTCCTCCTGGGCCTACTTCTCCTTGCAGACCCGAGCCTGGGAACTGGCCACCGGCGCGCTGGTTGCCATAAGCGCGGATCGGTTGGCCCGGCTGCCTCGCCGGTTGGCAGGTGCGCTCGGCTGGATCGGACTCGTCGTCATGGTCGGTTCGGCTTTCTGGATAAGCGATGCCACTGCCTATCCCGGATCGGCCGCCGCGGTTCCGGTCGGGTCGGCCGCCCTGATCATCGCCGCTGGTTGCGGTGCGCGCCGTGGCGTCGAGCGCATCTTCTCCGAGCCGCTGCTGCAATGCATCGGCCGGTTGTCCTACTCCTTATACCTCTGGCACTGGCCGATGCTGATCATCGCCCCGATGGTCGTCGGTCACCCCCTGGATGTGACCGGCCGATGCACCATCGTCGTGCTGTCGCTCATCGTCGCGCTGCTGTCGTTCTTCATCGTCGAGGAGCCGGGCCGGCGGGTCGCGCTGGGCACGCTGCAGTGGCTCTTCGGCGGTGTCCTCATCTCCAGCGCGATCGTGTGCGTGGGTGCCCTGGTGCTGACGAATCTACCGTCGCTACAAGGCCATGGCGCAGCGGTCACGTTGGCCTCGGGAGCCAACCAGCCGGCGCCGAAGTTCCTCGACACCGTCGAGCGCTACGTTAGTTCGGCCATGGCCACTACCGCCGCTCCCAGCAACCTGACCCCCGACCCCGCACATGCCGCCGGTGACACTCCGGACGCATCGCGCAACGGCTGTCACCTGGACTTCCTGGTGATCCAGCAGGCCGCGTGTGCCTTCGGAGACACCGCCGCGCAGAAAACTGCCGTGCTCTTCGGCGATTCCCATATGGAGCAATGGGAACCAGCCTTCAGTGCGGCTGGCGTACAACAGCACTGGAGGATCATCAACTGGACGAAGTCGGCCTGTCCGGCCGCCAAACTCACCGTCGTGGCACCGACCCTGAATCGCGACTACACCGAATGCGACACCTGGCGGTCGGCCACGATAGCCCGCATCGTGGCTCTGAAGCCCGCGATGATCTTCGTCGGTGAATCGGAGAACACCAAGGGAAATCACAAGTTCACGCCAGAGGAATGGACGAGGGCGACCCTGGACACGCTGAACACGCTCCGGGCCCAGACCAAAGCCAAGATCGTCTTCATGGGCGACACTCCGGCACCTCGCACCACGGTCTCGGACTGCGTCTCGGCCCACCTCAGCGATGTTCGGCCCTGCATCACCGATCTGGCCCATGCCCACACCTATCCCGATCGGCACAAGGCAATGCAGCCCGCGATCACCGCCGCCGGATACCCCTACGTCGATCCGCAGCCATGGTTGTGTTCGTCGAGCGGATGTCCACCCATCATCGGTAATTACCTGGTGTACCGCGACGCGACCCATGTCAGCCGTGAGTACGTCCAGTTCCTGACACCCTTGATCGCAACGCTGTTCGGTACCACCCGATGACCCGCCCGAGAACGCCGCAGCGTCGCGTGGCAATCGACAGGAGCCCAGGTTGCTAGTCGGACTGCTTCAAATCAGGGAGACCATCCAGCAGCACGCACATCTGTACCTGTTCAGCATCTTCGTCCTGCTCACCTGGCTCATCTGGCTGGCCAAGGTCGCATTGTCGCGACGCTACCGGCCTTGGACCGAGCCCTACGAAACCACGACCAGCGTGGTGATCCCGGTGGTGGACGAACCTGTCGAGCTGTTTCGTGATGTGCTGCAGCGGATCGTCGATCAGGGTCCGACCCAGACCGTGGTCATCATCAACGGCCGGCGCAATCCTGTGCTGGAGGAGGTGTGCGAAGAATTCCGCGCCGACATCGAGTGGCTCTGGACGCCCGTGGCCGGTAAGCGGAACGCCGTCCGGGTCGGCACCGAGCGGGCGGTCGGCGAGGTCGTTCTGCTCGTCGACAGCGACACGATCTGGACACCCGGAACGCTGAGCGAACTGGTCAAGCCGTTCGCCGATCCGACCGTGGGTGGCGTGACCACCCGGCAACGCATCCTTGAGCCGGAAAGGGGCTTCCTCACCAGGTGGGCCGATTGGCTGGAGAACAGCCGTGCGCTGTACTCGATGCCGGCCCAGAGCGTGCTCGGTACCGTCGGATGCCTGCCCGGTCGCACGATCGGCTTCCGCCGCCGGGTCCTCGAACTCGCCATGCCGGACTTCATGACCGAGCGGTTTCTCGGCGTGTTTCTCGAAGTGTCCGATGACCGGACCCTGACCAATCTCGCGCTCAAGATGGGATTTCGCACCGTGTACCAGTCGACCAGCCTGGTCTACACCGATGCGCCGACCCAGCCCAAGAAGCTGATCAAGCAGCAGTTCCGGTGGGCGCGGGGTAGTCAGTACAACACCCTGCGGATGTTGCCCTGGATGCTCGGCCATGCCCCGATGCTCGCCTTCTTCTTCGTGGCCGACATCCTGTTGCCCTTTCTCTGGTTGTCCTCCTTGATCGCCTGGATTCTGCGGGCAACCAGCCATACCGGTGCGAATCTCTACCAGGGCCTGCTCCACCTCAACGGCCGAAGCCACCCGCTGATCGCGGTGATCGTGTTGACCGTGCTGGCCTCCACTCTGTCGATGTGCCTGCGCCAGCTCCGGCATCTCTACGAGGCACCCGGTGATCTGCTGCGGATGCCGTTCTTCATCCTCTTCAGCACCCTGGTCCTGATGCCGATCCGGATGTACGGCTTCGTAAGGCTCGGCCATGTCGGCGGCTGGGGAACCCGAAAGGACGCCTTCACCGCACCCAGCGCCGGTTTGTCGTCGAGTGGGACCGGCTATCACGGCGACCCGGTCGACTCCGGCGGGCATCATCTGCCGCGCGAAGACCTGCCGACCAGACCTGCGGGCGCCGTGCTGACCGCAGCCGTATCCCGTACAGCCACACCCGAAACCATGGCCGACGGTGACCCTCGCGGCCTTATCCCATACGTGATCGCGATTGTGATCCTTGCTCTTGGAGTTGGTTACGATGCGCTTCTCTTCTGATTTCCGTCTCTGGGTCGCCTCGCCCTCGGCCCGACTGCTGGCACCGGCCCTGGTGATCGCTCTGGTCGCGATCGCAACAGCGGTGTACCTCTCGCCGACCGGATCGGGCGGTCTGGGTGGCGCAAAGGCGGCCGCGGCGGTGCCTGGACCGCTCAGCGCTGCAGGCTCGGGTGCCACAGCGCCTGGCGGCTCGTCCCCGGCGACGACCAGGCCGACCGGCAAACCGACCACCAAACCGACCAAAGGCATCACCCGACCCGGGACGGCGACAATCAACCGGTCACCGTCGAAGACCCAGATCATCCGGCAATACCTGGGTGCCTCCTCAGGTTCTCATTCGACCTCGGCTACGGCGTCCGCAAGCCCTCCGGTCACCGATCTGGCCAAGCACTGCTGGGACTTTCACTGGCAGCAGGATGCCCAAACAGCATATGTGGCCAACCTGTCCGATCCCGACGGCCTGGACGGCGACCCGGGCTCCTACAACGGTGACGGACTCGCCTGCACCGAATTGCCGAGGGATCCCAACCGGGCTGCGTCCACTCCGATCGCCGCGTACGCCGCTCCCAAGCCGTCTGCAGGCGCTAAGGAACTAATCGCGTCTCCGGAGCTGAACTACTTCGGCGTGGCCCAGGACGGACTGCCGAACTCCACGCCGATGTATGACGCCGTCGACACGCAGCTGGGCAAGGCGCCCAGTGCCGTCGAATGGTTCACCGGTTGGGACACTGACTACGATCCTTCCCGCGCGACGGAGGCCTGGAATCGCGGTGCTCTGCCGGTGATGACCTGGGTTTCCAAGCAGGAAGACAAGAACTCCACGATTCCGGCCGCCGATTACAGCTTGACCAACATCCTGGCCGGGAAATGGGACGACTACCTTTACAAGTACGCCGGTGACATCGTCCGTGCCGACCTTCCGGTGGTCATCCGGTTCGACCATGAGATGAACGGCAACTGGTACCCGTGGGCCGCCGGTCAGAGCGGTTGGAACAACTCGCCGGCCAAGTACGTCCAGGTCTGGCAGTACGTCTGGAACATCTTCCAGAAGGTCGGTGCCAACAAGGACGTGATCTGGCTGTGGTCGCCCGGCCGCATCGACAACGTCAAGGCCGGCTCCGCCGGAAACAGCGATATCGCGGCTGACTATCCGGGCGATGACTATGTCGACTGGGTCGGGGCCACCGTCTATCTGCGCACGTCCAAGACCAAGGCGGACTACCCCACCAGCTTCGGTCAGACCGTCAGCAAGATCAGGTCGTTCACCAACAAACCGCTGTTCTTCGCCGAGATCGGCGCCATCCAGACCGACGGTGCCACCGATGTCACAGCACTAAAGACCGAGTGGATCAGTAACACGATCGCCGGCTTCCTGTCCGATCCGAGCGTGGTGGGATTCGTGTGGTTCAACAACATCGCGACCACCAACGCCAACGGCGTACCGATCACCAACGACTGGCGGTACAACTCATCCCCGGATGCCTTGGCGGCATTCAAAACCGCCATCTCCGATTCGCGATTCTCCTCGGGCGTCATGCCTGATTCCAAGAAGGGCTAGTGCAATGAAATTGACGGTCATCGGTACCGGCTACCTCGGTGCCACGCACGCCGCGGCCATGGCTGAACTGGGCCATGATGTTCTCGGGATCGACGTCGACGTCACCAAGGTGGCCCGGCTGAATGCCGGCGAGGTGCCGTTCTTCGAACCGGGATTGCCCGAGCTCCTGCAACGTAACCTGGCCGCGGGGCGGCTGCGATTCACCACCTCCTATGCAGAGATCGGCGAGTTCGGCGAGGTTCACTTCATCTGCGTCGGAACCCCGCAGAAGAGGGGTGAATTCGCGGCGGACCTGAGCTACGTCGATGGTGCGGTCCAGGCCCTACTCCCGGTGATGAAGTCCGGTTCGCTGGTGGTCGGCAAATCCACAGTTCCGGCGGGCACTGCTGCCCGTCTCGCGCTGGACATCGGGGCCGCAGGCGGGGACCTGGTGTGGAACCCCGAGTTCCTGCGGGAGGGCTTCGCGGTCGAGGACACTCTTCGCCCGGACCGGATTGTGATGGGCGTTGCCGACGACCGAGCGGCCAAGGTGATGAGCGAGGTCTATCAGCAGATCCTGGAAACCGGGACGCCGCTCATCGTGACCGATTTCGCGACGGCGGAACTGGTCAAGGTCGCGGCCAATTCCTTCCTGGCCACCAAGATCTCCTTCATCAACGCGATGGCCGAGATCTGCGAGAACACCGGCGCGGACGTGACGCAGCTGTCGGCGGCGCTGTCGCACGACGAGCGGATAGGCGGCAAGTTCCTGCACGCCGGTCTCGGGTTCGGCGGCGGCTGCCTGCCCAAGGACATCCGGGCCTTCATGGCCCGGGCCGAGGAGTTGGGCGTCGACCAGGCCGTGATGTTCCTCAAGGAGATCGACGCGATCAACATGCGCCGCCGGTCCCGGATGGTCGACCTGGCCAGGGAACTCTGCGACGGCTCGCTGGCCGGCATGCGGGTCGGAGTGCTGGGGGCCGCCTTCAAGCCCAACAGCGATGACATCAGAGACTCCCCGGCGCTGGACGTCGCCGTGGCGATTCAGCGCGAGGGTGCGGCGGTTCGCGTCTATGACCCTCAGGCCATGGCCAACGCCTGCGACAAGTTTCCGATGCTGGCGTACTCGCCGTCCACGATCGATGCCTGCGCCGATGCCGATGTGGTCCTGCACCTGACCGAGTGGGCCGAGTTCCGCAGCATGCACCCCTCAGTGCTGGAGGCCGTCGTCCGGCAGCGCAACATCGTCGACGGACGCAACGCGCTCGATCGGGAACTGTGGCGGGCCGAGGGCTGGGTCTATCGCGCGCTCGGTCGCCAGTAGCGGCGGCTGGCAAGATGGATTCATGGCATCACCGGTGGACGCCCAATTGATTCTCGCGGACGCGGCTCAGGCGGTGGGCGGCAAGGTCAGCATGCTCGGTGCGGGGTGGTCGGTGACTGGGTCCCCGACCGCTCCGCAGGCGGTGGTGGGGCTGATCAAGGTGCCCTGGGATCGCGCCAACGAGAAGCTACCGCTCCACCTGCAACTGGTCGATGCCGATGGAAAGCCGATTGCCCTGACGGGACCGGATGGTTCGGCCGAGCAGCTCATCGAATTCAACGCAACGGTGGAGGTGGGTCGGCCGCCGGGTCTCACCGCCGGGACACCGATCGATTCCAGCTTCACCGTGAACGTCCAGCCGCTGCCCTTGCCGGCCGGCCGGTACACCTGGCGCCTCGATATCGCCGGAGACGTGATCGCGACGAGCTTTCAGGTGACCTGACCCGGTGCCCAACCGGCGGCTAGCCGTCAAAAGGGGCAATCCGGCTTGCGGCCGGGCTCGGCTAGTTATTAAGGTTTTGCTTCATGACTTCCGCAACGGGGTACCTCCGCTATCCGCACGTCCAGGGCGAGCAGGTTGTCTTCACGGCAGAGGATGATGTCTGGCTTGCCCCGGTTTCCGGCGGCCGGGCAACCAGGCTCACGTCCGACTCGGTGGCGGTAGCCAGGCCGCGACTCTCCCCGGACGGCTCGACCGTGGTGTGGCTGTCCCGCCGGCGCGGCGAGCCGGAGGTCTTCGCAATGCCGGTGGCCGGTGACGTGCCCCAGCAGCTCACCTTCTTCGGCAACGAGAGCACCCGGATCGACGGCTTCGCCCCAGACGGTCGGCTGGTCGTGCTCAGCGCCGGCGCTCAACCGTTCCGGTCTCGGACCTGGGCCTATGCGATCGGGCTGGCCGAGTCCGGCGGGACCGAACCCGCAGTCGGGGAACCGGAACTGCTCCCGTACGGGCCGGTGAATGCTGTGGCGCTGTCGGGTTCGGGGCCTGTCGTGGTGGGCTCTGGCTACCTCCGTGACTACGCCCATTGGAAGCGTTACCGCGGTGGAACAGCTGGCCGGCTGTGGACGAGCCCGGATGGCAACGCCGAATTCGCTGAATTCCTGGGCGAGCTGGCCGGACCGAAGACGTATCCGACCTGGCTCGACGGACGGCTGGCGTTTCTCGCAGATTTCGAGGGCCACGGAAATGTCTATTCGGTTGCCGCCGACGGTTCCGAGCTGCGCCGCCACAGTGACCACAGCCAGTTCTACGCTCGACAGCTCGCCGGCGACGGCGCGAGGCTGATCTATCAGCACGCCGGCGAGATCTGGATGCTCGGCGGTGCCCAACCGGCGCTGGCGCCGGACTCCCGGCCGCACCGGCTGGACATCTCCCTCGGCGGCACCCGGTCGGGCCGGGACCGGCACCGCATCGACGCCGCGAAAAGCCTCGGTGCCCTGAGTGTCGACCGCACCGGCCGAGCCTCGGCGGTGGAGGTCCGCGGAAAGATCGTGTGGCTGACCCACCGCAACGGACCCGCCCCGGCGGTGGCCGCCGCCGAAGGTGTCCGCCACCGACTGCCCGTCGTGTTAGCGGCGGCCCCGTCCAGCGAAGCTGCGTCGGTGGCCTATGTGACCGATGCCCAGGGTGCCGATGGCATCGAGATCGCCTCGGGCGCGGATGAGCACCGGCGGTACGGCACGGGTCAGATCGGTCGGGTGCTGGAGCTCGTGGCCAGCCCGGACGGCCAGACGCTGGCTTTGGCCACCCATGACGGCCGGCTGCTCAGCATGGCCGTGAGCGATGGTGCCATCACCGAGATCGAGCGAAGCGAGAAGGGCGAGCCCACCGGCCTGGCCTTCTCGCCCGATTCGCGGTGGCTGGCCTATTCCGCCGCCGAGGGAGCCGAGAAACTCAGGTCCATCAGACTGGCCGACCTCGGCTCGGGTGCCATCGCTGCGGTGACCACCGCCCGGTTCCTCGACTCCGACCCGTCCTTCAGCCCGGACGGCAAGTACCTGTACTTCCTCTCGGCCCGGACCTTCGACCCCGTTTATGACGCCCATGTCTTCGATCTGGCGTTTCCGCTGGCCACCCGTCCGTACCTGGTCACGCTGGCCGCTGACACCCCGTCGCCCTTCGCCCCCGAACTCGACGGCCAGGACGTCGACGGGCAGGCCGCGGACACCGGCACGCCTGCGGCACCGCAGGCCTCGCAACCGGAGTCGTCCGGGTCGGGCGAGCCGGCTGCGGCCGACCTGCGGATCGACGTGCGGATCGACCTGGCGGGCATCGCCGACCGGGTCGTGGCGTTCCCGGTTGCCGCGGGTCGGCTCGGGGACCTGACGCCCGCCAAGGGCGGCGTGATCTGGACCGACTCGCCGGTCTCAGGCGAGCTGGGGGAGTCCCGCAACCCCGGTGACGACATCCGCCCGTCTCTGCAGCGGTGGGATTTCGGCAAGCGCCGGCAGCTCGAACTGGCGGCCCGGGTGGACCATGTGGAGATTTCCGGAGACGGCACGAAGCTCGTCGTCCGGGACGGTGCGGCGATCAAGGTGGTCCCTGCCGACCACAAGCCGGCCGAGGACGGATCCGAAAGCCACGAGGTCGACCTGTCACGCATTCGACTCACCGTCGACCCGCCCGCCGAATGGGCGCAGATGCTCGACGAGACCGGACGGTTGATGCGCGATCATTTCTGGACCCCGGACATGTCCGGACTCGACTGGGACGGCGCTGTCGACAAGTACCGGCCGCTGGTCGACCGGATAACCACCCGGGACGATTTGTCCGACCTGCTGTGGGAGGTCAACGGCGAAACCGGCTCGTCCCATGCCTACGAGACCCCGCCGCCGGAGGAGGTCGACGACGCGCTCAAACCGGCCTTTCTGGGAGCCGACCTGGCTCGTGACGGTGACGGACGCTGGGTGATCGAACGAATTCTGGCCGGTGACAACTCCAGTATCGCCGCTCGATCACCGCTGACCGCCCCAGGTGTTTCGGCTCGGATGGGCGACGTGATCGTGGCCGTCAACGGCCAACGGCTGGGCAGCGGGCCGTCCGGGCGAGGTCCGGCCGAACTCCTGCTCGGCACCGCCGACAAGCCAGTCGAACTGCGGCTGGCCCGTGCTGATGCCGAGCACCCGGTCGTCGTGGTCCCGCTGGCGACCGATGTCGAATTGCGTTACCTCGATTGGGTTTCCGGTCGGCGCGCAATCGTTCACGAGCAGACTGGCGGACGGGTCGGCTACGTCCACATCCCCGATATGGTCTCCAGCGGCTGGGCCGCGTTGCACCGAGACCTTGCGGTGGAAATGGATCGGGACGCGCTTATTGTCGACACCCGGGACAACCGCGGCGGGCACACCTCCGAGCTGGTCATCGAGAAGCTCGTACGCCGGGTCATCGGCTGGGGGACGAACCGCCATTACCCCAGTACGTCCTACCCGTCCTCGGCACCGCGTGGGCCAATCGTCTCGATCGCCAACGAATGGGCCGGGTCCGACGGTGACATCGTCAACGCCGCATTCCAGGCGCTCGGGTTGGGGCCGGTTATCGGCACCCGGACCTGGGGCGGCGTGATCGGCATCGACGGCAAGTACCGCCTGGTCGACGGCACCTCGGTGACCCAACCCCGTTATGCCTTCTGGTTCGAGAAGTTCGGCTGGGACGTCGAGAACCACGGGGTCGATCCGGACATCGTGGTCGAGTATCCGCCGCACGCCTGGGCCCGCGGCGAGGATCCGCAGTTGAGTGCCGCGATCGAACGGGTCATGGCCGAACTTCAATCCCGCCCGGCCCCCACCCGTCCGGACCTCGGCCGGCGGCCTTCGCTGGCGATCGCGGAGCTGCCGCCGCGGCCGTGATACCCCGGCCGCCTCGGTGCCGGCCTGGGCGAGGCGGGCGCGTTGCCGGGCAGTCGGTCGGGTGCGGTGGTCCGGCCGAGCAGCGGCGACCGGTAGACTTCAGTTATTCATGTCGGCGTGACTTCGCCTAAGAGAAGCGCGCTGGGCTCGTTTCACCTAGATCGCCCTGGCCGCATCGGTCGTCAATCGGGCCGATCGCCGAGACGCGCCAACGTCTCGAGGGAATTTTCTTGTCTTCGTATGCCCAGCGGCCATCCGCTGCTGCCCGTAACTCCAGCTCCTACAACTCCGCCAGCCGTAGCTCAGCAAGCCGTACCTCAGGAAGCCGCACCGCCACCAGCCGTAACTCTGGCAATGGTGGTTACGCACCGCGCAAGGCACGTCCGGCCAAGTCTTTCGCGCCGAAGGCCGGCCGCGGCCCGTTCGACGACCTGCCCATGACGATCATCGACCCCGACAACCTGCCCAGCTTCGCCGACCTCGGTCTGCCCAAGGCGCTCGTGCAGGGACTGACCAGGTCCGGAATCACCGAACCGTTCCCGGTGCAGGCCGCCACCATCCCGGATGCGCTCACCGGCCGCGATGTCCTCGGCCGGGCCGCCACCGGGGCTGGCAAGACGCTCGCGTTCGGGCTGCCGATGATTGCCCGGCTGACCGGTTCGCCGACCTCGCCCCGCAAGCCGCATGCGCTGATCCTGGTGCCGACCCGTGAACTTGCCATGCAGGTGGTTGACAGCCTGGCTCCGCTCGCTCAGGCCAACGATCTCTCGCTTCGGCTGGTCGCCGGCGGGCTGCCGATCCACAAGCAGATTCAGGGACTCGTCCGCGGCACCGACATCGTGGTGGCAACGCCGGGCCGGCTCATCGACCTCATCGAGCGGCGGGCCTGCGATCTGTCGAACGTTCAGATCACCGTGCTGGACGAGGCCGATCACATGGCCGATCTCGGATTCCTGCCGGTGGTCCGCCGGATCCTCGACATGACCCCGGCCGGCGGGCAGCGCTTGCTGTTCTCCGCGACCCTCGACGGGGACGTTGCATCCCTCGTCACCGAGTACCTCGTCGATCCGGCCATCAAGGCGCTCGCGCCGGCGGCGGCCACAGTCGACACCATGGCCCACCACGTATTCCGGGTGCCGATGTCCTCCAAATGGCAGGTGATCACTCAGATCGCCGCCCGCGAGGACCGCACCATCCTGTTCGTCCGGACGAAGTTCGGGGCCGAGCGGCTCGCCGACAACCTGATGCGGGCGGGCGTTGCGGCCGCGGCCCTGCACGGTGGCCGGACCCAGGTCCAGCGGACCAAGGCGCTCAACGCCTTCAAGAACGGCACCGTCACCGCGCTCGTCGCGACGGATGTGGCCGCTCGCGGCATCCACGTCGACGATGTGACGCTCGTGCTGCACGTCGATCCGCCGGCCGATCCCAAGGATTACCTGCACCGGTCAGGCCGGACCGCACGGGCCGGCGAATCGGGAATGGTCGTCACGATCACCACGCCCAACGAGGAGCGCACGGTCCGCAGCCTGCTGCTGGCGGCCGGAGTTCAGCCGAACCAGCGCGACGTCTACCCGGGCGATCCCGCGATGTTCGCCGTGACCGGCGCTCGGGAAGCGTCCGGTGTCCCGGTCATCGAGCCGGTTCGTTCCGGTTCTTCCCGCGAGCGGGGCGGTTACGAGCGGGGCGGTTACGAGCGCGGTCGTGGTGAGCGGTCTTGGCGCGACAAGCCGGCCCGGGCCGGTCAGCCTCGCCAGGACCGTCCGTCGGCCGGTAAGCCTCGCACCGACAAGCCAGGCCATGTTCGCGGAGACGTCAGGTCGGTCCGCCCGTCCGGCCGGGGTGCCGGCGCGCATTCGGCGCCGGGCCGTTCGCTCGGCTAGCGGATGTGATGATGTGCGGTGATGTCCACTGATCAGCCCACCGGCTCTCCGGGTCCGGCCATGTCGACCACGCCGGCCACCCCGGCCGGATCGGCCACCCCGGCCGGATCGGCCATGCAGCATGCCC
>JAVEEN010000376.1 GCA_030840445.1 Pseudonocardiales bacterium
GAGCCCGGCGATGACCACGGCGGCAACAGCGCCTCCAGGACCCCCGAACCCGGCGATGACAACGGCGGCAACAGCGCCTCCAGGACCCCCGAACCCGGCGATGACAACGGCGGCAACAGCGCCTCCAGGACCACCGAGCCCGGCGACGACAACGGCGGCAACAGCGCCTCCAGGACCACCGAGCCCGGCGATGACAACGGCGGCGGACGGGGCAGTGGACACTAGGTCCATGACTTCGGACGCCGAGCTCCGTCCCACCGGTGATCCCCCTCAGCCCGACGATGAGAGCCGCCGTGACCCGGCCGACCGCAGTCAGGTCGGCTGGGCCACGGTCGTGTCCCCAAATGCTGCTGCCAGCTCGACCGAAGGACCCCTGAGCCTGCGCCGCTTGCTCGTGCAGATGACCTTGGCGGCCTCGGTGCTGGCCTTGCTGGTTGCGTTCGGCGGTGCGGCGGTCAGCCGGCGGATCGCTGAGAGCCAGGCCGTCCACGAAGTCGCACAGACGACCGACATCCTCGCCGAGAGCGTGTTACAGCCGTCCTTGACCAACGCCATGGCCACCGATCTGACGGCCGCCAAGGCGCTTGACCCGCTGGTGCGCGGCCGGATGCTGTCCCAATCGGTGGTCAGGGTCAAACTGTGGTCGCCCGAGGGACGGATTCTGTACTCCGACGAACCGAAACTGGTCGGACAGACCTTCGGGCTGGATTCCGGTGCCCAGCGGGCGCTGAGCGCCCCCCAGACGCTGGCCGAGATCACCGACTTGAGCCTGCCCGAGAATCGTTTCGAGACGCCACAGCGCAAGCTGCTCGAGGTCTACCGGCCGGTGTGGACGCCCAACGGCCGGGAGTTGTTGTTCGAGACCTATTTCCGCTACGACGTCGTCACCGACCGCAGTTCGCAGCTCTGGCGCGGCTTCGCCGGAATTACGCTGACCAGCGTCGCCTTGATCTTCCTGCTGCTGTTACCGATCATGTGGGCCTTGTTGCGCCGAGCCCGCCGTGCGCAGAACCAGCGGGAAACCATGATTCAGCGAGCTCTGCACGCCTCCCAGGACGAACGCCAGCGGATTGCGGCGGCGCTGCACGACGGCATCGTGCAAGAACTGGCCGCCGCTTCCTTCACCGTCGCCGGTGGCGCCGAGGCGGCTGCCGCCCGAAACCAGCACGAGCTGGCCGAGCAATTGCGCAGCGCGGCCAACACGGTGCGTGCCAGCATGGGCGGCCTTCGGTCCCTCGTCGTCGACATCTACCCCCCGAGCCTGCACTCGGCCGGCCTGACGGCGGCAATGCGAGATACCGCCGCCACGATCGCGGGCCGCGCAGCCTCCGTCCGCTTCGAGCTGGACGAATCGGCCGCCGAGCGCCTCAATCCCGAGCAGCAGCAGGCCCTGTTCCGGATCGCCCAGGAATCGTTGCGCAACACGGTCAAGCACGCGGAGGCGACCGAGGTGGTCATCACGCTCAGCACGGACGCGGACGCGGTCACGCTCGAAGTAGCCGACAACGGCCGCGGTTTCGACCCGTCCATCAAACGCGATCAGCACCTGGGTCTGTCACTGATGACCGATGTGGCCACTTCGGTGGGAGCACAACTGGACCTGCGCACCGAGCCCGGACACGGGACGGCCTGGCGGATGCGGGTGATCCCGGCATGATCCGGGTTCTGCTGGTCGACGACCATCCCCTGGTCCGGGCCGGTCTCATCTCGCTCCTGGCCACCGCACCGGACATCGAGGTGGTCGGCGAGGCGGCCGACGGTCAGGAGGCCATCGAGCTTTACACCTCGACCGAACCGGACGTGGTGCTCATGGACCTGTCCATGCCGGTGATGGACGGAATCGCCGCCACCCGCGCACTGCACTCGAACCACTCCAACGCCCGGGTCGTCGTGTTGACCTCGTTCTCCGATGTCGCGCGGGTCCGGGAAGCCATTGCGGCGGGCGCTGCGGGCTATGTGCTCAAGGACTGCACGGCTGAAGAGCTACTCGCCGCCGTCCGATCGGCGGCCGGTGGCCATACTCCCCTGGACCCGCGGGTGGCCGGTGCCCTGTTGCCGGGCGCCGGCACACCGGTTGCATCCGACCAGCTCAGCAACCGAGAACAGCAGGTGCTACGGCTGGCCAGCAAAGGCCTGGCAAACAAGCAAATCGGCCGGACGTTGGGTATCACCGAACGCACGGTGAAGGTCCATCTCGGCAACATCTTCCGCCGGATCGGTGTCAGCGATCGCACCTCGGCTGCACTCTGGGCGCGGGACAACCTGGCCGAGCAGAGCTCCGACACCTGAACCGAGGACGGGTCAGTCGCGGCGGTCCCGATTCGGGTCGATACCTGCTCGTTCGAGCACCAATCCGGCCGCCGTCACCGCCGCCGAAACAACCAGCAGAACCAGCCCGACCCAGAGATCATGACCGGCGGCGCTGGTCCGAGAACTGTCCGGCAGGACCGTCACGACGAGGGCCAGGGCGGCTCCGGAGACGCCTGCTCCGACGAGCGACGACGCCTTGCCCAGCGCCACCGAACGGGCGATGGACAGTGCGGTCATCACCTTGGCGCCGGGTTCGTGCCGGACGGCGAGCCGCACCCGGCGGGCCATCACGAATTCCGCGACCGCCAGCGCACCGATCGGCACGGCCGCGAACCACTGGAACGGCGGCAGCGAGTTGTAGCTCAGCTTGAGCAGTACGTAGACCACCGCGGCCACCGCCACGAACGGCACCAGCACGTCGGAGGCGCTCGTCCGCCGCATCATGCTCGCAACTCCATCCCAGCCATCATTCGGACCGCCTCGACCTCGGCCGGCGGCAGCGCCTGCATCAACTCCAGCACCGATCCGTGACCGGGCAGTTCCGCTTCCGGATCCACCGACCACCACGGCACCAGCACGAACGCCCGCTCGGCCGCGCGCGGATGCGGCAGCGTCAACAACGGATCGTCGCTGACGATATCGCGGCCGCTGTCGCTGACCGTGACGACGTCCACGTCCAGAGTTCTGGGCCCCCAGTGCACTTCGCGAAGCCGGCCGGCCGCCTGCTCGCAGGCCTGCCCGCGCGCCAGCCAGTCGAGCGCGTCGGCCCCGTCGTCAGCCACGATGAGGACTGCGTTGAGAAACTCCGGCTGTGGAACCGGTCCCCAGGGCGGCGTCTGGAAGACCGCAGATGTGCCGTGTAGATAAGGAGAAAAGGCGTTGACCGCAGACCTCAGGTTGGCCAGCCGGTCACCCTCGTTAGATCCGATGGACAGCACGGCGCGCGTCATCGGTCCTCATCGGTCCGTTCGCGACGGATCGAGACGCTGACGTCGGAGAACGTCAGCGGGATCGGTGCCTGCGGTTTGTGGACGGTCACCGTGGCCGCGGCGACCCGGCTATCGGCCAGGCATACCACCATCAGCCGGTGCGCGAGTGTCTCCAACAGGTTCACCGGCTCACCCGCGATGACCGCCGCCAGGCCCTCGGCGAGTTCGCCGTAGTGCACGGTGTCGACGATGTCGTCGCTGGCGGCGGCAGGCCGGGTGTCGAGCTCGAGTTCAACGTCGACCGCGAAAT
The DNA here is from genome assembly GCA_030840445.1 of Pseudonocardiales bacterium. Lineage (GTDB taxonomy): Bacteria > Actinomycetota > Actinomycetes > Mycobacteriales > Jatrophihabitantaceae > Jatrophihabitans_A. The sequence goes on from JAVEEN010000376.1 coordinate 3,550, forward strand.
CTTGACCCTCGCGGCGTTCGAAGTCGAATACTCCGTGGTACCCACGCACGATGAGGCCGGTGAGCCGGACGGCATCGCTGCCGGCCGGCGTGATCGAACCGCTCACCGGGCGCTCCTGATCGCCGCGGCCACCAGCGCCGCGTCCACGTTCGGTCCGACGTCGTGTACCCGAACACCCCAGGCTCCGTTGAGGCCCGCGAAGGTGGTCAGCGCCGTCGTGGCATCCTCGCGCCCGGCGGTCGGTCGGACAGTGCCCGCCGGATCCGCAAGCAACCGTCCCAGGAACGACTTTCTCGATGCTCCCAGCAGCACCGGCAGGCCGAGGCTGGTGAAGACATCGAGATGGGCCAGCAGGGCCCAATTGTGTTCGGCCTTCTTGGCAAAGCCCAAACCCGGATCGAGCAGCAACTGCTCCGCAGCGACCCCGACGGCCAGGGCATCCGTGACGCGGGCCATCAGCTCGGTCCGGACATCGGTCACCACGTTGTCATAGTGGGCCAGGTCTGCCATCCGGTCGGAATGCCCGCGCCAATGCATGAGGATCCACGGGCAGCCGGCGTCCTTCACTACTCGTGCCATGTCGGGATCGCCGAGGCCACCCGAGACATCGTTGACCACCGAGGCGCCGGCCGCGACCGCCAATTCGGCTACGGCGGCGCGATAGGTGTCGACGCTGACCTTGATGCCCTCGGCTGCGAGGAGCTCGATCACCGGCAGCACCCGGCGGGCCTCCTCCTCGACGGGCACCCGTTGGGCCCCCGGTCGGGTGGATTCGCCGCCGACATCGATGAGATCGGCACCCTCGGCGACCATTATCCGAGCATGATCCAGGGCCGCGTCAAGCCCGGCGTACCGACCGCCGTCGGAGAACGAATCGGGAGTCACGTTGAGCACGCCCATCACGACGATTCGGTCGGCGCGAGTGGGGATCTCGGTCCTCGACATCAGCGCACCACCGAGTAGTGAAACCGGGCCATCTCGTCGGCTACTTGCCCAGGATCAGGCTCAGCGCCTCGGCGCGGGTACGGGAGTCGCTCTTGAAGATGCCGCGAACGGCCGACGTCATGGTCCGTGATCCAGGCTTGCGGATTCCCCGCATGGCCATACAGAGATGCTCGGCTTCGACCACCACGATCACGCCACGGGGCTCCAGCTTGCGCATCACCGCGTCCGCGACCTGAGAGGTCAGCCGCTCCTGGAGCTGTGGACGCTTCGAATACAGGTCGACCACCCGCGCCAGCTTGGACAATCCGGTGATCCGTCCGTCCACCCCGGGCACGTAGCCGACCGCGGCGGTGCCGTGCCAGGTCACCAGGTGGTGCTCGCAGGTCGAGTAGAGCGGGATGTCCTTGACCAGTACCAGTTCGTCATGGTTCTCGTCGAACGTGGTGAGCAGGACCTCGTCCGGGTCGACGTGCAACCCGGCGAAGATCTCACCGTAGGAACGGGCGACCCGCGCCGGGGTGTCCTTGAGGCCATCGCGGTCAGGATTCTCACCGACCGCGATGAGCAACTCGCGAACGGCGCGCTCCGCCCGTTCCAGATCGATCTCAGTCATCGCAACTCTCTGCCGCTAGGCCGTTCAGCGGCCCTCGCCGCCACGTCGGTCGTCGGTATCGGAGCGCGCACTGTCGGGAACCACCGGGTACGCCTGGGTCGCTGACTCGCCCTGCTTGGACGGCTCATCCGGCGTGGGCGACTCGCCCGGCCGATGCGTCCCCACCGGGGGATACGCCGCGGTTGGCGGGTACTGCTCACTGGGCGGATACGGGCCGGCGGGCGGCGGCGGTGGCGCCTGGTACTGCCCGGTCGGGTAATTTGCCGGCGGGTATTGCCCGGACGGATTGTGCGCCGATGGGTATTGCCCGGACGGATTGTGCGGCGGCGGGTACTGCCCTGACGGACCCTGGTTCGGCGGGTACTGGGCCGCCGGCGGCGCGGGCGGGTACGACCCGCCGCCGGGC
>JAVEEN010000379.1 GCA_030840445.1 Pseudonocardiales bacterium
CGCTACGACGCGCCGTGGAAGGACATCGAGAACCAGGGCTGGATCGCACCGGCCGATTGTTCCGAGGTCCGGGTCACGCTGACCGACGCCGAGCGGATGGCGTACGCCACCGCGGAGCCCGAGGACAAGTACAAGCTGGCCGCCACCGTGCGGACGAAGCTGCCGGTGATCGAGGCCATCGTGAACAGGCACCCGGATGACCAGGTGCTGGTTATCGGGGCCTACCTGGACCAGCTCGATGAGATCGCCGCCCATCTGGGCGACGTGCCGATCATCCAGGGTTCAACCTCCAACAAAGAGCGGGAACGGCTGTTCGACGAGTTCCGCCGGGGTGAGAGTCGGGTGCTGGTGGTCAGCAAGGTGGCCAACTTCTCCATCGACCTGCCCGAGGCCGCGGTGGCCATCCAGATATCGGGCACCTTCGGATCCCGACAGGAGGAGGCCCAGCGGCTCGGACGGGTGTTGCGGCCGAAGGCCGACAAGCGCCAGGCCCACTTCTACACGGTGGTCAGCCGAGACACGCTGGACGCCGAGTACGCCGCGCACCGCCAGCGATTCCTGGCCGAACAGGGGTACGCGTACACGATCATCGACGCCGACGACATCTTGCGGCCGCTGTAGCGATTTTCCCCTTTTGCTACCTGCCAGGTGATCAACTTCCGTTTCCATGCGCTGTAGAGCGCTGGAAAGTGCGAGTGGATCATGAAAGTGTTCGATCTCGATTGGTAGTTACCGCATGCGCCCGCGGTTACCGTGCGCAGTCTTGGGCGATGTTGTTGACTTTTGTTAGAGCATGATGAACGCTGAATCCGTCCCCGTCTGTTCGGGGAGTAGGTCGTAGGAGGACGGAAGCTGTCATGCTCGCTCGCCAGCGCCAAGCGCGAATCCTCGACGAGGTTCGCCGCGCTGGAGGTGTCCGGGTCTCTGAGTTGACCACACTGCTCGGGGTGTCGGACATGACGATCCGCCGCGACCTCGACCAACTGTCGATCGAGGGCTCCATCCAGAAGGTGCACGGTGGCGCGGTCCTCGGCAGCCACGTAACCGAGGAGCCCGGCTTCGAAGTCAAGAGCGCCCTGGCCCAGCCGGCCAAGCTGGCGATTGCCACTCGAGCGGCGGAACTCATCACGCCCGGGACCGCCGTCGCCCTGTCTGCGGGCACCACGACCTGGAGTCTGGGCCGCTTCGTCGCCATGATCGCCGGGCTCACCGTCGTAACGAATTCCACCACCGTGGCGGACACGATCAGCGCCGGCGGGACCAAGCAAACTGTCATCCTCACCGGTGGTGTGCGTACCCCCAGCGCCGCGCTGGTCGGCCCGGTCGCCGATGCCACCATCAGGTCCCTGCACTTCGACCAGCTCTTCCTCGGGGTGCACGGTATGGACCCGCACGCGGGATTCACCACCCCTAACCTGGCCGAGGCAGAGACCAACCGGGCCCTGATTTCCCGGGCCCGCGAGGTGATCGTGGTCGCCGATTCGTCCAAGTGGGCGACGGTCGGGCTGGCGGATTTCGGACCTCTCTCAGTGGCCGACGTGCTGATCACCGACGAAGGCCTGTCCGCCGAAGCCCGTGCGACGCTGGCCGAGTTCGTCGGCGAACTCATGGTGGTTTCGTGCGAAACTGTCGAGTTGGTCCGATGACCACCCGCCAATCCATCAGCCTGGCCGACGGACGCGATCTGTTCTACTTCGATCTCGCACCGGGCGCCGACCGCAGCGCCAAGGACCAACGAGAGCTACCCCAGACCGCGACCTCATCACAGATCCGATGGGACCCGCTGTTCAGTGAATGGTCGGTGATCGCTGGGCATCGCCAGTCGCGCACCTACCGGCCACCGACCAGCCTGTGCCCGCTGTGCCCGACCCGGGACGACGAAAACCTGACCGAGGTGCCTGCCGCCGACTATGACGTGGCGGTGTTCGAAAACCGCTTCCCATCGCTGACCACCGAAGCCGGCGAATCGGTCCCGGTGATCGATGACTTCCCGTTCAAGTCCGGTCCCGGTGACGGACGCTGCGAGGTCGTCTGTTTCACCAGCGACCACAACACCTCATTCAGCCAGCTCGACACCGCGCACGCGCGAACCGTCTTCGACGCGCTGGCCGATCGGACCGCCGCCCTCAGCGCGATCCCCACCATCGAGTACATCTTCTGTTTCGAGAACCGGGGCGAGGAGATCGGCGTCACGTTATCCCATCCGCATGGGCAGATCTACGGCTATCCGCTGGTCCCACCGAGGATGCTGCGGGCCGCCGAGACAGCCGCCGAGTACGAGCGGGAGCATGGTGCCTGCTTGCGTTGCGAGCTGCTGCGGCGCGAGATCGAGGCCGCCGACCGGATCGTCACGGCTACCGAGCACTGGACGGCCTTGGTACCGTTTGCGGCTCGCTGGCCGTATGAGGTTCGGATCATCGCCAACCGCCACGTACCGGACCTGCCAGCCCTGACCGATACCGAGCGGGACGATCTCGCAACGATCTATCTGGACGTGCTGGGACGCTTCGACCGGCTCTTCGAAACCCCCGCGCCTTACATCGCCGGCTGGCACCAGGCACCAGTACGGACATTGCGCGACTCGTGGCACCTCGGCGCGGAGATCTTCACCATCCGGCGGGCGCCGGGCAAGCTCAAGTACCTGGCCGGGTCGGAGTCCGGCGCCGCGGTATGGATCAACGACATCTCGCCGGAGATCGCCGCCGCCCGGCTTCGCGGCGACTGACCCGCCCACTGCTGCCGCCGCTCGGGGCAACTCCCCGCTGCAGCGGTGGCCGCCTGATCACCGGCGGGAATGGATCCACTCCAGGGCCGTCTGTTGTTCGATCCTGATCGCCTTGGCGATCACCCTGACGATCTCGGGCTCGAACTTCTTTCCGATGAACGGGACGTCGACCCTCACATCCCCTTCGATCGTCTCGACCGAACCAGTGCCCGACGGTTGGAGCACCGCCGATCCCACCATGCTGGCCGGCTGACCCTTGATGGTCACCTTCACCCGGGCGGTGCGCCCACCGGACGAATCAGCCGGGCCCCATTCCTCAACCTGTCGAACCTCGATGGTGTCGCCCAAGAACTTCTTTGCGAAATCCGGCACCTCGGCGGGCATTGTCCGGTCGACCTGAATGCGCGCGCCACCGTCGGGGGCAGGCTCGACGGTCACATCCCAGCTCAGCGCCCCGGACAATTTGCAGGCGTCCTCGCGAACACTGTGCTGACAATGGGCCTCGAAGGTCTCCTCGACCGTGGCGTCCGAGGATGTCGTCTCACTCAGCTTCATCACCAGATCATCCCAGGCCCGATCGTGTAACACCCGGCAGCCTATAGATGCCGGTTGTTACACGATCGCGAAAGGGGCGGCCCCGTGTCCGGGACCGCCCCGTTCCGAGCCGGTTGAACTTGGCCGATTGAACTTAGAAGTCCATGCCGCCCATGCCACCGTCGCCGCCGCCGGGCATGCCCGCGGGCGCCTTCTCCGGCTTGTCGGCCACAACGGCCTCCGTGGTGAGGAACAGCGCGGCAATCGATGCGGCGTTCTGCAGCGCCGACCGGGTCACCTTGGCGGGCTCGACGACGCCGGCCTTGACCATGTCGACGTACTCGCCGGTCGCTGCATTGAGGCCCCAGCCTGCCTGCAGGCCAGCCACCTTCTCTGCCACAACGCCGCCCTCGAGGCCGGCGTTGATCGCGATCTGCTTGAGCGGCGCGGTCAGCGCGACGCGAACGATGTTCGCACCGGTGGCCTCGTCACCCGACAGGTCCAGCTTGTCGAACGCAGTCGCGGCAGCGTTGGCCAGTGCCACGCCACCACCGGGGAGCAGGCCCTCTTCGACGGCGGCCTTCGCGTTGCGAACGGCGTCCTCGATGCGGTGCTTGCGCTCCTTGAGTTCGACCTCGGTCGCGGCACCGACCTTGATGACCGCAACGCCACCGGCCAGCTTGGCCAATCGCTCCTGCAGCTTCTCACGGTCGTAGTCCGAGTCAGAGTTCTCGATCTCGGCACGGATCTGGTTGACCCGACCCTGGATCTGGTCGGCGTCACCGGCACCCTCGACGATCGTGGTCTCGTCCTTGGAGACGTTGATCCGGCGGGCGCGGCCGAGCAGTTCCAGGCCGGCGGTCTCGAGCTTGAGGCCGACGGTCTCGGAGATGACCTGGCCACCGGTCAGGATCGCGATGTCCTGCAGCATGGCCTTACGGCGGTCACCGAAGCCCGGTGCCTTGACAGCGACGGACTTGAAGGTGCCACGGATCTTGTTCACGACCAGGGTCGAGAGGGCTTCACCCTCGACGTCCTCGGCGATGATGGCTAGCGGCTTGCCCGACTGCATGACCTTCTCGAGCAGCGGGAGCAGATCCTTGACGGAACCGATCTTGCCTTCGACGATCAGGAGGTACGGGTCGTCAAGGACGGCTTCCATACGCTCGGTGTCCGTCACGAAGTAGGCCGAAATGTAGCCCTTGTCGAAGCGCATACCTTCGGTCAGTTCGAGTTCGAGGCCGAAGGTGTTCGACTCCTCGACGGTAATAACGCCTTCCTTGCCGACCTTGTCCATGGCCTCGGCGATGAGCTCGCCGACCGTGGTGTCAGCGGCCGAGATCGACGCGGTGGCCGCGATCTCTTCCTTGGTTTCGACGTCCTTGGCTGCGTTGAGCAGCACCTCGGAAACGGCGGCGGTGGCAGCTTCGATGCCGCGCTTGAGCGCCATCGGGTTCGCGCCGGCGGCGACGTTGCGCAGCCCCTCTTTGACCAGGGCCTGAGCAAGCACGGTGGCGGTGGTGGTTCCGTCCCCGGCTACGTCGTCGGTCTTCTTGGCAACTTCCTTGACGAGTTCCGCGCCGATCTTCTCGTACGGGTCCTCGAGCTCGATCTCCTTGGCGATGGACACACCGTCGTTGGTGATGGTGGGGGCGCCCCACTTCTTCTCCAACACGACGTTGCGGCCCTTCGGACCCAAGGTCACCTTTACGGCGTCGGCAAGGATGTTCATGCCGCGCTCGAGACCGCGGCGGGCCTCTTCGTCGAACGCGATCAATTTAGCCATGCGATGTCGTCCTTTGCTTGTCTGGGACTGACTGGAGTACTGACTAGTCCAGCTTCCGATCGGCGATGCCCGCGACGGACGGTGCCCGTCAGGTGGGCACCTCATCACGATCGGCTGGCACTCACAGTACGCGAGTGCTAAGTCAGGTTTAGCACTCGACCCCGGTGAGTGCAAGGTAGAACGGGACGCCCGGACAGGACGTCGGTGGCTCCCTGTCCGGCGTTGGGCGAACGGTCTATTCGGCGGGCACGCCTGGGTTGACCCGACGGGTCACCGGCACCAGGGGACGGGCGGCCGCGGGTTCGGCGAGCAGATCGGCGAGTTCCAGCTGGAGAGCGCGGAAGAAGTCGTGATCGAAATGCGCCTGCACTGCGGCTCCATCTGCGAATTCTTCCCACAGGAATACCTGATCCTCGTCGTTCGGATCGGCCGCTACGGCAAACAAGAGGGTTCCGGGCTCACCGTCGAGCGTCCGGGCATAGTTGACGAGGATCTGCAGCAGGTCATCGCGCTTTCCGGGCTTCGCGGTCATCTGCAAGATCGCCCCGAACTGCCCAACGCCGCTGGGCGCTGCTATCTCGTCCACAATTGCCTCCATCTTGTCCCACTGGCCCGAACGTGTGACGCCGCGCGGGCTATTCCCTGGCCGCGCTCGCCGGCCGCCGCGATGGCGCGGTCGGAGTATCCGTACTCGGACACGCCGGCAGGTTGTTCTTGGCCCACATGGTCAGCTCCTGCATTGCCGGCATCAGGGCCTCACCAGCCGGGGTGAGCCGGTACTCGACCGCGATCGGAGGCCCATTGCCCACCGACCGCACGAGCAGGCCGGCCGCGCACAACTCCGCGAGACGCTCGGACAGCACCGAGTCGCTGATCCCGCTGACCGCGCGTCGCAGTTCGGAGAAGCCCGCCGGGCCGGCGGTCAGCGTGCCGAGGATGACGCCGTTCCACCGTTTTCCCAGAAAGCTGAACGCGCGTGCCAAGGCGGCATCACAAGCCCTCGGCTCGTGGTCCTTGTCACCGATCCTGACCATGCCTGCATCCTACCGGGGATGCTACCTTTATTGCTGTTACTCGTTTTTTACTAGCAACATAGGAAAGAGAAGTTGATGACGGAACTGTTGGAGGACACCACCCGAGCCAGCGCGAGCCGCCTGGACGAGTCCGGCCGGGCGCTCCTGTTCACCCAGGCCCGCACCGCGAACAGCTTCAGCGAGCAGCCGGTTGGAGATGCCGAACTCGCCGAGATCTGGGAGCTGGCCAAGTGGGCTCCGACCGCGGCCAACACTCAGCCGATGCGGGTGCTCTACATCCGTACCGCCGACGGTCGGCAACGACTCGTTCAGCACATGAACGAGGCGAACCAGGCGAAGACCCTGTCGGCGCCGGCGGTAGCGGTGCTCGCGGTCGACACCGACTTCCACGAGCACATCCCCACCGTGCTGCCGTTCAGGCCCGAACTCAAGGACGTCTTCGCCGCCGACGAAGAGATGCGGGCGGACACCGGCCGGTTCAGCTCGGCGATACAGGCCGGCTACTTCATCCTGGCCGTGCGGGCCCATGGCCTGGCCGCCGGACCGATGGCTGGATTCGACGCCGCAGCCCTCGACGCCGACTTCTTCCCCGACGGCCGCTGGCGTTCGATCCTAGTCGTGAACATCGGGTACCCCGGCGAGAACCCGTGGTTCGACCGGCTGCCGCGGTTGGATCATTCCGACGTCGTGCAGTGGGCCTGACGGCACGGCTGCGCTGACCAGACATTACCGACCTGACACTGACGTCAGACAGCCGACTGGGCCGGATCAACCAGGATCCGGGCCAGTCGTCCTTCAACGATCGATCGGAGCTCAGCCGACGATGTGTACTCCCTCGGCCTGTGGGCCTTTGGCGCCTTGGGCGACCTCGAACTCCACCCGCTGACCCTCTTCGAGCGAGCGGTACCCGTCGGACTCGATGGCGCTGTAGTGGACGAATACGTCCTGGCCACCGTCTACGGCGATGAAGCCGTAGCCCTTCTCGTTGTTGAACCACTTAACGCTGCCCTGTGCCACGCGCACTCCTTGCTAGGGGCCGTCCGTCGCTCACACCTCGTGAGGGCGGGGTCTTCGTCCCGTCGGTCCCGATCAACGCACCCGCATGGCACCCGGCAAGGCCATCGTGGTCCTTCGTCGTGCGAAACATCTGGTACTGCGACCAGAGCAGAAATTACCTGCACAAGATCGGCTTGGCTACCTACCGGCTCAGGAGGTGGCAGACCCTGCGGGCTTGGTGCTCGATCCGGACGGAACCTTGGACGGCTGTCCAGCGGTCGGCGACGGCTTGGACGGGGACGCACTGGCCGTGGGGACCGGGGCGTAACCATTACAGGTCACCTCGAAGCTGCCAGCGGCGCTCGATGTGCCTTTCGACTTGAGGGCTCGGCCTTTCGCGTCGTACTTCATGAGAACAAACGTCCCCGTCCCGGCGTACTTGTCACCATTAGCAGTGACCGTCAGCCTTCCCACGGCTTTGCCGGTTTCGTCACGGATTCCGTTGATGGACTGGTAGATCGAGGTGCTGCCGTCCTTGCCATGCGTCACCAGGACGGCGGAGACCGGCGTCCCCTGGACGGTGAGTGTGACGGCGTTGGTTCCCTCGTTGCCGACCGCCTGAGTCGCCCGGCCCGATGCGGTACAGGTCACCCTGAACGCGGTCTTCGTACCGGCCACGTTGACGGTCGCGGTGCCGCTGCCCTTGGCTGCGCTCGAGGTCGCCAGACCGCTGAGATCAGGGGCCGGCGTTGGGCTCTTGCCCTTCGAACCACACCCCGACACGGACGCCGCGATCAACGCAACCGCCGCGATGTACCGGACGACCCTTGACATACGGGATCCCTTCTGCGAATTCGCTGTCACGTCTGACTGGCCCGCAAGATTCTACGGGAGGGCATAGCCTGAACCGATCGTCACCGACAACCGGAAGGCCGCCCTGATGCCCGAGGAGACCCGGCACAGCGCCGCGCGTGACGCCCGCAACGAGAGCGAAGCGGCCCGGCTGGATCGCAATTACGGAGAGCTCCTCCAGGAACTGCGGGTATCCGAGACCGGCGTGCAGATTCTCTTCGCCTTCATGCTGTCGATCGCGTTCCAGCAGCGATTTCAAAGCATCGACAGCTTTCAGCGAACGGTGTACGTGCTGACCCTCATCTGCTGCACCCTGTCCGTTGCACTGCTGGTGGCACCGGTTTCCTTTCACCGCCTGGTGTTCCGCCAAGGGCTGAAGGAGCAACTGGTGATGACCGCCAGTCGGTTGGCAACAGCGGGCACCACTTTCCTGCTGCTGTCGGTACTCAGCGGCGTCCTGCTGATCCTCGACTATGTCGTGGGACGGGCGTTTGCCGTAATCACGACTTCGATTCTTAGCCTGATCTTCGTGTTGCTGTGGATCGCCCTTCCGCTGTACTACCGGGCCACCCACGAACAGTGAACCAGGCCAGGTCCGCTAGCTACAGCAACCCGGCTGACCGCATCCCCTTGAGCGTCGGCGGGATCACCGCGGTGGGACCGACCCGATCGGCGACTGCATCCAGGGTCTTCAGCCCGTCACCGGTGTTGTAGACGACCGTCTCCCGAGTGGTGTCGAGCTGACCGCTTTCCACCAGCTTCTTCAAGACTGCCGTGGTGACGCCGCCCGCGGTCTCGGTGAACACGCCACAGGTCTGAGCCAACAGCTGGATCCCGTCCCGGATCTCGTCGTCGTTCACGTGGGCCATCGCGCCGCCGGTGGCACGCACAGCATCGAGGGCGTACGGACCGTCGGCCGGGTTACCGATATTGAGGGACTTGGCTATTCCGGTCGGCTTGACCGGGACCACCCGGTCCGTGCCATCGGCGAAGGCCTGGGCGATCGGTGAGCAGCCGGTGGACTGCGCACCGTAGACCCGGTAGTCCGCCGCCTCGACCAGCCCTATCGACTGCAGTTCCTTGAAGGCCTTGTGCACTTTGGTCAACAGCGAACCGGAGGCCATCGGTGCCACGATCTGTTCAGGTAAACGCCAGCCGAGCTGCTCAGCCACCTCGAAGCCGAGGGTCTTGGATCCCTCGGCATAATAAGGCCGAACGTTGACATTGACGAAGGCCGTGCTCTCGAACTCATCCGTCTCGGCCAGCTCGCTACACAGCCGATTGACGTCGTCGTAACTGCCTTCGACGGCCACCAGGGTGCCGCCGTATACCGCGGTCTGGGTGATCTTGGCCTTCTCGAGATCCGAGGGGATGAACACGATCGAATCCATGCCGATCCGGGCGGCGTGCGCCGCCACCGAATTCGCCAGGTTTCCGGTCGAGGCACAGGCGATGCGGGTGAAACCGAGTTCGCGGGCGGCGGTGATCGCGACGGACACCACGCGATCCTTGAACGAATGGGTCGGGTTGGCCGAATCGTCCTTGACCCAGACCGGTGCGGTGAAACCCAGCCGGTCGGCGAGCCGATCCGCGCGGATCAACGGCGTCATTCCGGTACCCGAGTCGACCCGGGTCTGGACATTCTGGCCGGTCGGCAACAGACCGGCGTAACGCCAGATCGAGTGCGGTCCGGCCGCGATCTGCTCCCGGGTCACCCGGGCCAGCCGCTCGGCGTCGTAGCCGATCTCCAGGGGACCGAAACACTCGAAACACGCGTGTTGGGCGGCGAGCGGGTAGGTCGCGCCGCAGTTGCGGCACACCAGACCGGACGCGGGGGTTTCGCCGGACGTACCAGCGGGACGGTCGATTACAGCAGTCATTTCCGAGGCCTCTCCTCATCTTTCCCGGGCGTCATGGCGACTGCCCGGGCCGGAGTTGGCACCTACCTCGCGACCCCATGTTCACGCTGACGCGTGGGCGTGGATTCGAGCTGTCGCGGTGGTTGCCGGGGCTTCAACGGGCCGGTCCCTCTGCCCCTCTGGATGAGCGATATGTGGTCGGCACGCAGCGCCAACCCGCCGGCGGTTCGGTGACCACCGGGGGCGTCGGGCCACGTGCAGCCGACGTTGTGCCGTTAACTGTAGTCGCTGGTCAGAACGAGAACGATCGGACCCTCGGGCAGGCCGCTAAATCGTGGCCTGACCCGCTGGATGGCGGGAAACTGAGCCTGTAACGCTGTCGCCGCCGCCTGGGCACCGGACACGTTCGGGTCGTAATAGGCCGCGGTCGACAGAATGTCGCCGGAGAAGTTGCCCCCGTTGGATGCCACCCACCCGCCCCGGGTGAGCCGGCCGACCGCGGTGTCGGCCAAGCCGGTGGTGTTGGAGTTGTTGAGGACGATCACCGCGGGACGGCCGGCACCGGGTTTGGCGGTGGTGGGCGTGGCCTTGGGCGTCGTGGGGGCGGCCGAGGATTTCACGGGTGCGCTGGATGAAGGTTTGGCCGAGGACGGGGTCGACTCGGCGGTCGAGCTGGGCGTGTTGGTGATGCGACTCGCCTGGCGGCCCTTGGGTTGATTCAGGGCCACGAATGCGAAGACAGCGATCAGCACGCCCACCAACAGGGCTATCAGGCCGATCGAGAGTTCCAGGCGCCGGCGGACCGGCGAGGGTGGAGCGCTATGCGACATTGATTGTGGGTCAGACCTCGATGCCCAAGCGGCGAGCCGAGCGCTGCCGCTGGCGACTGGCTCGAAGGCGTCTCAGCCGCTTGACCAGCATAGGGTCTGCCGCCAGGGCCGCCGACGAGTCGATGAGACCGTTGAGTACCTGGTAGTACCTGGTGGCCGACATGTCGAACAGCTCACGGATGGCCTGCTCCTTGGCGCCGGCGTACTTCCACCATTGCCGTTCGAAGGCCAGGATCTCGCGATCGCGACGGGTCAGACCGCCCAATTCATCACCGATGTCGACGCCAGAAGCTGCTGACTCGGCCGTTGCAGCCGCACCGTCGCCGGTTGCGGTGGGCGCGGTGGGCGCGAGTTCCATGCGGCCTCCGAGCGTCATCATGGGCGGCGGTTCGCCGCGCCGGGGTGTTGAAAGATGAAGATTTCTCAGCGAATTCCAGGTATGTAATTCGATACCCGATCATTCAACCACGCTCTGGCGGCTGACATTGAATCAGCGGAGCGTGTCGTCCGGTCCGCTCAGCCGTGCCCTGCTCTACCCAACGCCTCGAGCGCCGAAGCACGGTTCACCTCGGTGCTGACCAGCGCTACACCCCGACCAGACTAGGGCAAGACCGGGACCAGACTAGGGAACCGGGACCAGACTAGGGAAGGGGCGGTTTCCACAACCGCGGACGTCGTCCACATTTCGCCGCTGGACGGCCAGGTGGGTCGGCGGCACGGCAACGCTCGAAGCATGACGCCCGTGCCCCGGTTGACCGTTTCCGATCAGACCATCAGCGCCCTCGCCCGATCCCTCGATCAAGCGGCGGTTCAGCTCAGGCATGGCGGCGCCCGGGTGCGCGATCGCGCGCTGACCTGCCAGTGGCAGTCACCAGCGGCGACCGAGTTCGCCGCCCGGCTCCAGAGCGCATTGGGCGGGTTCGGAGTCACCGCCGGACGGCTGGAGGAGACCGCGGACGCGCTCAGACGACATGAAGGCACCGCGTCCTCCCGGGCGATCGCCGCGGCACGGTTGGCCGCAACCGCCGACGCCCTGGTACGGCCGGTTCACCTGATCGACCTGCTGTGATGCCCGGCTCCATCACTGTCAGCGGCGGCCAGTTCTCCATCTCCGCAGACTTCGCCCAACTGCGGATGCTCGCTGACGCCATCGAGACGGCACTGCCGAGCATCCGTGA